>NZ_JBHTBH010000001.1:575446-1026458 GCF_042664915.1 Marinactinospora rubrisoli
GGGGCCGGTGGAGCGGAGTGAGGAGGCGAATGCGACCGGGGGACGGGAGCGGTGAGCCGAGGAGCGAGCGTAGGTGGCGCCGTTTCTGGCCGGAGGCCCCTCGTACGGGGCCCGGCGCAGCGGAGTGAGAAGACGAACGCGACCAGGAAAAAACACGTCCTCGCAGGCCGGAGGCCCCGCCCGTGCGCCGTCCGGCCGGTCGCCGTGGCGAGGCGTGCGAGCGGTTCGCGCGGTCAGGAGCCGCAGTTGGTCTCGTGGACGGTGATCGACCGGTCGCTGATCGCGCCGGTCCAGTCCACGCAGATGCCGGCCGCCTGCAGGTAGACCGGCCCGGCGTACTGGGCGAAGCTGCCGGAGTCCCACACGGCCGTCGAGTCGTCGCCGGCGTGCCGCAGCCCGACGTCCATGTACACCGGGCCGCCCGAGCCGGACCGGATGGTGACGGCGCAGTTGCGGCCGTCGTCGTTGTTGTACAGCAGGTAGACGGTACCGGCGCCGTTCGGCAGCGCCTGGGAGTTGACGGTGCCGAATCCGGCGCCGCACAGTTCCTCGGGGCTCGCGCCCTGCGCGGCGCTCGCCGACGACAGCAGGGTCGCGGCGGTCAGGGCGGTGACCACGCCCGCCGCCGTCGTCCATCTCGGTCTGACGGTTCGCACGGTGACTCCTTCGCGGGTGAGGCCGGTCGGCGGCCCCGACGGCGCGTGCCGCCGGGACTCCGCGGTTCGGTGGAGCGGCCGGATCATGGCGCCCGCCAGAACAGGGGGCGCGGGTCCAGCCACCAGGTGAGGCGGCGCAGGCGGCGCTGCCCGGCGCGCAGTTCCGCCAGGTAGCCGCGGGTGTCGGCCACGATCCGTTCGGCGGCGCCGGCGGTGAGCCAGCCGGTCGCCGCGAAGCCGACGATGTTGACCGCGTAGGCGAGTTCGGGCAGCCGCCGTCCGGGCTCGCCGGTCGCCAGCAGCCCGTTCGCCAGGGCGACCGTTTCGGCGGCCGTGCCGGAGGCCGGGAGCGCGGCACCGGCCAGCCGCAATCCATCGCGCAGCTCGTGCCACGCCCCGAGCACCCGGTCGCCGGGATCCGGCGCGGCGAGACGGCGGCGCGTCCGCAGCCACCGCAGGACCGGCACGCCGACCAGCGCGAGCACGGCCAGCCCGAGCACCGCACCGGCCGCCACCACGACGATCACGCCCCAGCGCGTTCCGGCCGGTTCCCGGTGCCCGGACGCCGCCGGGTCGTCCTCCTCGGGTGGCGTGGGAGAGTTCTCCGGCTCCGGCGCCTCCGACTCGGCGATCGACCCGGTCTCCGGCGCGGCGGAACCGCCCGCGTCCTCGCCGCCGGGCGTCACGTCGAACGGCACCCAGCCGAAACCGGACAGGTACACCTCGCCCCACGCGACCGCGTCGCCGGTGCGGACCTGGAACTCGCCGTCGCCGGCCGGTGCGCCCGGGCCGAACCCCACGACGACGCGGCTCGGCAGGCCGGCCGCCCGCGCGATCACGGCGAAGGCGCTCGCGAACTGCTCCGACGTCCCGCCGCCGCCGTCCTCGCCGGGGGCGACCAGCAGGTTGGCCAGGTTGGCGTAGCCGTGCCCGCCGGGCACCTCGGGGTCGAAGGTGTAGGTCTCCCGCAGGTAGCGGGCGATCGCCTCGGCCCGGGCGTGCGGCGGGCCGCTCGCCGCGATCTCCGCCACGATCTCGGTGACCAGGGGCGGCGCCCCGGCCGGCAGCTCCCGGTACCGGTCCAGGGCGGCGTCCGCGGGAACCCGGGCGTCCGCCATCTCCGCGGCGCGCCAGTGCCCGACATCGCCGGTCACCGTGTAGCGGCGTCCCTCCGCGGGACCGTCCAGCGCCGCCACGGTCCCCGAGACGGCGTCGAAGCCGATTCCGGCTGCGTCGATCCTGCGCGGCGCGCCCGGCACCGGCAGCCAGTCGCCGGGCAGCTCGCCCACGGCCACCTCGACGCGCGCCTCCGTGGCGTGCGGCGGGGCGGGCTCCGGCGCGGGCAGCGCGGTTCCGGCCGATCGGTACCCGGCCTCGGGCAGCCAGGTCGTTCCGGTGAACTCGCCGAGCGCCACCCAGCGCAGCTCGGCGGGTTCACCGGCGCGGACGGTGAGCAGCGGCCGGTCGGGCTCGGCCGCCCACTCGGACAGGTAGCCGAGCGGGTTCAGCGCGGGCGCCGGCGGGGTGGGCGGCGAGACGGCCGAACGCGGGTCGTACGGCCGCGCCTCCCAGCCGGAGACGGCGGCGGGCCCGGCCACCGTGGTGACCAGCACCGCCAGCAGCGCCAGTCCGGCCGCGCCGACGGCCCGAAGCCGCAGCGGTCCGCGGGGCACCGCCGTGCCACCGTCGGCGTCCGTGAGACCGACCCGCAGGGCGGCGCCGCCCGGCGCGCCCTGCGCGGCCCGCGCGTCGGCCCCGGACACCGCGAACAGGCCCGCCGCGGCCGCGGCCAGCAGCCCCACCGCCAGGTATCCCGGCGGCGCCACCGGCCCGTTCAGCACCACCGCGCCGACCAGGAGCAGCACCGGGGGGACCAGTGCCGCTCCGCCGCGCCGCCGGTGCCACAGGTGGGCCGCGGCGGCACCGGCCAGCCAGGTGGCGAGCATCGGCAGCGTGAGCGTGTCGACGTTCACCGGCGTGGGGGCCGCGCTGGTCAGGATGTGCGCCCCGGAGTGCACCAGCGCCGACGCGACCTGCTCCGGGGGGAACCCGGCCAGCGGGGGCCGCCAAGCGGCCACCGCCACCACGCCGCCGAGCGCGATGGGCGACCCGCCCAGCAGCGCCGCGACGGCCGCCGTCCGCGCCGAGAGCAGCAGCGTCACCGCGACGCTCACCACCGCCGCCGCGCCGAGCACGATCCGCACGGCACCCGGTTCCGCATAGGACGGCGCGAGCGCGACCCCGCCCGCGACGGTGGCGAGAACCAGGCACACCGCCCCGAACACCGCTCGCACGTCGCGACGCGGCGGACCGGGCGCCGTCCCACCGTCCGCCCCGGGACGCGCGGCGGCGGTCGAGGGACTCGGCCGTTCGACGGTCACCGCGCCCATGGCCCACCTCTCCCTCGCGCCAGGCCGTTCATCGAACCCGACCGCCGCCCGGACCGGACGATCGGCGGATTCCGGCGCGCGGCCGAGTCCCGCTCTCGGCCGGTCGAAGCGGAGATTCGCGCCGCGGGCGGAACATGACGGGACCGGCCGTTCTCCGGGAATCCCGGGGGCCACGGCCGTGAGTAGCGGATTCCAGGGCCGGTGGACGCGTGATCCGCCCCGGGGTGCATGGCGCGGCACCGGCCGCCCGCGCGGGTACCCGGAGAATTCGGCCGGCGAGCGGCGGGTGAACCCGCGAGGCTTCGTGCGGGCGAGCGGTTCCGGCGCGCTCGTGCGTCGGCGTGGGAGCCGGAGCCACATGCCCCGTCCGCGCACGGGACTCGAAGCGGCGCGTGATCCGGGTGGAGCCCTCGGGCCGCCTGTTGCGCCCGCAGTGCCGGTCCGCGAGGCCTGGTGCGGGCGGGGCACGCGGCGCGGCCCTGGGCGTCTGCCGCTGCCGCAGGCGGAACGGGACGGGGCGAGCCGTCCGCCGTGGACCTCGGGAGCCGAGCGCGCGACCGGTAGGTCCCGGGACCGGCGGACGCGCGGTCCGCCATCCTGTGCCGCATGACGAGGCACCGGCCGTCCGCGCGGGTTCTCGGAGAATCCGGCCGCCGATCGTCGGGTGAGCCTGTGGCGTGCTTTCCGGGCCAGGCCGTCTGACGCGATCGCGCATCGGTGGGGGTGCCAGCGTAAGGAGGCCACCCCTTGTACGGGACGTGATCCGCGACGTGCCCCGGGTGGAGCCGCCGGCCGGACCGCGGTACCCGGTGTGCCGGATCGGGAGGTCCGGCGGGGGCGGGTCCCGGACGCGTGGCGGAGCCCCGCGCGCCTGCCGGCCCGCGGACCCGCGGGTTCGCGGTGCCGACCGCCGAGGATCCCTGGGCGCCGGGCCATTGACCGGCGGGCGAGCCCACGCCCACGCGTGTTCCCGGCCCGACGGAGGTCGGCTCCGCCGCCAGCGCGGAAGAAGCCCCTGCCGCGGGCCGCCGCACACCCGCAAGCCCCGGGGCCGGTCGGCCCACGCGAACCAGGGCGGGAACCGGCATCGCCCTGCTGGAAAGCGAGGGCCACCGCTGAACCGCACCGCGGCCTTCCGGCACCGGCGACGCGATGCCCCGCGCCGCCGGCCCCCGTCCGTCGGCCAGTGCCCGCGCCGGTGGATTCGCCCGTGGCACGGCCTCGGCGATCTGCGTGGGCGGCGTGTCGTCGTATCCGCCGACCGCCGGGGCTTGCACTCGGCCGGGTCGCGGGCCGGTTCCGGCGGCCGTGCGGGCGCCCCACCCCTTCAGCGCGCCCATGGCGCCTCGTTCCACCGCCGGACGAAGTCGGCCGGATCTCGCGCGGGCAGGACCGTCACGCCCGAGGGCGCCACCCGGCCGGAGGCGGGACCGAGCAGCACGGCGACCAGCCCGGGGCAGCAGTCGCGCAGCTCCGCGAACACCCGCAGGTCGTCGTCGGAGAGCCCGGCGCTCACCAGCACCACCGTGTCACCGGCCCGGCGGGTGCGCAGCGCCCGGCACGTGCGGGCGAGGTCGGCCTCCGGCGTCGGCTCGGCCTCGGCCAGCAGGTCGAGCAGACGGTGCACCCCGGCCGCGCCGTCGCGGGCCGCGCCGCTCACCAGGCGCAGGTCGCACCGCAGGCCCGAGCGCAGTGCCGTCACCGCGACGGACGCCGCCGCCTCGGCCACCGCGTCCAGCCCGTCACGGCCGTCGGCCGCGCCCCGGTCGTCCACGAGCAGCGCGATCCGCGCGTGGGAGGTGTCGATGTACTCGCGGACCACCAGCCGGCCCTGCCGCGCCGAGCTGCGCCAGTGCACGTGCCGCAGGTCGTCGCCCAGCACGTAGTCGCGCAGCGCGTGGAACGTGAGGTTCCCGCTCTTGGCACCGTCCAGCACACCGTCCGGGTCGGGCACCCGGCCGACCGGGAGCGAACGCAGCGGTGTCCAGCGGGGGTGCACCCACACCCGGTCCGTCCCGCCGTACCGGCGGGTGGCCGCCGCGAGCCCGAACGGGTCGGAACGCCGGGCCTGGACCGGTCCCAGTTCGAGGACCCCGCGCCGCCCGGCCGCCAGCCGGTAACGGACGCTTCCGGCCGCCCCCGCGTCCGGCAGATCGATCATTCGCTCCTCCCCGAGACCGGCGACGCGCTCGGCCAGCCGCGGAAACCGGCGGCGGCCGTCGGCGCTCAGCGTCACGTCCACCGCGACCGAACCGCCCGGCGCGACGCGCGACGCCGCCGGCCGCCGGTGCACCGCGATCCGCCCCGGCGGCCGGGCCAGCGCCACGGCGAGGGCCACCACGAGCAGGGCGGCGGCGCCCAGCACGGCCAGCTCGCGGTAGTCCCAGACCACACCGAGCGTCAGCAGCGCCGCGCCGCACGCGGCGACCGCCCACCCCCGAGCCGTCGGCATCAGCGCCGCCCCGCCGTCGCCCGTGCGCCCCCGCCGGACACTCAGGCCACCGTCCGCACCGGCTGCGGCGCCGGCGTGTCGTCGAGGACCTCCGCCAGCAGCGTCGCGGCGTCCCGGCCGCCCACCGCCGCCTCGGAGGTGAGGACGAGCCGGTGCGCCCACACCGGGACGGCCAGCCGCTTGACGTCCTCGGGAACCACGAACGGGCGCCCGTCGGCGAGCGCGGCCGTCCGCGCCGCGCCGGTCAGCGCCAGCGTCGCGCGGGTGGACAGGCCCACCCGCAGCTCGGAGTGGGACCGGGTGGCCTGCGCCAGACGCAGCACGTACTCGAAGATGGCGTCGTGGATGTGCACCCGCCGGGCGGCGGCGGCCAGCCGGGCGATGCCGGCGGTGTCCGTCACGGGCTCCAGGTCGTCCGGCGAGGCGAGCCGTTCGCCGCGCAGCACCGCGAGCTCGGCATCGGAGTCCAGATAACCGAGGGAGAGCCGCACGAGGAACCGGTCGAGCTGCGCCTCGGGCAGCCGGTAGGTGCCGTCCATCTCGACCGGGTTCTGCGTCGCCACGACGAGGAACGGCTCCGGCACCGGGTGCCGCACACCGTCGACCGTGACGTGCCGCTCCTCCATGACCTCCAGCAGCGCGGCCTGGGTCTTGGGGGAGGCGCGGTTGATCTCGTCGGCGATCACGACGGCGGCGAAGACCGGCCCGGGGTGGAACTCGAACGTGTGCTCCGCCTGGTTGAAGACGGTGACCCCGGTGACGTCCGACGGCAGCAGGTCCGGAGTGAACTGGATGCGGCGCCAGTCCGCGCCGACGCACGCGGCGATCGCGCGGGCCAGCGTCGTCTTGCCGACCCCGGGCACGTCCTCCAGCAGGATGTGGCCGTCCGAGAGCAGCGCCGTGAGCGCCAGCCGCACGACGTCGGCCTTGCCGAGCACCGTCCGCCGCACGGCGGCCGCGATGCGTTCGACGTCGGCGGCGTACGCGGTCACCTCCTCGGTGGTGAGGGGCGGCGCGGCGGCGTGGCCGCCGGGGGCCGTGTTGGCGACGGCGTCGGACGCGGTGGTCACTGACGGTCCTTTCTCTGTGCGGATGTGCGGGCGACGGGGCGGGGATGCGGCACCGGGCGGCTCAGCCGAAGTCCCGGACACAGGAGGCGGGACTCGTGGTCCCCTCCTCGGCGACGGTCCCGTCGGAACCGACCGCCTGCACCGTGAACGAGAAGCACCGTCCGGACGTGCGCTGGAAGGAGTGCGACGTGCCCGGAACGGTCACGGGCTGCAGGCTCCCGCTGCCGTCGCCGCCGGGCGTCACACGGTACTGGGCGGCGCCCTCGACCGCCGACCAGCGGACGGCGATCGTGCCGCCCGAGGTCTGGAACGAGACCTCGGCCGGCGCGCCGAGCGACGCCTCGGGCAGCGTGAGCGGCGCGCTGCTCGCCGGCTCCCCGCTCGCACCGCCCTCACCGCGCGCCACCACGGTGAACACGTAGCTGGAGCCGGGCTCCAGGCCGGTGACCGTCACCGAACCGCCGGTGGACGTGCGGTCGGCGACGTCGGCCGCCGGGTCGGCCCGCGTGGTGACGAGGTAGTCGACGGCGCCGTCCACCGGCGCCCATGTGACGGTGGCCCGTCCGTCGCCGTCGGCCTCGGCGCTCACCCAGTCCGGGGCGGCGGGCGCGTCCCGGGACGGCGTCACCTCGGCCGACTGCGCGGCGGGGCCGGTGCCGTACCGGTTCGTGGCGGTGACGCGGAACCGGTAGGCCGTCCCGTTGGTCAGGCCGGTGATCGTCGTGCCGAGTTCGTCGCCGCCGACGGTGGTCCGGCCGCCCTCCCAGGTGACGACGTAGCGCTGCACCGGGGCGTCCGGCGAGTAGGCGGCGGACCAGGACAGCCGCACCGAGCCGTCGCCCGCCTCGTGCGAGACGGGGGTGGGCGCGCCGGGGGCCTCACCGGAGTCGGGCTCCTCGGGCTCCTCGGGGTCCGGGATCGGGCCGGGCGGGTCGCTCGGCAGCGGCACCTCGATGGGCGGCTGTGACGCGGGCGGATTGGCCGGCGGCCCCGGATCGGTGATGTCGCCGGGCTCGGCAGGGTCGCCACCGGGACCGGGCGGCGGCGCGTACTTGTCGATCACCTGGGCGCGACCGGACGGGTCCACGACGACGGCCGACCGCGAGTCCGGGGCGTTGACGAACAGGTGGCCCTCACGGACCTCGACCTCCAGGTCGCCCTCGGTCTCCGGGACGGTGATGACCTGCTGCTCCACGCCGTCCGGCGCGTAGACGCGGACCACGCCCTCCTCGTCGAACGGCAGGTACACCCGCCCCTCATAAGGCACGGCGGTTCCCGCCGCGGCGAGGTCGACGCTGATGGAGCCCAGCTCCGGATCGCCGCTCGCCATGCCGGTGAGGGTGAGGATCCGCCCGGCCTCGGGCGCGGTCAGCGCGATGAGGTCGCCGGTGGTCCGGTCCGGGACCGAGGCGCCCTCCAGCGGGATCGGCGACGGGATCACCACCGGGTCGCCGGTGCCGGTCACCGCCGCGATCTCGTCGTCAGAGCGGTTCACGGCGAGGGCGCCGTCGTCCAGCGCGGAGACGGCGAGATCGTCGCCGGGGTCGGCCACCGCGACCGTCCGCCCGACCTCCACCTCGCCGTGCGCGGCCGTGAGACCGGCGACCGTGCCCTGGCTGGGGACGCCGAGCCACAGCGCGCCCTCGCCGTCGAACGCGCCGCCCACCAGGGGCGCGGGCATGTGCACGCGTTCCCCCGTGGTCTGCAGGGTGGCGGGGTCGACCGGCTGAACCTCGCCGGTGCGGCGGTCGACGACCACCGCGGTCTCCTCGCCGAGCGCCAGAGCGAAGTCCCCGCCCGCACCGAGGTCGACCCGGCCGGAGAAGCCCATCCGGTTGAGGTCGATCGCCGTCATCCGCCCGGTGTCGAGGTCGTGCAGGATCAGGTACTGGTCGTTCTGGGTCACCTGGACCCGGTCGCCGGTGGCCTCGGGCAGCCGTGAGACCAGATCGACCTGCCCGCTGTGCCCGTTCACCCGGCTGATCTCACCGGTGAGGCTGCTCCACAGCCACACGTTGCCGTCCGACATGGCGTCCGCCCGCCCGAGCGCGCCGGCCCCGAACACCGTGCACACGAGCGCGACCGCCAGCACGACCGCGGTGCCACCGGACGCGCCGGACCCGGACCAGAACCTCCGGACCGCCGTGACGATACGCACTCGCACGGTGCCACGACTCCTGTTCACCTAGGGCCAGCCGCCGTGCGGGGTGGACTGGCGACGGAGTGAAGGTGTCACGCTCCGCGCCGGTCGGCGGCGTCTCCCATGGCCCGATGTCAGCGGCCGATGAATGCCGCGCCGTGGCACGATCGTCACACTCCGTGCGGCGACGCGGGCTTTCGGTCGCGCCCGAGGGGGTGGGGACATCGGGCGGGGGCTGCGTGATCGGCGCGGATGAGAGAACGATGGATCGATCGCAGCAAACCAGAACGTGCCGGGCGAATCAATCCCCTCCGGTCACGAAAACGTCCCGAATACGGGGGGCCCGGATGACGGAGCGGCGGCTTCCGGGTGGCGCCCGGCGGTCAGCGACCGGCCGGCAGATGCCGCAGCTTGTCCGGGTTGCGGATGATGCGGAGTTCGGTGATCCGGCCGTCGGCCACCTCCGCGCAGGCGACGGTGTCCGGGCGGCCCGCAACGGTGAGTAACAGCCCCGGCTCGCCGTTGACGTCGACCGCGTGCAGCCGGGGATCCGCCATCGGCTGGGCCAGTACGGCGGCGAGGAACCGGGCGACCTTGTCCGCGCCGTGCTGGGGGCGCGTGGCGGCCCGCACCTTACCGCCGCCGTCGCTCCAGGCCGTCACGTCCGGGGCGAGCAGCTCCATCATGCGGCTGAGGTCGCCGCCGAGGCAGGCGGCCAGGAACCGGTCGGTGACCTGCCGCCGCACCTCCGCCGGGGTGTCGTACCGCGTCCGGCGGGCCCGGACGTGCGCCCTGGCCCGGTGGCCGACCTGCCGGACGGACGCCTCGCTGCGCTCCAGCATCCCGGCGATCTCCCGGAACGAGAAGCCGAAGACCTCCTTGAGCACGAAGACCGCCCGCTCCAGCGGCGAGAGACTCTCCAGCACGACCAGCAGGGCGAGCGAGACCGACTCGGCCAGCTCCGCCTCCTCCGCGGCGTCGGGCATGGTGACCAGGGGCTCCGGCAGCCAGGGGCCGACGTACCGTTCCCGGGTGACGGCCGCCGAGGAGAGCAGGTTGATCGCGAGATTGGTGATCGTGCGGGCCAGGTAGCCGCCGGGATTGTCCACCGGCGCGGGTGCCTGGCTGCAGCGCAGCCAGGTCTCCTGCACCAGGTCCTCGGCGTCGGCGACGCTGCCGAGCATGCGGTAGGCGATGCCGAACAGCGTGCGCCGGTGCTGCTCGAAGGTCGCCGTGTCGATCACGGTCGCGACGGTACCGCGCAGGCGTTCGAGAAGCCCTGGCCGGTGAGGCCGAAGGCACTGTTGACGCGCGAACGGTAGTTCTCCAGGCCCACCACGGCGGTGAGCTCGACGAAGGCCGCCGCACCGAGTCGCCGCAGCAGCGCGGCGGCGAGCTCGTCGGTGACGCGGGGCTCGGTCTCGGTCATCGCCTCGGCGTACTCCAGGACCAGCAGCTCCAGTTCCGTGAAGGCCGCCCGGTCGGCACGCCACCGCGGAACCATGGCGATCTTCTCCATGGGCAGCCCGAGCTCGTGGGCCTCCCAGTGGCCGAAATCCATGCACCACGAGCAGTTGATCCGGGCCGCCGAGGCCATCACGGCGAGGTGCTTGAGGCCGGGGTCGAGGCCGTTCCACCTGGCGGCGGCGCGCTCCAGCCGGACGTAGGCGAGCAGTACCCGCGCGTTGTGCCCCATGGCCAGGCCGGGGGCGAGCACCTTGCCGTAGCCGCGCCGGGAGTACCAGGCGGCGACGCGGTTCAGCAGGGTGTCCGGTGGGGTGAGCGAGATACGGGCCATGGTGGCTCCTCCATCGTGCCGGACGCCCGGTTCGAGCTTCGCCGGGCGTCCGCGGTGCGTGCTTCCACAGGGATGACAGGCCGGCCCGCCGGAGTGTGACATCGGCCGGTCGCCCGATCCTGATGCGGGGCTCGGCAGTGCCCCGTCCCCCTCATGGGCGACGCGGGCGGGCGGCGTTTAACACGCCGAAGCCCGGCATGTCCATATCCCGCAGCGGCCACATCCGGCACACGAGCGGGGCGACGCGGCGGTGCGATCGTTACCGCGGCCGCCCATACTGCTGCGCGGAGTGAGATCCCCCCACAACTCAGCGTTAGGTGCGGCGAACGTGTCCTCGACGAGCATCCCCCCAGTGCCCGCCCGAAACCGACCCTCCCCCCGGCCCGGCCGTCGTCCGTGGGTGCGCGTCCGCACCACGCTGGCCGGGCTCATGGCCGGTCTCCTCGCCGCGCTGGCGCCCGCGGCCCCGGCGCTGGCCGACGACCGGCACAGCTTCGACCTCGGAGCCATCAGCAACCCGGACTGGATGGCCGGGATCAGCGACGGCACCAGCTTGGCCGCGCTGTCCATCCCCGGCACCCACGACACCATGGCGCGCGACGTCACCGCGATCGCCGAGACCCAGGAGAGCCCGCTCCCCGAACAACTCGACGCGGGGGTACGGGCGCTCGACATCCGGACCCGGCACTTCCAGGACCGGTTCACGATCCACCACGGCGCCGTCTACGTGAACGCGAACTTCACCGACGTCATCCGGCAGACCACCGACTTCCTGCGCGCACACCCGACCGAGACCGTGCTGATGCGCATCAAGCCCGAGCACACCGCCGAGCAGAACACCCGCAGCTACGAGGAGACGCTCGACTGGTACCTGGAGGAGAACCCCGAGACCGCCGGTCTGGCCCGCGACTTCGTGTGGACGCCGCCGAGCGGTGACTACGCCACCCGCGTCCCCGACCTGGGCCAGGTACGCGGCCGCATCGTCATCCTCCAGGACTTCGACGGAGCGGGCCGGGTCTACGGCCCCCGGTGGGCGGGCTCGGGCATGTCCATCCAGGACGACTACGAGGTGCCCACCCTCTTCGACATCGCCGGCAAGTGGGAGAAGGCCCGCACCCACTTCGAGACCACCCGCACCGGTCCGGCCGGCACCCTGCACATCAACTTCCTCAGCGGCGCCGGCGTCGGAGCCTTCCCCATCCATGTGGCATCGGGCGGCTTCGGGTTCCGGGGCACCAACGACCACGCCCTCGCCTATCTCCGCGAGACCGACCTCCCCCGGACGGGCGTCGTGATGGCGGACTACCCGGGCCCGGGCCTGGTCGAGGAGATCCTGGCCGAGAACCCCTAGCCACGGGTGCGGCCTTCGCCTACGTCGCCATCGGGATGGCACTGAGCGGGCTGACGCCCGCGCACGCGCTGCCCGGCATGCTCGGGGCCGCGCTGTGCGGCGGGCCGGTGGCGGCACTGGTGGCCGGTTCGCCTGACCCCGCGCCCCGCTGCCGTCCCTCCGGGGGACGGCAGCGGGGCCGCCGGGCTACCGGCCGACCGCAGGCGCCCCCGGACGCTGCGGTGCCCCGGGTACGGCCGGCGCGGCGGGCCGGTGACGTGCCAGCATGATCGCCGGCACCACGGCGAGGAGGAAGAGCGCTCCCGCCATCGCGACGTAGAGGTACACGCCGGCCGCCGTGCTCACCGGTGCACCGTCGGCGAAGGTCCCGGGAATCCGGGTCGCCTTGAGCACCTCGCCCCCGGCGAAGTTGAAGACGACCGAGCCGAGGGCGAGCACGACCGACACCAGACCGGCGATCGTGCCCTGCCGCTCGGGCGCCGCGAGGCCGGTCGCCAGGTTGTAGCCGGAGGCACCGATCGCGCCGGCGGCGACACCGACCATGGCGCCGCAGGCGATCGCCAGCGGGAGCACTGATACGCCCGCCAGCATCACGAAGGTCGCCACGACCCCAAGAGCGATGCCGCCGAGGAGGGGAAGCGCGGGACCGAACCGCCCCGCGATCCATCCGGCGCACGCGCCGCCGATGACGATGCCGAAATTCGGTGTGGCGAGCAGCACCGCGACCGCCTCTCCGTCGCCCAGCCCGTAACCGAGCCCCAGGCCGGGCGGCACCTGGGCGATGATGCTCGTCAGTTGCAGCATGCTCCGGAAGGAGCCCGCTGCCAGCACCAGGGCCAGCAGCGTCAGCAGGACCGGACGGCTGAGAGCCCGGATGTCGATGATGGGCTCGTCGACCCGCAGCGCGAGGAACGCCCAACCGGCCAACGCGACGGCACCGGCCGCCAGCAGCGCGATCGCGCCCCCGGACAGCCATCCGAGGTCGCTGCCGAGGCTGACGTAGGCGAGCACCGCGCCGAGGCCGCCACCGAGCAGCAACGCCCCGACCACGTCGATCCGGCCGGTGCCGCGGATCGGCGACTCCGGGATGAAGGAACGCACGCAGATCGCGGCCGCCGCGGCGAGCAGGGCCGCCACGACGAACACGCTCCGGTGGCCGAACACATCGATGACCGGCTTCATCAGGAACGGCTCGATGATCCCGACGACCGACGAGCCGGACGTCACGAGCCCGACCACGGCCATCGCCACCCGCGGGGAGTAGATCTGGCGCGCGAGGGTCACCGTGATGAAGACCGCGGCGAAGGCGGCGCCTTGGAAGAAGCGACCCGCCAGGAAGATCCAGATATTGGGGGCGGCAAGGCAGACCAGCGCTCCCGCGCATGCGAGGAGCAGCGTGCCGATGAGTATCCGGCGCTTGCCGAAGATGTCGGAGCTCTTCGCGAGCAGCGGTGACCAGATGGCACCGGCCAGCATCGCGCTCGCGTTCAGCCACGCCGCCTGGTCGGTGTCGAAATGCTCCAGTAACTGGGGCAGGACCATCATCGGCGAGCCGATGGCCACGTCGGCCAGAACATTGGCGAGGGTCAGAACGGCCGCCCAGAGAACGAGCCGCTTGCTCCAGCGGTGCTCCTGGACGCCGGGGGTGGGCTTTTCCAGCGTGTCGTCCACTATGCATTCTTTCCAGCGCATTGAGGGCCCGGCGAACGGCACGCTCCGTGAGCGGCGCGATCGGGGCGGGTCGCCGGCCGAGCCGACGTCCGGGGAGTGGGCGGGTTCAGGCCGCGCCGGTGCCGGGCGCCTGCAGCGCCTTGTTGCGGGCGGCGATGGCAGCCCAGGTGGCCGGCAGCATGCGGTCGCGACCGCTGTCGACACGACCCTGAGCAAAGGTGACATAGGGGCGCTGCCGGGCCTCGTACCGCGCGAACGCGGCGGTGTGGTCATCGCCGCACCGTTGGAGTTCCTCGGCGAGAAAGCGGGCGCCGGTGAGCGCGAGGGAGGTGCCCCGGCCGGACAGGAAGGCCGGGCAGTACCCGGCGTCCCCGACGAGGACGACGCGGCCACGGTGCCAGGAGGGCAGGTGGATCTGGCCGGCGGAGGTGAAGAAGAAACCGGGATCGGCGCGGGCCGCCGCAAGCAGCTCCGGGATCCGCCACGACCGGTAGCCCGCGAAGGCGTCGATGAGGATCTTCTTCTGGGCGTCCAGGTCGTGGCGGTCGTAGTCGATCGGTTCCGAGCGGAACTGGAAAACCGCGACGGCCTTGCCGTTGTACCGGAAGATGCCCGCCATCCGGCCGGGGACGTTGTATATCGAGTTGGCGCCCTCGGATCGCGCCTCGCCGGGGTGGTCGGCGAGGGCGAAGTAGACACCGAGGTGCCGGAGGTAGTCCTCCTCGGGCCCGAACACCAGCCCGCGGACCGTGGAGTGCTGGCCGTCGGCACCGATCACCAGGTCGTACCGCCCGGTGCGGCCCGATGCGAAACGCACGTCGACGCCGCCATCGACGCCGCCGTCGGTCAGTGTCGCGATCGAGTCGCCGAAGCGGATCGTCGCGGTGTCCGGCACCGCATCGGCGAGAATGCGCACGAGGTCCTCGCGGAGGAGCTCGATGTCGTCATCGGAGTCACTGATCTCCGCGATCGGGAGCCGGGCCACCGGTTCGCCCCGGCTGTCGACGAACCAGGTGAGCTCCGACATCCGGACCCGGTGCTTCCGGATCTTCGTGAGCAGCCCCATCCCGGCCACGGCCTCGATCGCATCACCCCGGATGTCGATGGGGGTGCCGGTGAGCCGGAGGTGGTGGCCGTACTCGACAACGGTGACTTCGTGGCCGCGGGTGCCGAGCTCGACCGCGCAGGCGAGCCCGGCGATACCGGCGCCGGAGACAAGGATGTGCACGTGTGCGCTCCAGGTTTCACTGAGGGGGTGATCGGATCGGCCGCCGCTGCCGCGGTTACTGATACCTAAAGCAACAAATTGTTGCTTTTAACGCAGCTTACTTATCGCCGGCTTGCACCGCAACGCCGCACCTGGCCACAATCGGCACCCGAGCAGAGCACAGGAGGTGAGCACGGCGATGGCCGACAGGACCGCCGACCGGCCGCCCGCACGGCGCCCCGGCGGCCGCACCGCCCGGGTGAGAGCCCAGATCCTCGCCGCGACCGCCGAGCTCGTGGCACGCGACGGCATCGCGGGCTTCCGCTACGAGGAGGTCGCCGAGCGCGCCGGCGTGCACAAGACCAGCGTCTACCGCAACTGGCCCGACCGCGAGGAACTGGTGGTCGAGGCCCTGCTGCGCTACGCCGAGGACCTCGCCTCGATCGCCGACACCGGCGACATCCACCGAGACCTGGTGGACTTCCTGCTGGCCCTCGCCGGCGGCCTGGAAACCCCATTCGGCCGGACCCTCGAACAGGCCATCCAGCCCGCCCACCCAAGCCCCACCGTCCGGCAGGCGGTGACCAGAATCCTCGACCAACGCGTGGCCGCCCTGCGACGCCGCGTGGACACCGCCGTCGCCCGGGGCGAGCTCCCTCCGGTCGACAGCGCCTTCCTCGGCGAGATGATCTCCGGCCCGGTACACCTCATCACCAACCGCGGCGTGCGCCCGTTCACCCGCACCGACGCGGAACGCATCGTCGGCGTGGTACTCGCCGGCATCCGGGCCACGGCACCGCACGCCTGAACAATCAGCCCACCCATACGGTGCCGACCGAAGACCCGAACCGCCGACTCAACGCATCCAGTACCGCCGATTGCGGCTCGCCTGCTCGGATTCGCGCCGACTGTCGACTCGTGGCCTACGCTGGCAGCCTCGGAAAGAGGCAACGGCAAAGTGGTTCAAAATGAGGTTCGGCGTCAGTATCGTTCCAGGTCAACGAGACTGCTCCCCGCGCACGCGGGGGTGACCCCAGCCCCGGCTGACCCTCCACCGGCCCAGACTCCTGCTCCCCGCGCACGCGGGGGTGACCCCGACTACCGCTCCGAGTGGTACCGGGACGTCGTCTGCTCCCCGCGCACGCGGGGGTGACCCCCAGAGCACGCACCAGCGCACGAGCGGGGGCGTGCTGCTCCCCGCGCACGCGGGGGTGACCCCCCCTCCACACCACCGGCCCCCTCCGCTCGTACCTGCTCCCCGCGCACGCGGGGGTGGCCCCGGTGGCACGCCTACACAGGCGACACGATGGACCTGCTCCCCGCGCACGCGGGGGTGACCCCATTTGCACCCGTAGTGCCTCATGCCCGGCCATCTGCTCCCCGCGCACGCGGGGGTGACCCCCGCGCGACGGGCGCCACCCTGGAGTTCGATCTCTGCTCCCCGCGCACGCGGGGGTGGCCCCCTTCACTCCGGTCAGCATTGGCAAGGTCAGATCCTGCTCCCCGCGCACGCGGGGGTGGCCCCCTTCACTCCGGTCAGCATTGGCAAGGTCAGATCCTGCTCCCCGCGCACGCGAGGGTGACCCCAGCGTCGAGTTGGCGTTGCGCGGCCCCTGGTGCTGCTCCCCGCGCATGTGGGGGTGACCCCGACGCAGGAGTCTGGGTGTGGGCCTGCGACTGCTGCTCCCCGCGCGCACGCGGGGACGACTCTCAGCCGTGCCCAGGAGTGCCTGAAAACGTCGACTGTTCCACCCCCCTTAGCGCCGTGCCCCCGCGAGCCGTTCCGCTCCGAAGGCGCGCGAAAGACCTCCGGCCCGATGGCCGGATACGGACAAGTGCCCCGTTCACCGCGTGGATGCGATCTCAAGTCCGCTTGAATCACGCCATGTCCTTCGAGCAGTTCGCCCAGCAGCTGCGCGGTTCGCTCTCCGCGACGGCGCGTTCCGTGTGGGCCAAGCACGATCGGGACACCAATGGGTGGCTCCCGTTGTGGCGTCACATGGCGGACAGCGCGGGTGCTGCGGCCTATTTGTGGGACGAGTGGTTGCCGCCGCTGGTCAAGCGGCGGATCAGCGAAGCGCTGCCCGAGGGCGCGGCTGACGGTCGGCTGCTCGCGCTGTGGCTGGCCATGGTGCACGACATCGGCAAGGCCACCCCCGCGTTCGCCAGCCAGGTCGAGGAGCTGGCCGACGTCATGCGCGCGCAGGGTCTCGCTATGGATTCGCGCCGCCAGATGGCCGACCACGGTTTCGCTCCGCACGGACTGGCCGGACAGATTCTTCTTACTTCGTGGCTGGAGGCGCGGGGGTGGACGAAGGCGGCGGCACTGCAGCTCACGGTGATCGTCGGCGGCCACCATGGTGTGCCGCCCGGCGACGGCGCTGTAAGGGATGCGATGGTCCGCCCGGCGTTACTGTACGGCCGTCGCGATGAGCACGTGTGGCGGCAGGTGCAGGGCGAACTGCTCGACGGCGCCGCCGTCACCTGCCAGATCGAGGAGCGCCTCGCCGTCTGGCGCACCGTGCGGCTTTCGCGGCCCGCGCAGGTGCTCCTGAACGCGCTCGTCATCGTGAGCGACTGGATCGCCTCCAACCCCGAACTCTTCCCGTACTTCCGGGAGACGGGCGACGAGCGCCGCGGTCGCGTCGAGGTGGCCTGGGAGAAGTTGGGGTTGCCGGGACCCTGGCAGCCGCGAGAGCCGGTGGGAGCCGCGCAGGAGGTGTTCGCGGCACGTTTCTCCTGGCCGGAGGAGGCACGAGTCCGGCCGGTGCAGGAAGCCGCCCTCGCAGCGGCGCGTGCGATGGAAGACCCAGGGATGCTCGTCATCGAGGCCCCGATGGGTGAAGGCAAGACCGAGGCGGCCCTGGTCGCGTCCGAGGTCCTCGCAGCGCGGAGCGGCGCCGGAGGCTGCTTCATCGCGCTGCCGACCATGGCCACCAGTAACGCGATGTTTCCGCGCCTGACCGAGTGGGTCCAAGCGCTGGGTGAGTCAGAGCCTCGGTCGGTCTTCCTGGCTCATTCCAAAGCGGCGCTGAATGAGCGGTACGCCGCCATGCTGCACGCGGGTCGTTGGGCATCGGAGGACATCGATCGCGACGGGAGTGAGCGGGAACACGGCAGGGCGGCGACCGAGCTGGTCGTCCACCAGTGGCTGCGCGGCCGCAAGAAGGGGATGCTGTCCTCGTTCGCCGTGGGCACGATCGACCAGCTGCTGTTCGCCGGTCTCAAGAGCCGTCATCTGGCGCTGCGCCACCTGGCCCTCGCCGGCAAGGTCGTGGTGATCGACGAGGCGCACGCGTACGACACTTTCATGAACACCTACCTTGACCTGGTGCTCTCCTGGCTCGGTGCCTACCGGGTCCCGGTCGTCGTGCTCTCGGCGACGCTGCCGGCCCGCCGCCGCCGGGAACTCGTCGAAGCCTACGCCCAGGTCCGGCGCGGGACCGCCGAGTTCGATCTGGTCGAACAGGCCACGGGCTACCCCCTTCTGACCAGCGCGGTGCCCGGCCGCGCACCGGAGGTCATGACGCCTGGCGCTTCCGGGCGGCGGACCGATGTGCGCATCGAGCGCATCGTGGATGATCCATGCGCACTCGCGGAACGTCTCAGGGAGGAACTCAGCGACGGCGGGTGCGCCCTGGTCGTGCACAACACCGTCCGGCGGGTGCACGCCACCGCCAAGGTGTTGCGCGAACGCTTCGCGGACACCGGAATCGAGGTCTCCGTCGCCCACGCTCGATTCGTCGACCTCGATCGTGCCGCCAGGGACCGGGAACTGCTGGCCACCTTCGGCCCTCCGTCCAAGGTCGCCGAACTCGGCGGGCGGCGGCCGGAACACGGCCGGGTCGTCGTCGCCAGTCAGGTCGCGGAGCAGTCGCTGGACATCGACTTCGACATCCTGGTCAGCGATCTGGCGCCCATCGACCTGCTGCTGCAGCGCATGGGGCGTCTGCACCGCCACGCGCGCGGAGCGGACCAGAGCGAGCGCCCGAAGCGGCTCCGCTCGGCGCGCTGTCTGATCACGGGAGCCGACTGGGAACAGCGGCCACCGAAGCCCGACCCGGGGTCCGAAATCGTCTACCGTCCCTACCCGCTGCTGCGCGCCGCCGCGGTGCTGGAGCCGTACCTGGCCCCGGAGGCGGCCGCGACCGGCGATAACGTCGTCCACTTGCCGGCTGACATCGACCGGCTGGTCCAGCGGGCCTACGGTCCCGATCCGGTCGGGCCCGGCGCATGGCAGGAGACGGTGGCCCAGGCGCGCGAAACGCACGAGATCGAGCAGGCCAAGAAGGCCGAAGGAGCACGGATCTTCCGCCTCGGCGCGCCCGGCAAACCGGGACGTTCCCTGCTGGGCTGGGTGGAAGCCGGCGTCGGTGATACCGACGACACGCCACGCGGCCGAGCCCAGGTTCGCGATACCGGAGAGAGCCTGGAGGTGCTGGTGGTGCAGCGCCGCCAGGACGGCACGCTGACCACGCTTCCTTGGCTCGGGGAGAAGCGCGGCGGGATCGAACTTCCCGCCGACGTCGCTCCCCCTCCGGACGCCGCGCGGACCGTGGCGGCGAGCGCCGTGCGCCTGCCCTTCCCCCTCGTACTCCCGAAGGTGATCGACCGGGTGATCGACGAGCTGGAGGAGAACTGCTTCCCGGCGTGGCAGAGCAAGGAGGCCCACTGGGTCGCAGGTGAGCTGCTCCTGGTGCTCGACGAAGACTGCCGTGCCGACCTGGCAGGCTTCGAGGTTCGTTACTCCCGCGAGGACGGTCTTGAGGTAGTCGATGGCGATTGAGAACGGCACCAGCACGTTCGACCTGACCGAACGCCCCTGGATTCCCGTGCGCAGGCGCGACGGCAGCGAAGCGGAGCTGTCCCTGCGGGAAGTGTTCGAACAGGCGCACGACGGACCCGACGGTGTGCGGCGGATCGTCGGCGACCTGCCCACCCAGGAGTTCGCCCTCGTCCGGCTGCTACTGGCCGTCCTGCACGACGCGCTCGACGGGCCCGAAGACGTCGAGCAGTGGAAGGAGCTGTGGGACGGCAAGCGACTGCCGGCCGAGCTCGTCCGTGACTACCTCCGGCTGCATCAGGACCGCTTCGACCTGCTGCACGGCACGGCCCCGTTCCTCCAGGTGGCCGACCTGCGGACCGCCAAGAGCGAGTACTTCTCGCTGGACCGCATCGTCGCCGACGTGCCCAATGGGGAGCGTTTCTTCACGATGCGCGCACGCGGCGCCCAGCGGCTCAGCTTCGCCGAGGCGGCTCGCTGGCTGGTGCACGCCCACGCCTTCGACCCGTCCGGTATCAAGTCCGGGGCCGTCGGCGACCGCCGGGTCAAGAACGGCAAGGGCTATCCACAGGGAGTGGCCTGGGCCGGAAACCTTGGCGGGGTTCTGCTGGAGGGCGAGGATCTCCGGCAGACGCTGCTGCTCAACCTCATCGCCTTCGACTTCGACATCCGCACCGATGAGGGCGACCGCCCCGCATGGCGGTTCGACCCCGTGGGTCCTGGGGCGCTGCGCGGAGCCGAGGGGGTGTACCGGCCGTACGGCCTGCGGGACCTCTACACCTGGCAGAGCCGCCGCGTCCGGCTCTTCGCGGACGGAGAGGGGGTGTACGGGGTCCTGCTCTGCTACGGCGATCCGCTGGAGGCACCCAACCAGCATTCTCGCGAGCCGATGACGGGGTGGCGTCGCAGTCCGAACCAGGAGAAGAAGCTCGGCAAGAATCCCGTCTACATGCCGGCCGAGCACGATCCGAGCCGGAGCGCGTGGCGAGGACTGGAGTCCCTGATCCAGGGGGAGGCCGACACTCAGCGAGGGGAGGCGGCCAAGCGGCTTCGGCCCCGGGTGATGGACTGGGCGGACCGTTTGGTCGTTCGGGGCGTGCTGCCGGAGGACAAGCTCGTCACCGCCCGCACGGTCGGCGCTCGTTACGGAACGCAGCAGTCGGTCATCGACGAGGTGACCGAGGACCGGGTCAACATGCGCCTCGCTCTGCTCGCGGATACGGGGGTGGAACTCCGCCAGGCGGCCGTTGCAGCGGTCGCCGACGCTGATAAGGCCGTCTTCGCCTTGGGCAACCTCGCCAGCGGGATCGCCCGCGCCGCGGGTCTCGACCCGGAGGCGCCCCGGCAGCAGGCGCGCGACCGGGCCTTCGGTGAGCTCGACGCGGCCTTCCGGCGTTGGCTGGAAGACCTGGCCCCCGGACAGGACCCGGATGAGCGCCGGCAGGTCTGGCAGTGGAAGGTCCGGCGGCTCGTTGATGGCATCGGCCGGGAACTCGTCACCAACGCGGGAGAGGCCGCCTGGACCGGGAGAGTCATCGAGATGGAGAAAGGCGACCAACTGTGGCTCACCGCCGGCCAGGCCGAGCGTCGATTCCGGTCCGACCTGAACAAGGCACTCCGCATGACGGTGCACCAAGCGACTTCGGAGAATGACACGTGAGCCAGAAGAGCGGGAAGGACGCCGAAAAGCGGGAGCAGCGCACCGAGCTGACGCCCTTCGGCCGGGCCGTGCACGAGCAGCTCGCGTGGCTGCAGCAAGGATATGTCGGCAGACCCGAAGACCCGATGGCCGTGCAGCTCCTCGCCGAATTGCGTCGGGGAGCGGGCAAACTTCCTGAGGACGTCCCGGAAATGCTCGGCCAGAGCTACGGACTGGACGGCCTTTGGCTGGAAGACGACTCGCGCATCCGCGCCGCCCATGTCAGCCTCACGCTGTACTCCCGTCATCAACAGTCACTGCGTGAACACGGTCTGCGAATGTACCGGTGGCATTCCCCGGACAGCAACAGGCCGTCTCCGGTGCACACACTCGGATGGGCCGTGCGCGCGCTGATGACGGACGACGAGGAGAACGGAGCGGAAACGGCGCGGGAAAACCGCGAGCGGCGTCAGGTGCGGATTCGCGACTCGGTCCGGCAACGGTTCATACAGGCCGGTAAAGCCTCGAACGTGAAGACCACGGCCGAACGATTGCGGGGCCTGGTGGACCTTCTCCACAACCGGCAGATTCCGCTGGACTATGCACGCCTCGCCGAAGATCTGTACGACGTTCAGCAGCAAGGGCGCAGACCCGAAGTACGGCGCCGCTGGAACTTCGCTTTCAACGCCTATCGAAAGCCCAACACGGCTGAAACCAACGAGACTCTCAAAAACGCTGACAAGGACGCCTCGTGAGTCGAACGATCCTGGACGTGCACATCCTGCAGACCGTCCCGCCGAGCAACATCAACCGCGACGACACCGGCTCGCCAAAAGGCGCCGTCTACGGGGGTGTTCGCCGCGCCCGGGTCTCCAGTCAGGCATGGAAGCGGGCCACCCGCGAAGCGTTCAAGAACGTGCTCGACCCGAGCGAGCTGGGAACGCGGACCAAGCGCGTCGCCGAACTCGTGGCCGAGCGCATCCGGGAGATCGACGGCGACATCCCGTGGGAGCAGGCGCTTGAACTAGCGGCCGCCACGGTGACCGCGGCCACCGGTTCCAAAATCGAGAAGCCGAAGCCCAGGAAGGGCGACGAGTCGGCGAAGGAGAAGGCCCCCGAGTCCTCCTACCTGATGTTCCTCAGCGCCCGCCAGCGTGACGGTCTGGCCGAACTCGCCGTCGAAGGCCGCGCCGACATCGCCGCGTTCCTGAAGCAGGCGGAGAACAAGAAGCGGGCCAAACGGATAGCGAACACCGGCCACTCGGTCGACATCGCGTTGTTCGGCCGCATGGTCGCCGACTCCTCCGACATCAACGTGGACGCCTCCGCCCAGGTCGCCCACGCGATCAGCGTGCACGCCGCCGACATCGAGTCGGACTATTACACCGCGGTGGACGATCGCCGCAGCGACGCAGAACCCGGCGCCGGCATGATCGGCACCGTCGAGTTCAACGCCGCCACCCTGTACCGCTACGCCGCTGTGGACGTCGACCGGCTGGCCGACAACCTCGGTGTCGGCGTCCGGGACGACCGCCCCGGTAGCGAACCCGTGCGCCGGGCGGTGGAAGCGTTCGTGCGGTGCTTCGCGGAATCCATGCCCACCGGTAAGTCCAACAGCTTCGCCAACCACAGCCTGCCGGACGCGATCATCGTCAAACTGCGGGATTCGCGCCCGATCAATTTCGCCGGCGCGTTCGAGGAGGCCGTACCTCAGGACGCCGTGAGTGGGCAGCTGGCCGAGGCGTGCCGGAAACTCGCCGAGCACATCGGCGACGTGGAGCGCGCCTACGGGGTCGAGAACGCGCCGACGTGGGTGCTTCGCGTCGGAGCGGCCACCAAGGACCTCAGCGGGCTCGGCGAGGAGGTCTCCATGGGAGAGCTGGTCGAGCGAGTCGGGAGGGCGGTGGCCGAGCGGCTGGAGAACACGCCATGAGCGTGCTCGTCATGCAACTCGCCGGGCCGCTCCAGTCCTGGGGTGCGGCGTCCAGGTTCGCGCGGCGCTCGACCGAGAACGCGCCCACCAAGAGCGGCGTCCTCGGTCTGCTCGCGGCAGCCCAGGGGCGCCGCCGCACGGACGACGTCAGCGACCTGTCGCGCCTGCGGTTCGGGGTGCGCGTGGACCAGCCGGGTGTGCGACTGCGGGACTTCCAGACCGCCCACCATGCGGACACCGGCGAACCCATGCCGGTCTCCGAGCGTTTCTACCTTGCCGACGCGGTGTTCCTGGCGGCCGTGGAAGGCGACGATCGGCTCATCAGCGAACTGGATCGTGCCTTGTGGGCGCCGGTCTTCCTGCCCTACCTCGGCCGGCGCTCCTGCCCCCCGGCCGAGCCGATCTCGCGAGGCATCGTGCGTGATTCCGAGCTGGAGGCCGTACTCAGGAACCACAAGTGGATCGCCTCGACCTGGTACCAGGAAAAGCGGAAGTGGGAGCCAACGATCGAACTCGGGGCGTGGATCGACGCCGCCCCGGGAGAACGGGCGGATCACGAGATCCGCGACCTTCCGGTGAGCTTCGATCCCGCGCATCGCCGGTACGCGCTGCGCGGGCAGAAACACCTCACCGTGAGGTTCCCCAACCCTCGGGGGCACGATCCCATAGCCGCTTTAGGAGGCGAATGATGCTGCTGTCCAGGGTTCGCCTCAATACCGCGCGCGCCGGCGCTCGTAAGCTGCTCGCCTCACCGCAGGCCATGCACGCCGCGGTCATGGCCTCCTTCGCGGAAGAGCCGGCTCCCACCCCGGAGGGTGGCCGGGTGCTGTGGCGCCTCGACCGCAACTCCCGCACCGAAGTCTTCTGCTACATCGTCAGCCCTGCCAAGCCGGACCTCACGCACGTCGTGGAACAGGCGGGATGGCCCACGACCCAGACATGGGAGACCCGCGACTACCTGCCGCTTCTGACGCGCCTCGAAGCGGGGCAGACGTGGTCCTTCCGGTTGACCGCGAACCCGGTGCACAGCATCCGCAACAAGGACGGGGTGCCGACCAAGGTCACGGCGCACCGAACGCCTAGGCATCAGCTCGCGTGGCTGCTCCAGCGTCAAGAAGCCAACGGGTTCCAGATCGTCACCAAACCTCCCGGGCAACGCCGGACACCCGACGACGTCCATGAAGTGATCGTCCACGATCGGCACAGCCGCCAGTTCGGGAAGACCGAGGCCGACGGCAAGCAGAACCGAGTGCCGCTGGTCAGCGTGACTTTCGACGGACGTCTTGAGGTCACCGATCCCGACGCGCTGCGCAGGATGCTCGTCAGGGGCCTCGGCCGTGCCAAGGCGTACGGGTGTGGGCTGATGACCCTGGCACCGGTGGCTGAATGAGCGGCATCGGCGCGCGGAAGGCACTTGCTCCCCAGGAACTCGCCCGCGTCGGAGATCGGCTCTCCTTCGTCTATCTGGAGCGGTGCACGATCCATCGGGAGGACAACGCGATCACCGCCGAGGACGTCGAAGGGATCCGGTACATCCCCGCCGCCACCATCGGCACCCTGCTGCTCGGACCGGGCACCAGGGTGACCCACCAGGCAATGCGCGTGCTCGGCGAGTGCGGTGCCGGTGTGGTGTGGACCGGCGAACATGGCGTGCGCTACTACGCCGGCGGCCGGGCGCTCTCGCGTTCATCGGCCCTGGCCGAGGCTCAGGCGCGGGCCTGGGCCAACACCCGCAGCCGAGTGAACGTCGCCCGAGCCATGCACCGCCTGCGGTTCCCCGACGCGGACACCAGCAAGGCGACCCGGCGCCGGCTCCTGGGCATGGAGGGCGACCGGGTCAAGACCTGCTACCGGCAGGAGTCGGCCAGGACGGGGGCGCCCTGGCACGGTCGACACTTCATACCCGGAGACTTCAACTCTGGAGACCCACCGAACCAGGGGGTCACGGCCGCCGCCCAGTGCTTGTACGGAGTGGCCCACACCGTCGTAGCCGCCCTCGGATGCTCCCCGGCACTTGGGTTCATCCACTCCGGACATGAACTGTCGTTCGTGCTGGATGTGGCCGACTTCTACAAGACCGATGTGGGAATCCCCGCGGCTTTCGACGCGGCAGCGGAGGGCCCAGAGGACGTCGGAAGCCGGACTCGCAGACTCGTCAGGGACCGGATCAACCAGGGCGAACTGCTCGACCGCTGTGTCAGAGACATCAAGACACTTCTGCTCCCGAAAGGCGAGGACGCAGAGCTTGAGGACGCTGCCGACAGCGTGGCACTCCAGGTCGACGGCGACATGCAGGTGGAATCGGGGATCAACTACGGAGTGATCTGGTGACGGTCATCGTCCTGACCACCTGCCCGGCCGGGCTCCGTGGCTTCCTCACCCGGTGGCTCATGGAGATCTCGGCGGGCGTATTCATCGGCAATCCCTCCGCCCGCATCCGAGAGGCACTGTGGAACGAGGTGCAACTGTACGCAGGCGCGGGGCGTGCGTTGCTCGCCTATAGCACCGATACCGAGCAGGGCTTCACGTTCGAGACTTTCGACCACAAATGGAAACCGGTCGACCACGAGGGCCTGACGCTCCTCATGCGCCCCCACCAGAGGGCCGTTGGCTCAGAGAACGCGTCGGCTAACGCCAAGGGGTGGAGTAAGGCGTCGAAACGCCGTCGCTTTGGAAACCGGTGAAGCAAAGTGGTTTCAAACCGGGGTGTGCGTTTGTGAACTAGCAGGTCATCGAGAGTGCTCCCCGCGCACGCGGGGGTGGTCCCTGCGACGACTACGGGGAGAGCCCCACGACATCGTGCTCCCCGCGCACGCGGGGGTGGTCCTCGGGATGCTCGCCTACGAGCAGGGCCTGAAGGGTGCTCCCCGCGCACGCGGGGGTGGTCCCGCGACGAGGCGCGAGCGGAAGTCCGCGAGGTGGTGCTCCCCGCGCACGCGGGGGTGGTCCCCGCACGCTGTCCCGGGATGAGGCGGGCCGGCTGTGCTCCCCGCGCACGCGGGGGTGGTCCCGACGAGCGGGTCGACCACGGTCAGGCCAACCAGTGCTCCCCGCGCACGCGGGGGAAAAGTCCCGTTACCCTCATTGGCGAGGTAGCCCCAAGGCTGCTCCCCACGTACGTGGGGATGGTCCCGAGTAATAAAGGAACCTAGCCAGGGAACATGGCCTGCTCCCCGCGCACGCGGGGCTGGGGCTCCTCGCCAAAGCCTGATGATCTTCGTGCTTCGCTGAGCAACGACCGGAAGCAGATTTCTCTTACTTTCAGAGAGAGCGGAGGACAGCGGCGACAGCGCCTATTGGCGCGGCAAGCAGTGCCAGGCAGGTGGCAACGGAGTTTGGATCAGTGGCTAGAACGATGACGGTGATTCCTATCAGGAGGAAGCCCGTTAGTGCGACAAGGACTGCGCTCCATCTTGTATGCGACTCAGGTGAAGAGGTAAGCGGCTCGGCTTGTGGATCAAGCATGTCGTTCCTTGGTGGCGTGGTCGTGAAGGAGGCCTCAGTGGGTCAGGCCGTTGAGAGATTACTTTATTACTCCTTGCCATGTTCTCTTCGTGGAGAACGAGCGGACTTCTGGTAGCGCTCTGATCAGCGCCAACGTTCTAAGCTCACGGTTGTTGACCATATGTGGCCAGCCATGCCTTCGCTGTGGCTCCCGAGTCTGCGCGAATGACAGTCCTGGCTCCTCACACACGCCGGGGCATGCGGGGCATGAACGTGGGGCGCGTCCTTGAGCTTTCGGTGGCTGTCATGGGGCGGAGAAGGTCCTACGAGCCGTCGGCGTCCTCCGCATACACCGCTTCGCTGCTCTCGGCAGCCTGGTATTCGCAACAACCGCAGCGGCGGCCAGCGCCTCAGGTTTCCGGTTGATCAGTAACCGCGGGGGAGGGGTGCGACGTTGACATTGGGATCCACTTCGTCCCATTTATGTCGCTTACGTCCGTGGACCACCGAGATGACCCAGAGGACGCGCTGCGCCCACTGTTCGAGGCATTCAGGCTGAAATTGCGATGGACAAGCCGGACGGGCAACTGACCGTCGGGGTGACTCTGCTACCGCAGACCGTCGCGGCGGTCCGGGAGATCGCAACGCAGGTCACAGAGGATCCGGCATGCCCTGAGTTGCCGGTTTGGTTGGTGGCCCCAGCAGGATTCGAACCTGCGACACCCGCTTTAGGAGAGCGGTGCTCTGTCCCCTGAGCTATGAGGCCGGGGTTCTGTCGGAAAACGAGGTCGGGCTCACGTGCGGATTTCCGGCAGGGGTTGGTGGCGCGGCCGACGAGAGGTGGGCCACTGTGGACAGTGTAGCGGGCGGGGCGTGGTGAGGGGCCATCGCTGCCGGGGTGGGGGCGAGGGGACTCGGCGTGGAGTTGTCGTGCTGTGGTGGCCGGAACGTGGGAATTCCGAACCGCCGGCCCTGGAAGCCGGTACGGTTCCGAACGTCGGCTGGGCGGCGCATGGCCGCTGGCGGGGTGCGGGATCGGGAAGGTGAGACTCCCTTGAGCACCATGCCGTGCGCCGCTGCGTTCCTTGGGGGCGCGGCCGGGCCTCGCGGACTACTGGGAGCGATGGGAGTGCACACGTGAACGACGCCGGTCCGTCCCTCTTCGTCAAGATCTGTGGGCTGCGCACCGAGCGTGATGTGGCCGCGGCAGTCGGGGCGGGGGCCGATGCCGTGGGGTTCGTCTTCGCCGAGAGTCCGCGCCGTGTCGGTGCGGACGTGGCGGCGGAGCTGGTGCGCGGCGTTCCCGGGCGCGTGCTGACGGTCGGGGTGTTCCGTGACCAGCCGCTGGAGGAGGTCCGGGCCCTCGCTCGTGGCAGTGGGGTGCGGGCGGTTCAGTTGCACGGGGGCGAGGGACGGTCCGACTATGCCGCGCTCGCCGCGGAGGGGTGGACGCTGATCCGCGGTGCCGGTGTGCGCGAGGGACGCGTGCCGTCGCACGGCGAGATGGGGGAGGACATCCTGCTGCTGGACGCTCCTGTTCCCGGCTCTGGGACGAGCTGGGACTGGACGAGCGTGGACGGATTCGGCCCGGGGGAGCGGTGGCTGCTCGCCGGTGGACTCAACGCGGGGAACGTGGGCGCGGCCGTCGCGGCCGCCCGCCCATGGGGGGTCGACGTCTCCAGCGGGGTCGAGGTGAGCCGGGGAGTCAAGGAGCCCGCGCTGATCGCGGAGTTCGTCCGCGCCGCCCGCTCGGCGGGCTGAGCCGTGCCCCGCGATGCGCCCGACGGTAAAAGGTCGAACGAGGGCGCCTCCCCAAGGCGCCGGGTTGAGTACCCTGTGTTGCCGAAGGGTTGTCATTGTTTCTGGGTGGCATGCGTCACACTGGCGTGACGCGTGTGGTGCGGCCTTCCCCCACCGAAGCCGACCGGATGACGCTGGCGGCCCCTGATCAGCTGATGCGCGGAGCGACCGTACGGCCGGCCGAGGCGGCCGACGAGGAGCGCTCTCGCACTACGTGTTCGGTCGACCACGTGACCGCGCCCCCGATGTACGCGTGTAGTACGTTGCGATGCGGCCACGCCAATGACCGAGAGGCAGCCGGAGGATCCACGTGCCGTTCATTCTCGATTCGCCGCGGCCGGTGCCCCGCGTGCCGAGAAGTGTGGCCGCGGCCGGCCCGAGGCGGTCCCGGTTCACCGCCGGCCTGGTGATCGTGCTGGTGCTCTCCCTGTTCGCGGGGACGCAGGTGCTCATGGCGCCGCTCACCGATCAGGCGGCCGCTGACGTGGACCTCGACACCCTCAAGCAGGAGGCCGAGCAGGCGCGCGACGAACTGGAAGAGGCCACCGAGGCCTACACCGAACGCGAGGAGGCCCTGGAGAGCGCGCAGGAGGAGCTCGTCCAGACGCTGCACGAGCTGCAGCAGACGGAGCTTCAGCTCTCCGAGATGCGGGTGCCGCTCGCCCAGCTGGCCAGCACGCTGTACAAGCAGCCCGACGTCGGTGTGATGGGGCTGATGACCTCCGACACGATCGACGCGGACCTGCGGGCCGAGTCGCACGTGGTCAAGCTGTCCGAGGACCAGGACGCGATGCTGGCCGAGGCCAACAACCTGCGGGAGCAGCAGACCGAGCTCACCACCGCGGCGCAGGAACTGCAGGCGCAGACGCAGCTGGAGCGGGTGGAGCTGGCCGCCGACCTGGAGGAGCTGCGCCAGCAGTCCGAGGAGAGCACCGAGCGCCTCACCAACGAGCTGGAGGCCCGCGGCCTGTCCGTGGACGCCTACATGGCCGGGGTGGAATGCGACCCCACGGCGGGCGAGGCCGCGGCCGGCTACCCGAACGGGCTGGTTCCGCAGAACGCGCTGTGCGAGCTGCACGAGAGCGGGCACTTCCTTCGCGCCGACGCCGCCGTGGACTTCCTGATGATGAACGAGGCGTTCACCGAGAACTTCGGCAAGGAGATCTGCCTCACCAGCTCCTACCGCGACCTGGCCAACCAGCAGCGGGTCTATGTGGAGCAGCCTCCGGGCAACGCCGCCGTGCCCGGCACCAGCAACCACGGCTGGGGGCTCGCGGTGGACATGTGCGGCGGCGTGCAGAACCAGGGCTCACCCGAGTTCAACTGGCTGGAGGCCAACTCCCGAACATACGGCTGGTTCCATCCACAGTGGGCCTACTCCAGCCCGTTCGAACCGTGGCACTGGGAGTACGAGGCCGCCGCCGGCCAGTGAGCCGCGGCCGGGACAGCGGGCCGTCCGGTGACCGCGCGCGGACGGCCCCGCCCGGACCCTAGGACGTCATCGCAGGGACCTCCGGCTCCACCTGGGAGGTGCAGTGCGGGCAACGGGTCGCCTCCCGGTTGATCTCGCTGCGGCACTCGGGGCAGGTGCGGGTGGCCGCCTCCTCCTCCCTGCCGAACCGCTCCAGGACCTTCGTCATGGGCAGCACGATGCAGAAGTACAGGATGGTCGCGGTCAGCAGGAACGAGACCAGCGCGTCGACGAACTGCCCGTAGAGGAAGCGGCTCCCGTTGACCTCGAAGTACAGACCGCCGAACTCGGGAATGCCACCGAAGACGCCCAGCAGTGGGGTGATGAAGCCCTCGGTGAACGCCGTGATCAGGTTGGAGAAGACGGCGCCGATGACGACGGCCACCGCCAGTTGCACCAGGTTGCCCTGGAGCAGGAACTTCTTGAATCCACTCATGGGACCCCCATCGACGTGGTCGGGCGGGCACCTGGGGTGGGTGGACGCACGGGGGTGCGGGTGCCCGCTGCGGAACGGCACCGCCCCGGAGTGCGGACCGGCGCGGCACCACGAAAGGTTAGCGGTCAGCCGCGGATCGTGATGGAGAGCCGGTCGGCGACCGCCCGGCCGGCCAGGGTTCTCGACTCCTCCTCGGTGACGGCGAGCAGGAGCAGCGCACCGGATTCGCCGTCGGCGGGTTCGGCGCCCGGCACGGCGATCACCGGACGGTCGCGGACCACGAGCTCGGCGGGCGCCGCCGCGGCGCCGAACTCCGCGGCGAGCGGGTCCTGTGCCGCGGCGAGGACGTCGACCCGGCTGCCCGGCCGCAGCAGCGCCACCGCGCCGGGGTCGGCGACCCGCACCGGCGCCGCCACCATGCCGGCACCGTAGGGCGCCGCCGGTGGGTCGGCGATCCGGGCGGTGGTGAGGATTTCACCCCGGCGCATCGGCGCGGTGAGTGCGGCTCCCAGTGGATCGTCGGCGGGCGTGAGCGCGCCGGTGGGCGCGGTGTCTCGGGGGACCGCGCGCCGGGCGGTGTCGCCGCGCCCGAGCGGCTCCAAGGCGGTGAGGTCGCGCGCGGCGACCAGGACGTCGATGGTCGGGGGAGCGGGCGGCCGGAGCGACAGCACCGCGCCGGCGACCGCGAGGGCGGCGCACACCGCACCGAGCGGACGCCGCCAGCGGGCCAGTGCCGCCGCCAGCCGGTGTGCGCGGGCCGGTCCGCGCCGCGCCGCGTTCGGGTTCATGCCCGCACGGTAGGCGACGGCGGACGGGACGGCGCGGAGTTGTCCACAGGCATGTTCGTCGTCTTGCTCGCTCTACTGGGTCCGCGAGGGGGGTCTGCGGCGGGTGGCGGTGCTGGTTGGGCTCGTTCGGTGGCTCACCGCTCTGCACTCCTGGTCGCGTTCGCCGCCTCGCTCGGCTCCACCGGTTCCGCGAGAGCGGGCCTGCGGCCGGTGGCGGTGCCGGTTGCGTTCGCTCGGTGGCTCACCGTTCCGCACTCCTGGTCGCGTTCGCCGCCTCGCTCGGCTCCACCGGCCCCGCGAGAGCGGGCCTGCGGCCGGTGGCGGCGCCGGTTGCGCTCGCTCGGCGGCTCACCGCTCCGCACTCCTGGTCGCGTTCGCCGCCTCGCTCGGCTCCACCGGCCCCGCGAGGGGGGTCTGCGGCGGGTGGCGGTGCCGGTTGCGTTCGCTCGGCGGTTCACCGCTCCGTCGGCCACCGTGGCCAAGTGAGCCGGACAGACGACCGGGGGCCGGCCCGTGGGAGGGCCGGCCCCCGGTCGAAGGCGCGGTGCGCTGCTGCCCGGGCTCCCGGGCGTGATGGACGAGTGCTCCGGCCGGCCGGTGGCCGCTCCGGATGCCGGTCCGCCGTCAGGCGACCTTGGCGGCGGAGCTGTCCGAGCCGCCGGAGGAGCCGTTCGTCGAGGAGGACTCGCTCTTGGACTCGCTCTTGGCGGTGCTCTTCGACCCCTCGCTCTTGGAGCCGTCGCCATTGCCGGACGAGCCGGTGATGGCGGAGCTGTTGGAGCTGGAGCCGCTGTCGGTGCGGTAGAAGCCGGAGCCCTTGAAGACGATGCCCACGGCGGAGTACACCTTGCGGAGCCTGCCCTGGCACTCCGGGCACACGGTCAGCGCGTCGTCGCTGAAGCTCTGCACGACCTCCATCTGGGCGTCGCACTCGGTGCATGCGTACTGGTACGTAGGCACGGATCCTCCTTGCTGGCACTCTCGCCCATCGACTGCTAAATAGTACGCGCTCGGGTAGCCGGCCGCGACACAGGCACGGGGGACGGATGGGCGCTGTTCCTGCTGGTGCCGCTCGCGCCGTCGGACGGAGAACACGCGGCGCGCCCCGGATGTTCCGCGTCGGCTCCCGGTGGGAGTGCGGCCCCGCCGTCCCGCGAGCGCGGAGCGGGCCGCGGCCGGTCGCGGCCCGGGGGCATCGAGGGGCTCAGCCGCGCGCGGGGCGGAGCATTCGCACCCCGCCGCCGGGGGTGACCACGCCGCGCACCGGCCGGTCGTGCGGCTCCGCAGGAAGTTCGCGGACCACCTCTGTGTCGTAAATCACGGCGATCGTCAACGTGTGCGGGCCGACGCGCGCCAGCACCCGGTCGTAGCAGCCCGCCCCGCGGCCCAGCCGCCGCCCGGCCTCGTCCACCGCGAGCGCGGGGCAGACCACGGCGGCCGCCCGCCGCACCGCGTCGGGGCCGTAGCGCGGCCCGGTCGGCTCCAGTAGGCCGTGACCGGCCGGTGCGAGAGAGTCGGGGCCGTCGTACCCGGCCCAATCGAGGTCGCCCCCGGGCAGCAACACCGGCAGCAGCACGTAGCAGCCGTGCTTCCACAGCGCCGCGACCAGCCGCCGGGTGTCGGGCTCGGTGCCCACCGAGTAGTAGGCGGCCACCGTCCCGCCCATCGTCAGCTCCGGCATGGCCAGCAGCGCGTCCCGGATCGCCGATCCCGCCCGGTCCCGCCGCTCCGCGGGCATCTCCCGGCGCGCGGCCAGGATGCGCCGGCGCATTTCGCGCTTCGCCCCAACGACGTCCATGTCAGCAGTCTGGCAGCCGGCGCCGCGTCCGGCCGCCGCGGCGCCGTCAGAGCTCGGAGCCGCGGACGGCCAGCCGACGCGGAGATGAGAATCCGGGGAACGGAATATGAATGTCCGCGATGATTTGTCGCGTGGAGCGGCACCACATATGAGAGATCAGGCTCAGAACGCGCGCGCCGCGCAATTCGCCACCGACCATTGGCCTAAAGTGCCGACATGGCAGATACGCATCGTGCCCCGGCCCCCGTCACCAAAGCCGTCGTTCCCGCCGCCGGTCTCGGGACCCGCTTCCTGCCCGCGACCAAGGCGACGCCCAAGGAGATGCTGCCGATCGTCGACAAGCCGGCGATCCAGTACGTCGTCGAGGAGGCGGTGTCGGCGGGGCTCGCCGACGTCCTCATGATCACTGGACGCAGCAAGCGCTCGATCGAGGATCACTTCGACCGCGCCTACGAGCTGGAGGAGGCGCTGCGGGCCAAGGACGACACCGAACGCCTGAACGCGGTGCGTGCCTCCAGCGAGCTGGCACAGGTCCACTACGTGCGGCAGGGCGAGCCCCGCGGTCTCGGGCACGCGGTGCTGTGCGCGGCCGGGCACGTGGGCGCCGAACCGTTCGCGGTGCTGCTCGGCGACGACCTCATCGGCGAGCGGGACGCACTGCTGCGCCGCATGATCGAGGTGCGCGCCACCTACGGCGGCAGCGTCGTGGCGCTCATGGAGGTCGAACCCGAGCAGGTGTCGCTGTACGGCTGCGCCGCCATCGAGCCGACGGGCGAGGACGACGTCGTCACCGTCACCGATCTCGTCGAGAAGCCGCCGGCCGACCAGGCGCCGAGCCGGTGGGCCATCATCGGCCGCTACATCTGCGACCCGGAGGTGTTCGACGTCCTGCGGGAGACCCCGCCCGGCCGCGGTGGCGAGATCCAGCTGACCGACGCGCTGCGCGAACTCGCGCATCGCGGGCCGGACGAGGGCGGACCCGTGCACGGGGTGCTCTTCCGCGGCCAGCGTTACGACACCGGCAACAAGCTCGACTACCTGCGCACCGTGGTGGAGTTCGCCTGCGACCGGCCGGACCTCGCCGGGGACTTCCTGCCCTGGCTGCACGAGTTCGTCGCGAAACGGGACATCGCGCTCGGCTAGCGGCCACCGGGATCCGGCACGCGGGCGGTGCGGGCGGCGGCAGCGAGCCGGCCCCGGTACGTTGGCCGCAGGCCGGCGCACCGGTGGGGAAGCGCGTCCGGTCGCGGAACCGGCCGGCGACCGGACGCGCGGCTCCGCAGGAAGGTCCGCCCCTCCCCGCCGGACGGCGGGGCCGTCCACGGAGGATGCCCGATGAAGAGCGTGGAGCGGCACGTCTCCGACGTGCTGGAACTCGTCGAACCGCTGGCGCCGATCGAACTCGACCTCGTCCGCGCGCACGGCACGGTCCTCGCCGAGTCCGTCACGTCGACCGTGTCGCTGCCCGCCTTCGACAACTCCTCCATGGACGGTTACGCCGTGGTGGCGCAGGACGTCGCCGCCGCGTCCCCCGACCTGCCGGTGGAGCTCCCCGTGGTCGCCGACATCGCGGCCGGCGACCCCGGCGCCTACGCGATCCGGTCCGGGATGTGCGCCCGCATCATGACCGGCGCGCCCATGCCGGCCGGAGCCACCGCCGTGGTGCCCGTGGAGTGGACCGACGGGGGCGTGGCGCGGGTCGCCGTGCACCGGCCGGTGCGGACCGGCAACGCGGTGCGCCGGGCCGGAGAGGACGTCGAGAAGGGCACCCGGGTCCTGCGCGGTGGTGTGCGGATCGGGGCCGCCGAGGCGGCGGTCCTCGCCGCGGTCGGGCGCAAGGCCGTGCCGGTGCGTCCCCGGCCGCGCGTGGTGGTGCTGTCCACCGGCGCCGAACTGGTGGAGCCCGGTGAGCCGATCGGCCCCGGCCAGATCTGGGAGTCCAACAGCTACATGCTCGCCGCGGCGGTGCTGGACGCCGGATGCGTGGCGTACCGGCACGGCTTCGTCGCGGACGATCCCGCCACGGTGCTCGGCACCCTGGACGACCTGCTGGTACGGGCGGACCTCGTCATCACCACCGGCGGGGTGAGCATGGGCGCCTACGACGTCGTCAAGGAGGCGCTGGCCCGGCTGGGCACGGTCCGGTTCGAGAAGGTCGCCATGCAGCCGGGGATGCCGCAGGGGTTCGGCACCATCGGAGATCCGGCCACGCCGATCATCACGCTGCCCGGCAACCCGGTCAGCGCCTTCGTGTCCTTCCACCTGTTCGTGCTGCCGGTGCTCCGCCGGTTGCGCGGCATGCCGCCGGAGCCGCTGCCGACCGTGCGGGCCCGGCTGCTGGCGCCCGTCCCGTCGTCTCCGCCGGGCCGCCGGTCCTTCCTGCGGGCGACGCTGGAGTACGACCGGAGCGCGGACGGCCCCGGCTACGCGGTGCGCCCGGCCACGCGGCAGGGATCGCACCAGTTGTCGGCGCTCGCCGAGGCCAACGCGCTGCTGGTGGTCCCCGAGGAGGTCACCGAGCTGGCGGAGGGCGATGTCGCCGAGGTGCTGCGGCTCCCGGGAACCCCGTAGCCGTCCCTCCGGCGTGCGGCGGTTCCGGTGATTGCGTAACGTCGGACCGTCAGGTCCCCGTCTGGAGAGCCATTCATGTCCGACAGCCATCCGCCCGCCTTTCCGCACCTCGACCCGTCCGGCGCCGCCCGCATGGTGGACGTCTCCGCCAAGGAGGTGACCGCGCGCACCGCGACCGCCACCGGGCGGGTGCTGCTGGCCGCCGAGGCGGTGGCCGCCCTGCGTGCCGGGGAGGTGCCGAAGGGGGACGCGCTCGCCGTGGCACGGCTGGCCGGCATCCAGGGCGCCAAGCGCACCCCGGATCTGGTGCCGCTGTGCCACCCGATCGCGGTGCACGGCGTGGACGTGGCGGTCGAGGTGGTCGACGAGGGCGTCGCCATCTCCGCGACGGTGCGCACCGCCGACCGGACCGGCGTCGAGATGGAGGCGCTCACCTGCGTCATGACGGCGGCGCTCGGGCTGGTGGACATGGTCAAGGCGATCGACCCTGCGGCGGTGGTCACCGACGTCCGCGTCGAGGAGAAGACCGGCGGCCGGACCGGCCACTGGAGCAGGCCGCGGTGAGCGGGGCGGGGGAGGCGGGCCCGCCCGCCCGCAGCGCGGTCGTCATCACGGTCTCCAACCGGGCCGCGGCCGGGGTCTACGCCGACACCTCCGGTCCGCTGCTGGCCGAGCTGCTCGCCGGCGCGGGCTGCACGGTCGACGGACCGTGGGTGGTCCCGGACGGCGAGCCGGTCGCGGACGCGCTGCGGCGGGCGCTGGGGCACGGCTACGACGTCGCGGTCACCACGGGCGGCACCGGGGTGAACCCGGGCGATGCGACACCGGAGATGACCCGGCCGCTGCTCGCCTACGAGATACCGGGGATCGCCGAGGCGATGCGGGCGGCCGGCCGCGACAAGGGCGTCCCGTCGGCGATGCTGTCGCGTGGTCTGGCGGGCGTGGCGGAGCTGGCGGGGCATCGGATGCTGGTCGTCAACCTGCCGGGCTCCCGTGGCGGGGTCCGGGACGGGATGGCGGTGCTCGGTCCGGTGCTCGGCCACGCCCTGGACCAGCTTCGTGGCGGGGATCACCCGCGCCCGGCGGCCGGAGCGGGCTGAGGACCCGAGGGGCGGGCCCGCGCCGTCCGGCGGCCCCGGCACCCCGGCGTTCGCGGGTATCGGTCCCTGGATGGCCGGGGGACGCCGGAGGTCCGCCAGGACCGGCCGAACCGGGCGCCGGATTTCTGCTGTTCGATTTGTCCGAAATAGGGGTCTGATGGACGTTCGGCGCCCCGTACCTTTCGCGTGGAGTGGGATACTGGGCGGCAACGGCCCGCGTGGCCGGCTGATCGCCGGTCGTCGAGCCGGGCGCTCCACATCTCGTGACGGTGGCTGGCATCGGCGGCGGAGGGAAGGCAGTGAACCGGATTCGAGGCTGGCCGGTATCCCTCGCCGAGGGACCGGTCGGCCTGCGGCCGCTGCGGCTCCGCGATGCCGCGGCACTGCGCGAGACACGGGAGCGCAATGCCGACTGGCTGCGCCCGTGGGAGCCGACGTATCCCGAGATGCCGCTGCAGACCGGGAGCGTTGCGCCCTACCTGGCCATGGTGCAGGCCATCCGGCGGGAGGCCCGGCAGGGCATCGCCTTCCCCTGGGCGGTGACCTATGACGGGCGATTCGTCGGGCAGCTCACCATCGGCGCCATCGTGTGGGGCTCGGCGCGGTCGGCCCAGGTGGGCTACTGGATCGACAGCGCCTACGCGGGGCGTGGGGTGACCCCCACGGCGGTGGCGATCGCCGTGGACCACTGCTTCTTCACCGTGGGGCTGCACCGGATCGAGGCCAACATCCGGCCCGAAAACCGGGCCAGCCGGCGCGTGGTGGAGAAGCTCGGTTTCCGCGAGGAGGGGATCCGTCGGCGGCAGTTGCACATCGACGGCGCGTGGCGGGACCACATCTGCTACGCCCTCACCGTGGAGGAGGTGCCGCGCGGCCTGCTCGCGCGGTGGCGGGAAGCCCGGTCCCATGGGGCGTCCGGCGGCTCGGCCGACGACGACCCCGCGCCGGGGGGACCGGCCCCGGGGGCGGCGGGCCCCTGGTCCGAGCGCCAGTGACGTCCCGCGGCGGACGCCGCGGCGGGAGTACCGGGTCCGGCCCGAGGTCGGCAAAGGGCTACCGGCGCGCGATCGTTCGCGGGATAATCGCCGAGACCCGCATGGCGCGCGGACCTTGGGTGGAGACGTATTACTACTCTCCGTTTTTCAGGTTTCACGGTACGTATTTCCCGTTTTGACCTGCGTTTCTCATGACGGAGAGCCCATCTGAGGAAGAGGAAAGACTGCGATCTCACGACACTCCGGCCCGAATACTGCGCATTCTCGGACACCGGGTCGTACGGTGCGGAACGTAGACGCATCCACGATGCAGGCAACAGGTACATACGGCGCATGGGAGCAGAGGCATGACGAGCGGTGCGTCGGGCGGAAAAGACGCCCTGTCGGTGAATCCGACCGAACCGCCGGAACGCCTTCGCCCCTGAGCCGGGTACTCGCCACCGCGTCGCCGGCGCGTCTGCGAATGTCCTGTGGTCGGCGGTGCGAGGAGGGGCGATGAGTAGCTCTCCTCTGTATTTGGCCATTGTGGTGGTCTGGGCGATCGTGCTGGTGCCGATGCTGCTGCGTCGCGACGCCGGCGACCCGCTGCCCGGACCGCGCCGCTCCGGACGACGCGGAGCCGCCGAGGCGGACGACGCGGACGGGGCGCCGACCTTCTCTGATGTGGACGACGTGGACGACGAGGCCGAGAACGGCAGCCCTGACATCCAGAAGACCCAGGTGCTCTCCTACGGTGCCGACTACGTGACCTCGGCCGTGGCCCGTTCGGCCCGCGCGGCCGACGAGCGGCCGGCCCGGGAGAACGCGGCCGGCACCGCCGAGGCGGCCGGCGAGCCCCTGCCGGACGACGAGCCGGGGCCCGAGGACGACGTGCGTGCGGACGACCCCGCGGACGATCTCGATGAGGAGATGGCCGCGGAGCAGGCCGGCCTCACCGCGCCGCCCGCCCCACGGTCCCGCTTCATCGCCCGCCGGCGCCGCCGCACGGTCGGCCTCACCACCCTTCTCGCCGCCACCGGCGTCGCGGTCGCCCTGGGGTATGGCCCATGGTGGGTCCTGGTGCCTCCCGCGGTGCTGCTCTTCGGTCACCTGCTGCTGCTGCGCGAGGCCGCCAAGGCCGACGCCGAGCGCCTGGCCGCCGACCTGGAGCGCCGTCGCCGGCACGAGGAGGCGCGGGCCCGCCGCGAGGCGGCCGCGGCCGCCCGCGAGGCCGAGATCGTCGAGCTGGCCGCCAAGCGCGACCAGGTGTACGACCAGTACGCCGACGCCCACCTGCGCGCGGCGGGGGACTGAGCCGGGCTCCTCGTCCGTTTCGAGTACGGGCGAGGAGCTGCTAGTCTTTAGACGTCCTTGCGGGGCTGTAGCGCAGTCCGGTAGCGCACCTCGTTCGCATCGAGGGGGTCAGGGGTTCAAATCCCCTCAGCTCCACCGCGACACTGAGAGGCCATTTCCGATTTTCGGAAATGGCCTTTCTGTATTCCCGGTCGCATGACGTCCGGTGCTCCCTTCCGGGGCGGTGGCTGCCGAATCGGCGGTCACGGCGGGCGATATTCCGCCTACGGAGCAGAACCTTCACGGAATGGCGGCGCATTCACCCGGTGACCGGACTGCGGTACGGGGGGCGGGAGTGGCCGGAGTGGCGATCCGCTGGTGGCAGAGTGTCGCGAGACACGTCTGCCGCGCGTCGGCGCAGGTCAGTGGTGGGGTGCTGGTCTTGTAGTGGCAACCCGTCATATTCCATTAATGAGAATTTTGGTAAGTTGAAGCTGATATTCCAATATGGTGACAATCGCCATGATTGACCGGATTTGCCCCTTGTGTGCTCCGTGACTGGTAAGTCATCGTGTAGCGCGGGGATGGGCTCGCGTTACGAGCGAAAGGAGTAGTGTGCTCAAGAAGATCTGTGCCGTGACGGCCATCTCGGCCGCCGCGCTGCTGGGATCGGCGCTCCCGGCATCCGCGGAGGACTCCGGCTCCCTCACCACCTTCTCCCCGGGCTGGATCTGGTACCTGTCCGAGGAGATCACCCAGACGTCGACCACGGTCGTGGACTGGGTGCTGAGCGCCGCTGAGGAGAAGGCCGGCGACACCGTCCGCTAGTCGCCCGCCGGAACCTCGGCCATCACCCCGGCGCCCGGCCACCCCCCAAGTGACCGGGCGCCCCCGGGCCGTCTCCCCGAGATCTTCGAGCACCGCCCCGCCGGGTGGCCGCCGTCCCGCATGACGTTCCGGCGGCCAGGCCCGGCCCCTCACGGCGTCGTCCCCGCCGTCGTGGGCGGGAGCGGTGGAGGGAGCGGCAGCCGGCCGGTGTCCAGGGCATCGACCAGGGCTGCGGCGCCGCCGCGCGCGGCGGCGGTGAGGCCCAGCGTGGACGCCGCCACCTGGCAGCCTCCGCGGTCCGGCGCGATCACGTGCGCGTCGAGTTCGGCCGTGCAGGGCGGCAGCAGCCAGGGCGCCAGCGGGACGAAGTAGCCGCCCAAGAGCACCGCCCGCGGGTTCAGCAGGTTGACCACCGTCGCGACGCCACGGCCGAGCCAGCCGCCGGCGCGGCTCAGCGCGTGCAGGACGTCGGCGTCCCCGGCACGCGCCCGCTCGACGGTGGCGGCGACCGCGGTGGCCACCAGCGACCCCGTGACGGGGCCCGCCGGGACGAGGTCGGGGACCGTCCGCCGCACGATCGCCTGCACGCCGGCCAGGGCCTCCAGACACCCGTACCGCCCACAGCCGCACCGCGGCCGCCGCGCCAGCGGGATGTGCCCGATCTCCCCGCCGAACCCCCGGGAGCCGCGGAGCGGCCGGCCGTTCACCAGAACCCCGGCCCCGATGCCCACCTCGCCGGTGAGATACACCAGGTCGGGCGTGTGCGCGAGATGGCCGCTCCGGTACTCGGCGACCGCGCCGAGGTTGGCGTCGTTGTCCACCAGCAGCGGCAGTGCGCCCAGGCCGGCCGCGTCCAGCAGCGCCCGCAGCCGGTCCCGCAGCGGAAACCCGCTCCACCGCAGGTTGGGGGCGTCGGTCACCACACCGGCGGGGGAATCGACGAGCCCGGGGACCGCCACGCTGATGCCCAGGACGGTCCGACCGCTCAGCAGCGGGTCGGCGAGCGTCTCCCGTACCAGCGCGGCAAGGCGCTCGGTGGCGGGTTCAGCCCGAGCGGCTGCGGAGCGGGGATCGGGCCGAGCGGCTGCGGAGCGGGGATCGGGCCGAGCGGCTGCGGAGCGGGGTTCAGCCCGAGCGGCTGCAGAGCGGGAATCGTCCCGAGCGGCTGCGGAGCGGGAAGAGTCGCCGGCGGCCCCGGCGTCGAACGGAACCTGCCGGCTGAGCAGCTCCCGCTCCATCAGGTCCACGGCGACCACGGTCAGGTAGTCGACGTTCACCTCCAGCCCGACGGCCGCGATCCGCCGCCCGTCCAGCGCCAGCATGACCCCGGGGCGGCCGACCCGGCGCTCGGGAGCGGCACCGGTCTCGCGCACCAGGCCGTGCGCCATCAGGTCCGCCACCAGGCTGGACACGGTCGCCTTGGTCAGCCCGGTCACGGCCGCGACGTCCGCGCGGGAGCACGGGGCGTTCTCACGGACGGCGCGCAGCACCAGGCCGAGGTTGCTCTCGCGCACGGTCTGGAAATCGGCCGGTCCACCCGCCGCAGATCCGCCAAGCACGCTGTCGTCCGTCCCGTTCTCGCTCGTCCGGTGCCCGCCCGGGCGGGCCGGGCCGCCGCGTACCGGGCGGTGGACCCAGGGTAAGCCGCCGTGGCAGCGGGGTATTGACCAACTTTAGTTCAGACATCAAACTAATTGGGTGACCCAGGCCACGCACGGCCTGCGGCCCCCGTCCCGTGGAGGAGCAATGCCGCTCGCGGCAGAGGTGGACGTCGCCACCCCGGACACCTGGTTCCTGCGCGGCGGGGGCCGTTCCGCGCGTCCCGGCAGGCCGCCGGACCGGCGGACGGAGCCCGGCGCGCGGGTCCGCGAGGCCACCCCCGCGCCCGCCGGCTTCGGCGCCGTCGTGGCCCTTCCCGGGAAGGCCCACCGGCCGGAGCGGTGCGGGGCACCCGGAACCGGCGGGGCGGCCCGATCGGCCGCTCCCGAGAGCAGGAGGGAAGGCGTCCGTTGAGCAACTACCAGCCCGCGCCCGAGGACAAGTTCAGTTTCGGCCTGTGGACCGTCGGATGGCGGGGCGTCAACACGTTCGGCGAACCGGTGCGCCCGCCGCTCGACGGGGCCGACGCCGTGTACCGGCTCGCCGAACTGGGCGCCTACGGCGTCTCCTTCCACGACGACGACCTGATCCCGCCGGGCAGCGACGCCGCGACCCGCGACGCCGTCCTCGCCCGGTTCCGCCATGCTCTGGACGACACCGGGCTGGCCGTCCCCATGGTCACCACCAACCTGTTCGGCCACCCGGTGTTCCGGGACGGCGGGTTCACCTCCAACAGCCGGGACGTCCGGCGGCACGCGATCCGCAAGGTGATCCGCAACATCGACCTCGCGGCGGAGCTGGGCGCCCGCACCTACGTCTGCTGGGGCGGCCAGGACGGCGCCGAGAGCGAGGCCGCCAAGGACCACCGGGCTGCCCTCGACCGGCTGCGCGAGGCGTTCGACATTCTGTGCGGGTACGTGCGGGACCGCGGCTACGACCTGCGGTTCGCCATCGAGCCCAAGCCCAACGAGCCGCGCGGGGACATCCTGCTGCCCACGGTCGGGCACGCGCTCGCCTTCATCGCCGAGCTGGAGCACCCCGAGATGGTGGGCCTCAACCCCGAGGTGGGCCACGAGCAGATGGCCGGGCTGAACTTCGCGCACGGTGTGGCGCAGGCGCTGTGGCACGGCAAGCTCTTCCACATCGACCTCAACGGCCAGCGCGGCGTGAAGTACGACCAGGACCTGCGGTTCGGCGCCGGGGACGTCAAGGAGGCGTTCTTCCTGGTCGACCTGCTGGAGCGCGCCGGGTACGACGGGCCCCGGCACTTCGACTTCAAGCCGCCGCGCACCGAGGACATGGACGGCGTCTGGGCCTCCGCCGCCGCCTGCATGCGCAACTACCTGATCCTGAAGGAGAAGGCCGCGGCCTTCCGGGCCGACCCCGAAGTGGCCGACGCGCTCGCCGCCGCCCGGGTCGCCGAGCTGGCCGAGCCCACGCTGGGTGCCAAGGAGACGCTGGCCGACCTGATGGCCGAGGAGATCGACCTCGACGAGGTCGGGCGGCGCGGCTACCACTTCGAGCGCCTGGACCAGCTCGCGCTCGACCATCTGTTCGGCGTGCGGTGAGCCGCGGGCCGGTGGCGGGGGCGGGCCGTCTCGGTCCGGCCCCGCCACCGGCCGCCTTGGGGCCCGGGCGGGGCGCCGCCGTGGCCGGACCCGGTGAACCGGTCACCGTCCACCGAAACCGACGAACGTTCGTTTCTTTGTCATCCCTCTGTGCGCGCCTGATTACATTACGTGCACATCTGCCCGCAGAATGGTGCATCGTCTGTGACACGTGACAGTCGGGAGGGACCACTCCGTGTCCGAGTTCACCGCGGGCGCCGTGCTGCACGGTGCCAGTCGCCGCACATTCCTCAACCTCACCGGCGTCAGCGCCACCGCCTTCCTCCTCGGTCTGGGAACCAGTCCCACCCCGGTGCACGCCGCCGAATCGCTCCCCGCCGACCCGTTCACCCTCGGTGTCGCCTCCGGCGACCCCTCGCCTGACGGTGTGGTCCTGTGGACCCGCCTCGCCATGCGTCCCCTCGCGCCGGACGGCCGCGGCGGGATGCCGAAGAAGGACATCAAGGTGCGCTACGAGGTGGCCGAGGACGAGCGGTTCACCCGGATCGTGCGGCGCGGCTCGGCCGTCGCCACCCCCGAACTCGGCCACTCCGTCCACCCCGAGATCAGCGGCCTGCAGCCGTGGCGCGACTACTACTACCGGTTCCGGGTCGGCGGCTTCACCAGCCCCGTGGGCCGGACGAGAACCGCCCCGGCCCACGACTCCGGGGTGGGCCGGCTGCGCTTCGCCACGGCCTCCTGCCAGGCGTGGTACCACGGCTACTACACCGCCTACCGGCACATGGCGGCCGACGATCTCGACGTGCTCTTCTTCCTCGGCGACTACATCTACGAGTACGGCATCATCGCCGGCGACAACCTGGAGCGCCAGGCCGACCTCGGCGATGAGCACAGCGTGAAGGTCACCACCCTGGAGCAGTTCCGGCTCCGTTACTCCCTGACCAAGACCGACCCCGACCTGCAGGCCGCGCACGCCGCCGCCCCCTGGGTCGTCACCTGGGACGACCACGAGGTCGAGAACAACTACGCCAACGCGGAGTCGCAGTACGGCGTGCCCAAGCGCGAGTTCCTGGCCCGCCGGGCCGCCGCCTACCAGGTCTTCTACGAGAACCTGCCGCTGCGCTCCGTCCAGACGCCCAGCGGGCCTTCCGTCCGCATGTACCGGACCCTGCGGTACGGCAGACTCGCCGACGTCCACGTGCTCGATACCCGGCAGTACCGCGACGGCTATCCGGCCGGCCGGGTGATCGATGACGCTCCCGAACGCCGTGATCCGGCCCGCAGCATCCTCGGCCGCGGCCAGGAGCGGTGGCTGACCGGCGCCCTCCGCGGCTCCCGGGCCCGCTGGAACCTGCTGGCCAACCAGGTGGTGATGGCGCAGATCGACCGCGATCTGGGGTCCGGGCGGCTGTACAGCAACGACCAGTGGGACGGCTTCCCGGCCTGCCGGGACCGGGTGCTCTCAGCGGTCCGGCAGGCCAAGATCCGCAACTTCGTGGTGCTCACCGGCGACATCCACCGCAGCGTGGCCGCCGAGATCAAGGCCGACTTCGACGACCCGGACTCCCGGACCGTCGGGGTGGAGCTCGTGGGCAGTTCGATCAGCTCCGACCGCGACGGCTCGGCCAGCGACGACCTGGCGCCGATCTGGCTGCAGAACCCGCACGTGCGGCTGTACAACGCCCGGCGGGGCTACCTGCGCTGCGAGGCCACCCGCGAGAGCCTCACCGCCGACTTCCGGATCCTGCCGTACGTGACCCGGCCGGGAGCGGGCGTCGAGACGCTCGCCCGCTACACCATCCCCGCCGGCGAGATGGCGCTGCCGAGGCGGACACCGCAGGAGCAGCCGCTGGCCTGACGGCCCCGCCCGCGTCCGCCGGGCGGTCCGGCGGACGCGGCGCGACGGTGTGGCCAGCGGCACCCGGCCGCCCCGCCTTCCGCGCTTGACAGGGGGCGGTGCCGGGCTGGCGTGACCGCCAGATGTCCCTTTCGAGGCGGCCGAACGACGGTTCGCCGTCCCCGGAACGGGTCATGTTCCTGTGCGAGACAACGGCGGAGCGGGCGGACCGCCGTCCCACCGTCCCTCCGGCCCGGCCGCGGCACCGGCGAGCCGAGGGCCGCGCGGGCGGCGGCCGTCACACGCGGGAAGCGGGTGGTGCGGGGTGGACCGCGGACGTCCCGATGATCCGGGCGCGCCGGATTCGTGGCCGGATCCGGCCGCCGGCCTCTGGCGGCCCGGCGGGGCCGACTCCGACGACGCCGCCCCCACCGAGGTGTGGCCGCGGCACACCGCCGACAACTGGCCGAGGCAGGACGAAGCGACCACCCGCGTGGACGGTCCTTCGGGCCACCACGGCGGCCCCGGCGATCCGGCCCGGCCGCCGGAACCCGCGCATCCCCCACTGCGGCGGCTGACCCCGGCCCGGCTGAAGCCGATCGTCCAGGAGCGCCGCAACGGGTTCTGGGGTCTGGCCACCGGCACGGTGCTGTTCGTGATGGTGGCGGCGGGGTCGGCCGAGTACGTCTCCACCGCCGTGCGGTTCGCCGAACACGTGGTGTTCTGGGCGCTGGTCGGAGTGGCCGCGCTGGTTAGCGTCCACCGTGAGCACCGCTACGGGTGGGAGCCCAAACCTCGCTGGCCATGGGCGTTCGCGGCCGTGGCCGGCACGCTCACCGCCGAGGTGCTGGCGCTGACCGCGGGCTCGGCGGTGGTGATCGTCGGCTCCCTGATCACGCTCGCGCTGCTGCTCTTCCTCGTGCTGATGTTCGGATGAGGCTCATGGCACCCGTGCGATCGCCCCGGCACCCGGCCGGAGCGCGGGACCGGCGGGCTCAGGTGGCCTCGTCGTCGAAAGGCGGCCGACGGCCGTTCAGCTGCGCGGTGGCCCGCCGGGGCGCCGCCTCCTCCTCTTCCTCCCAGAAGTGTTTCTGCACGAATCGCTTGGGGTTCAGGTCCTGGACGTCGAAGTCCCGGAACTCCGGCCCCAGCCCCTCCTGGATGTCGTTCTTGGCGCTGTCGGCCATACGGCGCAGCTGCCGCAGCATGCGGCCGGCCTGCTGCGCGGCCTTGGGAAGCTGCTCCGGCCCGAAGATCAGGAGCGCGAGCAGCGCGAGGGTGATGATCTCCCACCCCCCGATGTTGAACATGCGCACTCCTCCAGGGGACTGGCTTGCCTGTCTGCGCCGATAGCAGGGTAGCCGGTATCCCGGCGGCGGGACACAGCGGCTCAGGGGGGATCGGCGGACCGCGCGGCGGGGCCGGTGGGGCCGGGGAATCCGGCGTCGGCCGGGACGCGGCGGCCGGTCGGCGGCGCGATTCCGGGCGGCACGGCACCGGTGTCTCCCGGCCCCAGAGCGAGCCTGCCCAGCAGCGCCACCGCGATGCCCAGCGCCCAGCCGCCCAGCGCCTCGCTCGCCCAGTGGTAGTCGAGCACCGTCATCATCACACCGACGGCGAGGACCGGAACCGCCGCGCCGGCCAGCGCCCACCGCAGCGCTCGCGGGTCGGGCCACCGGCCGTTGCGCCCGAACAGCAGCCAGGCGAGCAGCGGGTAGGTGAGGGCGGCGTTGGCGGTGTGACCGGAGGGGAAGGAGACGAAGCCGTCGTAGGGCGGTCCGCCCGGAGAGAGCACGGCGGCCAGCCAGGCGGCCACGTTCTCCAGGCCGGGGCTGACGGCGTCCAGGCCCACCACCGGCGGGGTGCGGCCGACGGCGACCTTCAGCAGGGTGCCCGCCACCGCCAGCGAGGCCAGGCCGGTGGCCGCGGCCAGCAGTGGCCGCCGGTCGCGCCGCCGCCAGCTCACCCAGGCGGCGAGACCCAGCAGCACCGGCGCGGTGAGCCAGCGCTGGCCGAGCCGGGCGACCGCCACGCAGAGCGCCAGCGGCGCCCCGGTGGGCTGACGGGCGTCCACGACCTCGTGCACCGGCCAGTCGAGCACGGTGAGCGGGCCGCCGGACACCACCTGCCAGGTGACGGCGGCGAGCGCGGCCGTGGCGACGGCCAGCCCCAGAACGTGCGGGCGCCACCAGCCGGCTGCGGACGTAGCGTTGCGGAACGTCACTGTCCGGGTCCCCCTTGGTCGGCCGAACCGTTCCAGCTTAAGGTCCCCGGCGGGTGGGCTCCGGGGCATCGGGGACACCCCCGGAGCGACCGCCGCGCCGCCCCCGCAGGCGCACACCGCTACGGAGGCACGGGACCGCGCAACGTTAGGGTGGCGAGGTTCGGATCCGGGCAGCGGAGCAGCCGGTACGGAGGGGAACTGTGGGAGAAGGCACGCCGCGCGAGCAGGTGCGGGCGATGGTCGAGGCGCGGTGGTTCCAGAACGCGGTCATCGCGGTGATCGTGCTCAACGGCGTCTCGCTCGGGATGGAGACCTATGAGGACGTGTTCGGCCGGTACGGGCACTACTTCGCGCTGGCCGACCGGGTGTTCGTGGCGCTCTTCGTCGTCGAGCTCCTCCTGCGGCTGTTCGCCTACCGCCTGGCGTTCTTCCGCGACCCGTGGAACTGGTTCGACCTGTTCGTGATCGGGATCGCGGTGATACCGGTCACCGGCGGCTTCTCGGTGCTGCGGCTGCTCCGGGTCCTGCGGCTGCTGCGGCTCATCAGCGTGATCCCGCAGATGCGGGAGATCGTCGGGGCGCTGTTCCGCTCGGTTCCGGGCCTGGGAACCGTCATCGGGCTGCTCTTCGTGATCATGTACACCTCGGCGGTGCTCGGCGAGAGCCTGTTCGAGGACATCTCACCGGACTACTTCGGTGACCTGGGCACCACCCTGTACACGCTGTTCATGCTGCTGACCACCGAGAACTGGCCGGACATCTCCGACTCGGTGATCGAGGAGGCGCCGTACGCGTGGGTGTTCTTCGTCGGGTTCATCGTGGTCAGCGCGTTCATCGTGCTCAACCTCATCATCGGCGTCATCGTCACCTCCATGGAGCAGGAGGTCAGCGCCGAGCGGTGGGAGGAGGACCAGGAGCTCGAACTGCGCCAGCACGAGGCGGTCATGCTGCGGCTGACCGCGCTGACGGACGAGGTGGCGCGGCTCGCCGCCGAGGTGAGACGGCTGTCGGGTAACGCGGGGGATAACGGGCCGGACGATGCCGCGCGGGCCACCACGGACCCGCCGGCGTCCGCCGGCCGCTGAGCCGCCGCGGACATCGGGCCCCGGACGCCACGGAAACGAAAAGCCCTCCGCCCGGACGCCGGGCGAAGGGCCGAGAAACGATACAGCGAACGTTAGACCGGGCGCACGTCGGACGCCTGCGGGCCCTTCGGTCCCTGCGTGATCTCGAACTCGACCGACTGGTTCTCTTCCAGGTTCCGGAAGCCGGTACCCGCGATCGCCGAGTAGTGAACGAACACGTCCGGGCCGCCGCCTTCAACAGCGATGAACCCGAAACCCTTCTCAGAGTTGAACCACTTCACGGTGCCCTGAGCCATCTGCTCTCCCTTTGGGGACTACAACGAGACCGCACCCTGCTGGTCTCGGGCTGCTGAGCGCCCATCCCCGGGAGTTTCCGCCCATCGAACCAGCGCCCACGTGAAGTTCCGCGAGGCGCCTGAGGCATCCATGGAAACTACAACCGCAACCGCTCCCCAAACTACCAGCCGGGTCACGGGGTTGCCGAGGGTTTCAGCCGAGGAAAATCGTGGAGGAAACGCCGACATTTCACGGCATTGCGCCCGGGTCTCCCGGGAGAGATCCCCGAGTTCCCCGGTGCCGTGCCGCGGCTACTCCGGTGTCGCGTTACCGAAGATCCAGGTGTCGAACCACATCCGGTCCGCCCACTGCTCGTACGGGATCACCTCGGCGCTCAGCACCGGGTACAGGTAGCCGAAGTTCGCCACCACGAGCAGCATCACCACGCCGTACAGCACGCCCCCGGCGATCCGGCGGCGCGGAGAGAAGAGCGGATCCGCGGGACCCGGTCCCATGGCCAGCCCGAGCGACAGCACCAGGGCCAGCACCAGGAACGGCAGCATCGGCAGCGCGTAGAAGACGAACATCGTGCGGTCGGGGAAGGCGAACCACGGCAGCCAGCCCGCCGCCACCCCGAGCAGCACGGCGCCGGCCCGCCAGTCGCGGTAGGTCACCCACCAGCCCAGCATCACCAGGCAGGCGACGATCGACAGCCACCACACGGCCGGCGACCCGATGCCCAGGATCGCGCTGGAGCAGTCGGCGGCGCCGCAGCCCGGGTCGTCGCCGTCGTAGTAGAACGCCACCGGCATCCGCATGATGATCCAGTCCCACGGACGCGACGCGTAGTCGTGCGCGGCCGACAGGCCCTCGTGGAACGCGAACATCTCAGCGTGGTAGTGGACCAGGCTGCGCAGCGGGTTCACCACGGCGAGCACCGGAGCCGGGAGTTCCGCCCACAATCCGGTGGTGTGCTCGGCCGCCCACTGCCGGCCCCAGCCGATCGGGCTGAGCAGCCAGCCCGTCCACGTGGCCAGGTAGGTCACCGCACCCACCCCGACGACCTGGAAGAACGCCGGGACCGCGTCGATGAGGAACCAGCGCCCGGCCACCCGGCGCTGGCCCACGCTGCGCCGCGCGCCGTAGTCCCAGGCCACCGTGAGCAGCCCGAACACCGCCACGTAGAGCAGCGCCGACCACTTCGTCCCGCACGCCAGGCCCAGGCACACACCGGCGGCCAGCCGCCACCACCGCACGCCCAGCCAGCCCACCGACGCCCGTCCGGAGTCGGCGAGGCCGGCCAGCCGGGCCCGGGTCCGGTCCCGGTCCAGCACCAGGCAGCCGAATCCGGCGAGGATCCAGAAGGTGAGGAAGATGTCCACCATGGCGATGCGGCTCATGGTGAAGTGCAGGCCGTCCAGCGCCATGATCAGGCCGGCGGAGCAGCCGAGCAGCGCCGAACGCGTCATCCGGGTCGCGATGCGCGCCAGCAGCAGCACGGACAGCGCGCCGACGAACGCGGCCGCCACCCGCCAGCCGGTCGGCGACATCGACTCCCCGAACGGCAGCAGCCCCCACAGGAGGTCGCCGAAGGCGATCATCCACTTGGCCACCGGCGGGTGCACGACGAAGTCGCCGGTGCCCGTCCAGATGTCGTGCACGCCCTGGGCCAGCATGGCGTCGGCGTTGTCGACCGTCTCGTGCTCCACACCGAACGTGCGCAGCGCGAACGCGTCCTTGGCGTAGTAGGTCTCGTCGAAGTAGATCTCGGCCGGCTCGCCCAGGCGGATGAACCGCAGGGCACCGGCGAAGACCGCCACGAGCAGCGCGCCCAGCCAGCCGATCCAGGCGGGACGGGGCATCGGCGGCGCCAGCCGCGCGCGCATGGTCGAGGCGGCGGCTGACTCCGGCGTGCGGCCGGGGGAAGGGGCTGTGGTGGACATCGCGGCCATACTAGATCGGGGAGTGTCGGCGGCGCGGACGCGCGCGGAGATCATCTCGGGGACCCGGGACCGCGCGCGGCGGTCGGAGCCCGGTGGGCGGTCCGTCCCCCGACGCGGAAGAACGGGTCTTCCGTTCCCGCCCCGGAGGCTGCCACCCACCGTAACGCGCCGAAAGGAGTGGAATGTGACACATGCCGCGACGGAGGGGCCGACGCCGGGGACGCTGACGCTGGCCGGGCTGCCCATCGGGCAGGCCGACGACGCACCGCCACGGCTGCGCGCGGCCCTGGAGGGCGCCGGGATCATCGCGGCGGAGGACACCCGGCGGCTGCGGCAGTTCGCCGCCCGCATCGGGGTCCGGCTCGGCGGGGAGGCGGGCGCACGGGTGGTCTCCTACTACGACGCCAACGAGCGGCGGCGCGCCACCGAGCTCGTCGCCGACCTGCTCGCCGGCCGTGACGTGCTCGTCGTCACCGACGCCGGCATGCCCGGGGTGTCCGACCCCGGATACCGGCTGGTCACCGCGTGCGTCGACGCCGGGGTACCGGTCACCGCGATCCCGGGGCCGTCCGCCGTCACCACGGCGCTGGTGCTCTCCGGGCTGCCCACCGACCGCTTCTGCTTCGAAGGGTTCCCGCCGCGCCGCGGGCTGGCCGCCCGGCTGACCGAACTCGCCGACGAGCGCCGCACCATGGTGTTCTTCGAATCCCCGCACCGGCTGGCCGCCACCCTGCGGGCGATGGCCGAGTCCTTCGGCGCCGACCGGCGGGCCGCGGTGTGCCGCGAACTCACCAAGACCTACGAGGAGGTGCGCCGGGCCCCGCTCGGCGACCTCGCCGAGTGGGCGCGGGGCGAGGTGCGCGGCGAGATCACCGTGGTCGTTGCGGGCCGGACCGCACCCGCGGCCACCGACCGCGACCCGGCCGCCCTCGCCGCGGCCGTCGCCGGGCGCGAGGCGTCCGGGGTCCCGCGCAAGCAGGCCATCCAGGAGGTGGCGAGGGAGACCGGCCTGCCCAAACGCGAGGTGTACGACGCCGTGCACCGCTAGCTCGTTGCCGGAGGCCGTGCGCGCTGTTCAGAGGCCGTCAGCGGCCGGCGACCGGTCGACCGGGCGCCGGTCGTGTCCTATCGCGGTGAGCGCGCGGACGCGCTGACACCCCCGGGCCCACGGTTCCTCGGTGCCGCGCGCTCGGTGGCGCTCCAGATCGAGCCGGTTCGTCCAGGCCCGGATCAACCGCCTCGATCCCCGGCCACGGCCAGGACGGGAGCGCTTTCGCCCCTGGTCCGGGCGCCCCGGTGAACCGGCCGGAGCGGGATATGGCCCAAGCCCGCGGCGGCTTTCTCCCCAGGGCGATGAACTCTTCGGTCAGCAGCGGTCCCGTGCCCGGCGGGGACCGGATGAGTGGCCGGTACCTCCAGGCGACCTAACGCCGACTCCGGACGCACGGAGGGGACGGGCGCCGCCCGTCCCCTCCAGTGGTTCAGCCGGTCCGGCCGTCAGACCACCGCGCCGTCGCTCTGCTCACGGGCGGTGCGCAGTTCCCTGCGCTGCTTGGTCTTCTTCTCCCGCACCACGTGCGGCGGCGGCGTCCGGTCGTACTTCTGCAGCCAGATCGCCAGCGGTGTGGCCACGAAGATCGTGGACAGCATGCCCGAGACCAGACCCACCAGCATCGCGATCGAGAAGTCCGTCAGCGACGAACCGCCGAAGATCGCGAGCGTGGCGAGGATGAAGAGGGCACCGATACCGGAGTTCACCGTCCGCGGCAGCGTGTGCAGGATCGCGTTGTTGGCGATCCGCCTGAACGGCGACTTCGGATCGTGGGCCCACTCGTCCCGGACCCGGTCGAAGACCACCACCGAGTCGTTCACCGAGAAGCCGATGACGCTCAGCAGGGCCGCCAGGAACACGCCGTCGATCGGCTTGCCCAGCCAGCAGAACAGGCCGATGACCAGGACCAGGTCGAACGCCAGGGCCAGCATCGTGGCCAGGCCGAACGACCAGCGGAACCGCCACGCGAGGTAGGCCATCTGCAGCACGAGCGCGGCCACCAGCGCGAAGAGCGCCTTGTTCCGCAGCTCGTTGCCCATGCTCGGGCCGATCAGCTCGTCGCTGACCCGGTCGACGTTCCCGGCCTCCTCGCCGAGCGCGTCCTGGATCTGCTGCGCCTCGGCATCGGAGATCTGGCCGGTGCGCACGGCGATGTCGCCGTCGCCCGACTCCTGCACCACGGCCTCGGGGAAGCCGGCGTCGGCGACGACCTCGCGGGCGTCGTTGACGCTGATCGGCTCGCTCACCGTGAAGTCCATCACCCGGCCGCCGGTGAACTCCACGCCGAAGTTGGGCTGCCGGATCACCATGCCGGCGACGGCCACCACCACGACGAGCCCGGTGATGCCGAGCCACAGCGCGCTGCGCTTCATCAGGTCCGGGTTGCGCTCGACCAGCCACGCGCGCACCTTGCTGATCCGCGAGATACCGCTGATGGCGGGGTGGTTGCGGACCACCTTGCGGCGGACCGCCCACTCCACGAACACCCGGGCGATGACCAGCGCCGAGATCATCGACGCGACGGTGCCCAGGCCCAGCGTCACGCCGAAGCCCTGCACGGTGCCCGTGGCGAGGAAGAACAGCAGCGCGGCCGCGATCAGCGTGGTGATGTTGGTGTCCAGCACCGCGCTCCACGCCCGCTCGGTGCCCGTGACGAACGCCTTGTGCAGGTTGGGGGGAATCGCCCGGCGGCGGCGCCGCGACAGCACCCCGGCCTCGGCCTGCGCGGTCTCGGCCTCGGTGGCGTCCACCATGCCGGCCGACTTGTTCGTCGCGTAGACCCGCTCCTGCCGTTGGTGTTCCTCACGGGCCCGTTCGAAGATCAGCACGTTGGCGTCGATCGCCATACCGATCGCGAGCACGAACCCGGCCAGGCCCGGCAACGTCAGGGTCGCCCCCAGCCCCACCAGCGCCGCGTAGGCGATCAGCGTGTAGCAGGCCAGCGCCAGCGACGCCAGGAAGCCGACGAGCCGGTACGTGACGCAGATGTACAGCGCGGTCAGCAGCAGGCCGACCCCGCCCGCGATGAAGCTGGCCTTGATGGCCTCGGCGCCCAGGGTCGGGCCCACCGTCTGGCGCTGGATCTCCTGCACCGGCAGCGGCAGCGAACCGCCCTCGATCAGCACCGCCAGGTCGTTGGCGCTCTCCTGGTCGAACTGCCCGGTGATGCTGGTGGAGCCGCCGGTGATGCCGACGTCGCACGCCACGTCGGTCTGCACCTCCGGCGAGGAGATGATCTGGTCGTCCAGCACGATGGCGATGCGGCGCTGCGGAGTGTTCGGGTCATTGCACGCGGCCTGACCGGTCAGCTCCTTCCACGCGTCGCGGCCCTCGCCCTGGAAGCTGACGTTGACCATCCAGTTGGTCTGGTACTGGTCCAGGCCGGCCTCGGCACTGGAGACCGCGTCGCCGTTGATCGCCGCCGGGCCGAGCTGAAGCTGCTGGCCCTGGTCGTCGGGCAGGGTCAGCGCGACGTCCTCGGGATCGGCCGCCTGGTCCGCGGGGGCGCCGGTGCCGCTCTGCCCGCCGAGCAGCTGCTGCAGCTCCTCCTCGGAGAGATCCCCGGCGCCACCGTCGGAGCCGTCGCCGCCCTGCTCATCGGACGACGAGGCGGGCGCGGCCGCGTGCGAGGACGGCGCATTGGCGTTGTCGGCCGGCGCGTCGGCGGCGCCGGTGCCCGGAGGCGCCTGCACGCCGGTGCCGCCGCTCGGGGCCACCCCGACGACCGGGTGGAAGGTCAGCTGGGCGGTCTGGCCGATGATCTCGGCGGCCTCGGTGGGGTCCTGCACACCGGGCAGCTCGACGATGATCCGGTTCTCACCGGAACGCGACATGGTCGCCTCGCTGACACCGAGGCGGTCGACACGCTGGCGGAGAACCTCGACGACCTGGTCGGTGTTCTCGGCGTTGGCCTCGGTGCCGTCCTCACCGTCCCGCGTCTCCAGGACGATCTGCGTGCCCCCACTGAGGTCGAGCCCCAGTTTGGGCGGTACGAACCACGCGGCGCCGAAGGCGGCGACCACGATGACCAGGGAGATGACGCCGCGCAACCAGCGGCCGCCTGCTCCCGCAGAACTGGACAATGGAAAAACCTCTCACGACTGGGTGGACGTCCGGCGCCTGCCGGAGGGAAAGCGGGTGCGCACGACGGTCCACGCCGGGCGTGGCTCAGGTGCGCGTCGTGGGAGGCGGGGCACGGCCCTGTGGGAGCCGGCCGGTGTCGTCAACGCCGGTCCGGGCGGCCGGTACCGGCGGCGGCACCCGCTCCCAGCGGCCCGTGCGGCCGGGAAGCCCCACCTGGCCGGGCAGGTAGCCGTCGGCCAGATCGCGGGCCACCGGGCGCTGGTCGCCGCCCCACTTGGCCAGCGCGAGCGACACCGAGGCCGAGTCCTGGGCCGGGCCGACGACGGCGTGCGGACCGAACCCGACCGTGACCGTCCGGTGCTCGGCGGGCGTGCCCGGGACCGGCGTGCTCTCCCCCCGCTCACCCGCGGCGGAAGGGCTCCGTTCACTCGCCACGGAGGCGGCGGCGTTCCGTTCACTCGCCACGGAGGCGATGACGCTCCGTTCACTCGCCACGGAGGCTCCCACACCGAACAGCACTGCGATCAGCAGCGTGGCCAGGGCACGGAACACCGCGGTGGGCACCTTCCTCCGGTTACTCCGGGCATGGGCGGGGTGACGACGGACTCTGGCCCCATACCCTATCCGCAGGTGTGCCGGGAACGGCCTGCGGCGTGCACACGGTGTGTTTCTGACCTCGGACGGCGGGCCGACCCCGCCTCGCACCGGCGATGTTCCGGCACGCCGGGGAGCACCCCGCGCCGGATGTAGCATTACAGGCATGCAGCGGGCACGCATGGCCATGATGGCGAGCCGGATGATGATGGTCTCCGGCCTCCCGCGCGTGCCCTGAACCCACCGCTTGAGGAGGCCCGGCCGGTGCCTCCGCGGATCGGGCGTCGGTGGGGCGGAAAGGTTGCCGATGAGTCGTTACTTCGTCATGACCGCCATTCCCTACGTGAACGGCAGGCCGCACGTCGGGCACGCGCTTGAACTGCTCCAGGTCGACGTGCTCGCCCGCCACCGGCGGCAGCGCGGCGACGAGGTACGCGCCCAGACCGGCACCGACGACAACGCGCTGAAGAACGTGCAGAGCGCCGAGGCCGAGGGCGTGAGCCCGACCGAGTACGTGGCACGGGTCGCCGAGCGGTTCCTCGGCCTGCAGCAGCCGCTGAACCTGCGGTTCGACGACTTCATCCGGACCAGCTCCGACCCCAGGCACCGGCCCGGAGTCGAGAAGCTGTGGGACGCCTGCGCCGCCAACGGCGACTTCTACCGCAAGAGCTACACCGGGCTGTACTGCTACGGCTGCGAGCAGTTCTACACCGAGGAGGAGCTGGCCGACGGCCTGTGCCCGGAGCACCTGGTCCGCCCGGACCTGGTGGAGGAGAACAACTGGTTCTTCCGGCTCAGCCGCTACCAGCAGCAGCTCATCGGCCTCATCTCCTCCGACGAACTGCTGATCGAGCCCGCCTCCCGCAAGCGCGAGGTGCTCTCCTTCGTCGAGTCGGGGCTGGAGGACTTCAGCGTCTCCCGCAGCATGAAGCGGGCACGCGGCTGGGGCATCCCGGTGCCCGGCGACCCCGAGCAGGTCATCTACGTCTGGTACGACGCGCTCGCCAACTACATCACCGCTCCCGGCTACGGCAGCGACGACTCCGGCTTCGCGCACTGGTGGACCGACGGCGACGAGATCGTGCACGTCATCGGCAAGGGCATCATCCGGTTCCACGCCGTCTACTGGCCGGCCATGCTGCTCTCGGCCGGGCTGCGGCTGCCGAGCACGATCTTCGTGCACGAGTACCTCACCGCCGACGGCCAGAAGATCAGCAAGTCGGCCGGCAACGCCAAGGACCCGGCGGAGATCGCCGAGCGGTTCGGGACCGACGCCCTGCGCTGGTGGATGCTGCGCGACGTCGCGCGCGCCGGTGACACCGACTACACCGACCAGCGCCTGGTCACCCGCAACAACGAGGACCTGGCCAACAACATCGGCAACCTCGTGAACCGCACCGTCTCCATGGTGAACAAGTACCGCGACGGCGCCATCCCGCCGCTGCCCGAGCGCAACGAGGCGGCCACCGGCCTCCGGGCGGCACGCGACGCGGCCGCCGGCCGGATCGACGAGGCCATGGCGGCGTTCGACTTCCGGCGGGCGGCCGAGGTCATCACCGACCTCGGCGACGCTGGCAACCGTTACGTCGAGGCGGCCGCGCCCTGGGCGCTGGCCAAGGCCGAGCGCAAGGAGGGCGCCGCCCCCGACGCGCTGGACGCCGTCCTGGCCGAACTCGTGCACACCTGCCGCCGGCTCGGCGAGCTGCTCACCCCGTTCCTGCCGGGCTCGGCCGCCGAGATCCTCGCGCAGACCGGGGAGGGCGGCGAGCGCGTCACCGCGCCGTCCCCCATCTTCCGGCGCCTGGAGCTGGCCGAGGACGAGTAGCACGGATCCGCCCGGGCCGGCCGCCGCACGGCCGGCCCGGGCCGGGTCCCCGGCACCGGCCGCACCGCCAGAGGACACCAGAGGAGAAGACACTCCGATGAGCAAGCGCAGCGGCGAGGCCGTTCGCAACCGCAACGCCCAGACGCCGCCGCCCGCGCCCGAACCGCTCCGCGTGGCGGTCCCGGACAGCCACACCCACATGGACATGCAGACCCCCGCCGTGCCCGAGATCATCGCGGCCGCGGCGGCCGTCGGCGTCACCCCGCTCATCCAGGTCGGCTGCGACCTGCCGTCCTCCCGCTGGGCCGCCGAGATCGCGGCCGAGCACCCGACGGTGTGGGCCGCCGTGGCGCTGCATCCCAACGAGGCGCCGCGCATCGTGCACGGCGACGGCGCGGCCGGTGTCGAGGCCGCCGACACCGACTGGTCCGGCGCGCACCGCCCGCCCGGCGGGCCGTCGGCGCTGGAGGCCGCGCTCGCCGAGATCGACCGGCTCGCCGCGCTGCCCCAGGTGCGCGCGGTCGGCGAGACCGGCCTGGACTACTTCCGCACCGGTCCCGAGGGCGTGGCCGCGCAGCAGGAGTCGTTCCGGCGGCACATCGACATCGCCCGGCGGCACGGCCGGGCGCTGATGATCCACGACCGCGACGCCCACGACGACGTGCTGCGGATCCTCCCGGAGGAGGGGCCGCCCGAGACCGTGGTGTTCCACTGCTTCTCCGGCGACGCCGACATGGCCAAGGTGTGCGCCGAACGCGGCTACTACATGAGCTTCGCCGGCAACGTGACCTTCGCCAGCGCCCAGCAGTTGCGCGACGCCGCCGCCGTGGCGCCGCCGGAACTCGTCCTGGTCGAGACCGACGCCCCGTTCCTCACCCCCAAGCCGTACCGGGGGCGGCCGAACGCGCCGTATCTCATCCCGTACACCCTCCGCGCTCTCGCCGAGACCAAGGGGATGGCCGAGGACGAGCTGGCCGCGGCGGTCGCGGCCAACGCGGCGCGCGTGTTCGGGCTGTAGCGCGGCCAGGCGTCACCCGCCGCGCCGGGCAGCCGCCGTCATCCCCGGGCACCGCCGAGATCGGCGTCCACGCCCCACTCGGCCAGCACGTCCGAGAGCTCCGGTTCGGGGAAGTCCGGAGCGCGGGTGACCGCGCCGGGCGTGCGGCCGAACCGCGGCGCCGGTCCGGCGTAGATCCGGTCGCCGTCCCGCCGCAGCGTGCCTCGGGCGCGGACGTGCGGGTGGTCGGGGGCCTCGGCGAGCGAGAGCACCGGCTGGACGCAGGCGTCGGTGCCGGCGAACGCCTCGGCCCACTCGTCGCGGGACCTCGTGCGCAGGACCGCCGCGAAGCGGTCGCGCAGCCCCGGCCAGTTCCGCGGGTCCATCCGGTCCGGAAGATCGGCCTCCGCCAGCCCCAGGCCGGCGAGGAAGGCGGTGTAGAACTTCGGCTCGATGCAGCCGACCGACACGTACCCGCCGTCGGCGCAGGCGTACACGTCGTACCAGGGTGCCCCGGTGTCGAGGTAGTTGGTGCCGCGCTCGTCCCGCCACGCCCCACGGGCGCGGTCGTCCAGGATCATCGACATCAGGAAGGCGCTGCCGTCCACCATGGCGGCATCCACCACCTGCCCGCGGCCGGACCGCTGCCGCTCCACCAGCGCGGCGAGGATCCCGGTGACGACGAAGAGCGCGCCGCCGCCGAAGTCGCCCACCAGGTTGGCGGGCGGCACCGGACCCGAGTCCGCCCGGCCGAAGCTGTGCAGGGCGCCGTTCAGCGAGATGTAGTTCATGTCGTGCCCGGCACGGTCGGCCAGCGGGCCGTCCTGCCCCCATCCGGTCATGCGCGCGTAGATGAGGCCGGGGTTCGCGGCCAGGCAGTCGTCCGGCCCCAGGCCGAGCCGCTCCATGACGCCGGGGCGGAAGCCCTCCAGGGCGACGTCGGCCGCCGCGACGAGCGTGCGCGCGTCGCGTAGCCCCGCCTCGGACTTCAGGTCGAGTCCGGCCACCGGCCGGCCGGCGCTCATGTGCGGGCGGGGTGCGCCGGACGCCGCCGCCTCCGGCCGGTCCACCCGGATGACGCTCGCGCCGAGATCGGCGAGCAGCATCGCGGCCATCGGGCCGGGGCCGATGCCGGCGAACTCCACGATCCGGATTCCGTGCAACGGGCCCATGAGTGCGCACCTTCCGTGCCGGGGGACATCTCGCCGGACGCGCCGGGGTTCCATTCTGCCGATCCGTCGGCCGGTGCGCGCCGGAAGGCGTCCGAATCGCGCCGGACGGCCGTGCGATCCGCCGAAAACCGGGAACCCGGGAAACCGGAAAAACCGCCATTCCCAAAGCGCGGATACGGTCCCTGTGGTAACTTCCCGATATCTCTGAATCACCGTGTGGCAGGCGAGCGAGCCGCGCACCCGGCGTTCCGGCCGGGCGAGGGCACCTCAAGCCGCCACGGTTCTGAACCGGGAATCCGCTCCCGGCCCCCTGCTCCCCGTGATCGCGAAGGTCTGAAATCGTGCGTACTGGGTCGTCACGTTCCCGCGGCTCCCGCCGGGCGCCGCGCAACTCCCCGCCGGACCCGAACCGCTCGCCGCGGACCGGGCCGCCACCGGCACGCCAGCCGGGCAGGAAGGCGAGGAAAGCGAAGTCCGGGCCGCGGCTGTCCCTGCCCAAGCTTCCCCAGCTGCCGCCGATGTCGCGCAGGTCGCGCCCGGTGGTGATCGGCGCGGCGGTCGCCGCGGTGCTCATCGCCATGGGGGGCGGGACCGCCTTCGCCATGGACAAGCGCATCTCGCTGGTCGTGGACGGCGAGAGCGAGACCGTGCACACCTTCGGCGCCTCCGTCCAGGAGGTGCTGGACTCCGCGGGGGTGGAGCTCGGCGAGCACGACGCCGTGGCCCCGTCCCTCGACACGGAGCTGGGCCAGGGCGCCCAGGTGCTGGTGCGCAGCGGCCGCCAGCTCACCCTGGACATCGACGGCGAAGAGCAGACCCACTGGGTCACCGCGCTGACCGTCGGCGAGGCGCTCGACCAGATCGGCATGGGCGAGGAGGCCCTGGAACTGTCGGTGGACCGCGCCGCCGAGGTGCCGGTGTCCGGGCTGGATGTCGAGGCCAGCAGGGGCCAGCACGTCGTCATCCTCCGGGACCGGGTGCGGCTGGAGGTGGACACCACCGCCGCGACGGTCGGTGAACTGCTGACGGAGAACGGCATCGAGCTCGGCGAGCACGACAAGGTGAGTCCGGCCGCCGACGAGGAGCCCACCGACGGCATGGTCGTCAAGGTCATGCAGATGCTCACCGAGCCCAAGACCGAAGAGGTCCCGATCGAGGCCGAGGTCGAGGAGCGCGAGAACCCCGACCTGGAGAAGGGCGAGGAGAACGTCATCCAGGAGCCCAAGGACGGGCTCAAAGAGGTCACCACCGCGATGATCATGCGCGACGGTCAGGAGACCGAGTACGTCATCGAGGAGGAGATCATCGAGGAGCCGGTCGACGGCATCGTCGAGATCGGCACCAAGGAGGACGTCAGCCCCAACGTCGGCGGCGAGGCGGACAGCCTCAACTGGGCGGCGCTGGCCCAGTGCGAGTCCGGCGGCGACCCCACCGCGGTGAACCCGGCCGGGTACTACGGCCTCTACCAGTTCTCGCAGGCCACCTGGGAGTCCGCCGGGGGCAGCGGCCTGCCCAGCGAGGCCAGCCCCGATGAGCAGACCATGCGGGCCAAGACGCTGTACAACCTGGTCAACGGCAACTGGCAGGGCCAGTGGCCGGAGTGCGGCGTGCACCTGTTCGACTGAGCGGCGTCCGCAACGCTTCCCGCCGGTCCCTGACGAGTAAGGGGCCCGCCCGATCCGGGCGGGCCCCTTCGGGTCTCCCGGGCCGGGGACGGGAGTGCCGGAGGGCGTCTCCTCAGGTGTCGGGCGATGCGCGGTCAGGGCCGCCGCGCGAGCGTCAGCATGTGGTTGGACACTCCCATCACCGACGGCTCGCACTCCACCTGACGCAGCGCCCACAGCAGGCGCCGGCGCCGTTCCGGGTCGTCCAGCCAGGCGTCGACCTCGGCGTCCGGCAGCATCCCGGCCGGTCCCTCGACCGCGAACCGCCGCGGCTCGGGCAGCCCGGCCGCCCGCGCCTCCGCCAGGGGCTCGTCCGGGTGGTGCAGGTGGACGTCGGTGAACCACCACCACGGGCTGCCGGGCGGTGGCCGGTGCCGGCCCTCGGCGAGATCACGCCGCACCATGGCGCGGAACGCGTCGTCGGAGAGCAGGCCGGTCCGGATGCCGTCGTGCAGCGAGGCGAAGCGGCTGACCGTGGCCGCCGCCACCAGCCCGCCGCGCCGGACCACCCGGACCGCCTCCCGCCAGGCGCGGGCCCGGTCGGCGGGGTCGGTGAGGTGGTAGAGCGGGCCGAAGAGGAGTACCACGTCCCATGACTCGTCGTCGGCGTCCAGGGCCCGGGCGTCCCCGGCCACGGCCGCCACTCCCGGGAGCCGCCGGGCGACCGCGACGTGCTCCGGCACCGGATCGACCAGCCGCACGCGGTGACCGTCGCCGGCCAGCCAGCGGGCGTGCGCCCCGGTGCCGCCGCCGACGTCGAGCACGGAGACCGGTGCCGCGGGGAGCCACCGGCGCAGGACGTCCTGGGTGCGCAGCAGCTCCAGACGGCCGACTCCGCTCCGCAGCCGGTCGTGCTCCTGACCGCCGGAGTAGTACGCGCGAACGGTCCCCAGGGCGTCGGGGCCTGCGGTGGACTCGCCGGATCCGGCGGGCTCGGTGGGCTCCATGACCCGGACGCTAACCCCACGAGGGCGGTCCACGCACCCCGTTTTCGCGGGACGCGCCGCCCTCCGGCGCGGGCCGGCCGCAGAGACTGCGAAAATGGCATGGTGACCCGATCCGACACCGCCGACCCCGCCCGCCTGCTCACCCCGGCCGACGTCCGGCGGCTGGCCGGCCGGCTGGGCGTCCGGCCGACGAAGACCCTCGGCCAGAACTTCGTCATCGACGCGGGCACGGTGCGGCGCATCGTGCGCGTCTCGGGTGTCGGCGCCGACGACGTGGTGATCGAGGTCGGGCCGGGGCTCGGCTCGCTGACGCTGGCGCTGCTCCCGCACGTCCGGCGGGTGACGGCGGTGGAGATCGACCCGACGCTCGCCGCGGCGCTGCCCGGCACGGTCCGCGAGCACGCGCCGGACCTCGCCGGCCGGCTGGAGGTCGTCACCGCCGACGCCATGCGCGTCACAGCGATCCCGGGCCCGGAGCCCACCGCGCTGGTGGCCAACCTGCCCTACAACGTCGCGGTCCCCGTGGTGCTGCACCTGCTGGAGCTGCTGCCGTCGCTGCGGCGCGGGCTGGTGATGGTGCAGGCCGAGGTGGCCGACCGGCTGGCCGCCGGGCCCGGGAGCCGCACCTACGGTGCGCCGTCGGTCAAGGCCGCCTGGTACGCCGAGGTGCGCCGCGCCGGGTCGATCGGACGCAACGTGTTCTGGCCGGCGCCCAACGTCGACTCGGGCCTGGTCGAACTCCGTCGCCGCCCGGCGCCGCCGGCCGCGGTGAGCCGTGCCGAGGTGTTCGCGGTGATCGACGCCGCGTTCGCCCAGCGCCGCAAGACGCTGCGCGCGGCGCTGGCCGCACTTGCGGGATCCGCCCCGGCCGCCGAGGCCGCCCTGCGCGCGGCCGGCGTCGACCCGTCGACGCGCGGCGAGGCCCTGGACATCGTGGCGTTCGCCCGGATCGCCGAGCAGCTGGCGGCCGGTTCCGCCACCGGTCCCTCCGCTTCGGGGCGGTAGCCGGGCGGGCGGCGGGGCCGCCGGAGCCCCGCGCGGGGGAACCGGCTCAGGCCGGCTCGGTGGCGCCGCTGAGGTCGATGCGGGCGCCCTCCACGTTCTCGCGGCTGCGCAGGACGAGCTGCAGCGGCTCCACGCCGTCGTTCACGATGAACACCAGCTCGCCCTCGGCGCGCTCATTGGGCTCGATGGAGCCCCACAGGGGCGCCATCGCCTCCTCGGCGCTCGGGTCCTCAGCGGGGGCCAGCTGGCCGCCCGATCCCTGGAGCAGCTGCCACTCGGGGCGGATCCGCACCGGGTCGCCGGAGGTGTTGCGCGCCGCGACCGAGAAGACGCAGTACTGGCCGTTCTGCAGCCCGGACCGGCCGCCGACCTGCGTGGTGCAGGTGTAGTCGGTGAGCTGGAACCGCAGCACGCCATCGGAGGCGGAGTCGGCGCCGCCGTCCTCCTCCGCGCCGGCTCCGGGGGACTGCGGCGCGCCGGAGGAGCCCGGCTGCTCGTCCGCCTGCTCGTCCTGCGAGCCGCTGGTGGTGTCCTTCCACGGCAGGCTGAACCCGTTGGAGCTCAGCATGGTGAGCGTGCTGAACAGCAGGATCAGCAGCACGACGGCCACGACCCCGGCGATCACCAGCCAGCGGGTACGCCGTGCCGGCTCCAGCGGGGTGTGCGGGGGCGGCGGCACCGGCGGGACGTAGGGCTGCGCCTGTGGCCGCGACGGCGCCTGCTGCTGGTTCGGCTGTCCCTGGGGCGGCCCGACCGGCGGGATGGGCCCGGTGTGCTGCGGGGAGACCGTCGGGAACTGGCCGGTGTGGTGACCCGGGGGCGCGGGCATCCGTTGCTGCGGCTGCCCCGGCGGTTGCTGGGACTGCTGGGGCGGCATCCCGCCCGCCGGGTGCGGCCCGCCGCCCGGCTGCCCGCCCTGCGGCGGGTAGGGCTGCGCCGGACCGGGCCCGGGCGCGTGCGGATGCCGCATCCCGGTCAGCGTCTGGTGCGCGCCCGGGGGCGGCCCCTGCGGCGGCATGGGCGGCATCGGGGGCAGGTTGGGCCGCCACGACTGGTGCAGCGCGTGGCTCACCATGGCGTTGGGGTCGGGGGTGTTCGCGTCGCCGCCGGCCCCGGCCAGCTCCAGCAGCAGGTCCTGCGCCTTGGGACGGCGCTCCGGCTCCTTGGCGAGCGCCTTGGCCACCAGCCGGTCCAGCGGGCTGTCCAGGCCGGTGATCTGCGGCTCGGCGAACAGCACCCGCTTGCCCAGGGTCATGGCGTCGCCGTTGCCGAAGGGGTGCGCGCCCGTGCCGGCGAACGCCACCAGGCAGCCCCACGCGAAGATGTCGGCCGCCGTGGTGACCTTCTCCTCGAGGAGCTGCTCCGGCGCCATCCAGCCGGGGCTGCCCATGACGATGCCGGTCTGGGTGTGGTTGGTCGCCGTGTTCAGCGCACGGGCGATGCCGAAATCGATCACCCGCGGGCCGGACAGCGACAGCAGCACGTTCGCGGGCTTGAGGTCGCGGTGCACCAGGCCGGCGCCGTGGATGGCCGCCAGCGCGGCGGCGATCCCGAGCGCGAAGCCGTGCAGCGTGCTGGAGTCCAGCGGGCCGTGCGTGGCGATGTGCTCGGCCAGGGCGGTGCCCGCGATGTACTCGGTCACCATGTACGGCCGGTTCTCGAACGAACCGTGGTCCAGGACCTTGGCGGTGCAGAAGGAGGCGACCCGGCGGGCGTTCTCCATCTCGTCGCGGAACCGGGCCCGCGTCGCCTCGTCGAAGGCCAGTTCGGGCCGGATCACCTTGATGGCGACATGGGCACCCTTCTCAGGGGACCGGCCCAGGTAGACCGTTCCCATTCCTCCGCTGCCCAGTCTCCCGGCCAGCACGTAAGGACCGATGGTGGCCGGATCCCCGGCGGCCAACGGTTCCAGGTTCTTCGGGAGCCCATCCGACGGCAAGCGACCCTCCGCGACGGTGACGGTATCTGACTCCGTCTGGTCCCCAAAGGTAGCGGGGATCGTGTCCGGATACCCACCCGCGCAGGCCATCGAGCCCCGGTGCGGGGGTTCGGGGCGGCGCTGCGCCGGGAGGGTTCGTCACCAGGAGTCCCCACCATCCTGAGGGTCGTGCGCGAACCGCACAAGCAGCCCGTTGCAGGACATGGTTCACGCAGGTGGGGTTTCCTTTACGATCTAGGACTCGTGACCGCTATGACCGCCGTGACCGTTCGGGTCCCCGCGAAGGTGAACCTCCAGTTGGCGGTGGGGCCAGCGCGGGAAGATGGATACCACGATCTCGTGAACGTCTTTCACGCTGTTTCGCTGTTCGACGAGGTTACCGTCACGCGCGCCGAACCCGGTCCGCTCCGGCTGACCGTGTGCGGGGACCTGGAGTCCCACACCGCCCGCGTGCCGCTCGACGGGAGCAACCTCGCCGCCCGCGCCGCCGAACTCCTGGCACGTGAGGCGGGGGTCGAGCCCGCCGTGCGCATCCACCTGGACAAGTCGATCCCCGTGGCCGGCGGCATGGCCGGCGGCAGCGCCGACGCCGCCGCGGCCCTTGTGGCGTGCAACACACTGTGGGGGGCGGGGTTGTCCGACGCCGACCTGCACGCGCTCGCCGCCCGCCTGGGCAGCGACGTGCCCTTTCCCCTGCTCGGCGGCAGCGCGGTCGGCACCGGGCGCGGCGAGCACCTCACCCCCATGCCGTGCGGCGGGCGGTTCAGCTGGGTGTTCGCCCTCGCCGAGGGCGGTCTGTCCACCGCCGCGGTGTTCCGCGAGTACGACCGGCTGCGCCCGGACGCGCCGCCGCCCCGGCCCGATCCCGGGCTCGCCGCGGCCCTCGCCGAGGGGGACGCGCCCGCGCTCGGGGCGGCGCTGGCCAACGACCTGGAACGCGCGGCGCTCACGCTGCGACCGGAACTGCGCCGCACCCTGGACACCGGCCGGGCCGCCGGCGCGCTCGGCGCGATCGTCTCCGGCTCCGGCCCGACCTGCGCCTTCCTGGCCGCCGACGCCGCCGCGGCCGACCGCATCGCCGCGGCCCTCACCGGCTCGGGGAACTGCGCCGGCACCGTCCGCGCGTACGGCGACGTGCCCGGGGCCACGGTGGTGGGCCCGCCGGAGCGCTGATCGCCCGGTCCGGCACCGGGCCACGGGAGTCAGAGGCCGCCCTCGCGCGCGGGCTTGAGCAGCGGCGCGCCGGGGCCGAACGCCGCCAGCGCGTCGTCGTTGTTGTGCAGCCGGCAGGACCGCAGTGACAGGCAGCCGCAGCCGATGCACGAGGTGAGCCGGTCCCGTAGCCGCTGCAGCGCGTCGATCCGGGTGTCCAGCTCGTCACGCCACTGCTCGGAGAGCCGGGCCCAGTCCTCCGCCGTCGGCGTCCGGCCGTCCGGCAGCGTGGCCAGCACCTCCCGCACCTGGGCCAGCGTCAGTCCCACCCGCTGGGCCGCGGCGATGAACGCCAGCCGGCGCAGCGTCGCGCGGTGGTACCGGCGCTGGTTGCCCGCCGTGCGCTCGGCATGGATCAGCCCGCGTTCCTCGTAGAAGCGCAGGGTCGTGTGCGGCACGCCGCTGCGGTCGGCCAGCTGGCCGATGGTGAGTCTCACCGGAAGGTGTCCCATGTCACTTCCCACTCGATCGGCTCCTCCGTGTTGACCTACAGTTAACTCGAAGTCCGAGACTGGGCGCATGGACACGCGCTCCTTCACCAGGTACGCCGATCTCCCGGCGCTCATCGGGCTGATGACCGGCGACGAGAAGCACCAGGCGGCCGCGGTTTCCACCCTCGACGTGCTGTGGGTGCTCTACGACCGCGTGCTCGACATCACCCCCGGCCGCGTCGACGACCCCGACCGCGACCGCTTCCTGCTCTCCAAGGGGCACGGGCCGGCCGCCTACTACGCGGTGCTCGCCGCCAAGGGCTTCGTGGAGGTGCCGGCGCTGCGCCGGTGGGGCGAGTTCGACTCCCCGCTCGGCCACCATCCCGACCGGACGCTGATCCCGGGCGTCGAGATCGGCAGCGGCTCGCTCGGCCACGGCCTCGGCCTCGCCGTCGGCACCGCGCTGGGCCTGCGCGCCCTGGGACGCACCCGCCCGCGCGTCGTCGTGCTGGTCGGCGACGCCGAACTCGACGAGGGCAGCAACCACGAGGCCATCGCCGCCGCCGGCCGGCTCGGTACGGACCGCCTCACCGCCGTCGTCGTGGACAACCAGTCGGCGTCCCTCGGCTGGCCCGGTGGCATCGCCGAGCGGTTCGCCCGCGAGGGCTGGGCCACCCGGACCGTCGACGGGCGCGACCACGAGGCGCTGTTCGAGGCGTTCACGGCCGCGCACACCGGCCGGCCGATGGCCGTGGTCGCCCGCGTCCCCGCCAAGAACTCCGCGGCCGGCGTCCGGCCGCGGTGGAGCCCGGCCGTGAACGGCGGCCGGACCGAGGAACCAGGAGGACGGGTCCAGTGAGCACGAGCACCCTCAGCACCCGGCCGGCGCCGCCGGCCGTCGTCCCGCAGGACATGCGCGAGGCGTTCGCCGGTACCGTCGTCGCCGCACTGGAGACCGACCCGCGGACCGTCCTGGTGCTGGCCGACATCTCCGCCGACCGCTTCACGGCAGCCGCCGCCCGGCATCCCGACCGGGTGCTCAACGTCGGCATCCGCGAACAGCTGATGATCGGGGTGGCCGGCGGCCTCGCCCTCACCGGCATGCGCCCGGTCGTGCACACCTACGCGCCCTTCCTCGTCGAGCGGGCGTTCGAGCAGATCAAGCTCGACCTCGCGCACCAGGACGCCGGGGCCGTGCTCGTCGGCATCGGCGGCTCTTATGAGGCGCCGTACGTGGGGCGCACCCACATGGCACCCGGCGACGTCGCGCTGCTGGACACGGTCCCGGGCTGGACGGTGCACGTGCCCGGCCACGCCGCGGAGGTGCCGCGGCTGCTCGGGCCCGCGCTCGGGCCGGATCGCGACGACCGCGTCTACCTGCGGCTGTCCTCCCGCGGCAACGCCGCGGCACGGCCCGTGGACGACGGGCTCGTCGTCATCCGCGCCGGCTCCTCGCGCTCCCGCGGCGTGGTGCTCGGGGTCGGTCCCATGCTGGACCGGGCGCTCGCCGCGACCGCCGACCTGGACGTCACCGTCTGCTACCTGGCCACGGTACGGCCGTTCGACCGCGCCGGGCTGCACGCCGCCGTCGCCGCCGCCGGCCGCCCGGACGTCCTGGTCGTGGAGCCCTACCTGGCCGGCACTTCGGCGCACGAGGTGGCCGCGGCGCTCACCGACCGGCGGCACCGGCAGCTCGGTCTCGGCGTCCAGCGCGCCGCCGAGGTGCGCGGTTACGGGACCGCCGAGGACCACGACCGGGCCCACGGGCTCGACACCGCCGGCATCGCGGCCGCCGCCCGCGCCTTCTTCCTGGACTAGCGCCCGCCCCGGCCGGCGGGGCCGGGCGCGCCCCGTGGTCGCCGCACGGCACCGAAGCCAGCACAATGGGATACACGATGAATCTCGTCAACCTTCAGGACGTATCCCTGGCCTACGGCCCGCTGGTGCTCCTCGACGGCGTCTCCCTCGGCGTCGAGGAGAACGACCGCATCGGCGTGGTCGGGCGTAACGGCGGCGGCAAGTCGACACTGGTGTCGGTCATGGCGGCTCGTACCGAGCCCGACTCCGGGCGGGTGGTGCACACCCGCGGGCTGCGCGTGGGATTCCTGCACCAGCGCGATTCCTTCCCCGACACCACGGTGGGCCGCTACGTGCTCGGTGAACGCGCCGAGCACGAGTGGGCCGGCGACGCGCGGGTCCGCGACATCCTGCGCGGCCTGCTCGGCGGATGGGACCTCGCGGCCTCCATGGCCGGCCTGTCCGGTGGCGAGCGGCGCCGCGCCGCGCTGGCCCGGCTGCTCGTCGAGACGCACGACCTCATCGTCCTGGACGAGCCCACGAACCACCTGGACATCGAGGGCATCGCCTGGCTGGCCGAGCACGTCCGGGGCCGTCGCGAGGCCCTGGTGGTCGTCACCCACGACCGCTGGTTCCTGGACGCCGTCACCACGCGCACCTGGGAGGTCGTCGACGGCCGGGTCGAGCGCTACGAGGGCGGTTATGCCGCCTACGTGCTGGCCAAGGCCGAACGCCAGCGGCTGGCCGCCGCCGCCGAGGAGCGGCGGCAGAACCTCATGCGCAAGGAGCTGGCCTGGCTGCGCCGTGGCCCGCCGGCCCGCACCTCCAAGCCCCGGTTCCGGATCGACGCCGCCAACGCCCTCATCGCCGACGAACCGCCGGCCCGCGACACGGTGGAGCTGGTGCGGTTCGCCAGTGCCCGGCTCGGCAAGACCGTGCTGGACACCGAGAACGTCACGGTGCGCGCCGGTGAGCGGACGCTGCTGGACCGCCTGACCTGGCAGCTCGGCCCCGGCGACCGGGTCGGCCTGGTCGGCGTGAACGGCTCCGGCAAGACCTCCCTGCTGCGGCTGCTCGCCGGCGAACGCGCTCCCGACTCCGGGGCCGTGCGGCGCGGCCGGACCGTCCGGCTGGCGCACCTGTCGCAGAACCTGACCGAGCTGCCGCCCGACCGCCGGCCGCTGGAGGCGGTCGAGGAGATCCGCACGGTCGTCACGATCGGCCGCAAGGAGCAGACGGCCAGCCAGATGCTGGAGCGGTTCGGCTTCCGCGGCGAGCGGCAGTGGACGCCCATCGGCGACCTGTCCGGCGGTGAGCGCCGCCGCCTGCAGTTGCTGCGGCTGCTCATGGACGAGCCGAACGTGCTGCTGCTCGACGAGCCGACCAACGACCTCGACATCGAGACACTGACCGAGCTGGAGGACCTGCTCGACGGGTGGCCGGGATCGCTCGTGCTGGTCAGCCACGACCGGTACTTCCTGGAGCGGGTCTGCGACCGGGTGCTGGCGCTCCTCGGCGACGGCCGGCTCGCCTTCCTGCCCGGTGGGGTGGACGAGTACCTGGAGCGCCGGGCGGCGGCCGGGGACGGCGGCGGGGTTCCCGGGGCACGGGACGCCACGCTGCCGGACGCCGCGGGCGGCGCCTCGGAGACGGCGGACGCGGAGCCGGTGAGCGCTCCGCGCCTCTCGGCGGCCGAGCGCCGCGCGGCGCAGAAGGAGATGCAGCGCATCGAGCGCCGCATCGACCGGATCGGTGCGCGTGAGGAGGAGCTGCACGCGGCGATGGCCGCGGCGGCCGACGACTACGCGCGGCTGGCCGACCTCGACGCCGAACTGAAGGCGCTCGTCGCGGAGAAGGACGAGCTGGAGGAGCTCTGGCTGGTGGAGGCGGAGAAGATCGGCGACTGACCGGGGCCGCCGTCCGGGGCCGCCCGGACCGTCCTAGCCGCGGGCGGGCGGTTCGTCCAGCGGCGCGAGCAGCCCGCGCAGCAGCGCCGCGAGGCGGTCCCGGTCGCGGCGGGGCATGGCGCCGAGGATGGATCGCTCGTAGACGAGCAGGTCGTCCAGCGCGGCGTCCACCCGCTCCCGCCCCTCGCCGGTGAGCCGGACCAGGACCCCGCGCTTGTCGGCGGGGTCGGGGAACCGCCGCACCAGCCCGGCGGCGGCGAGGCGGTCGATCCGGTTGGTCATGGTGCCGGACGTCACGAGGGTGGCGCGCAGCAGCCGGCCCGGGCTCAGCTCGTAGGGGCCGCCGGACCGGCGGAGCTCCGCCAGGACGTCGAACTCCCACGGCTCCAGGCCGTGCCGCGTGAACACCGTGCGCCGGGCCCGGTCCAGGTGGCGGGCCAGCCGGGACACCCGGCTGAGGACCTGGAGCGGCTCGACGTCGAGATCCGGACGCTCCGTCCGCCACGCCTCGACCAGCCCGTCAACCTCGTCGCGCATGGCGGCAGTTTATCTTGATATCGAGATATGTGCGCCGGTTCCGGCCACGCCGCCGGTCACTCGGCGCGGCGCTTGCGCTGCAACGTCTCCAGCCGGGGCTTGGGGTCCAGGCTGGAGAGCCCGTTCCAGGCCAGGTTGACCAGGTGGGCGGCCACCACCTCGCGCTTGGGCTTGCGGACCTCCAGCCACCACTGGCCGGTCAGCGCGACCATCCCCACGAGCGACTGCGCGTACATGGGCGCCAGCTTCGGGTCGTAGCCACGCGAGCGGAACTCGTCGGCGAGGATGTGCTCCACCTGGGTGGCGATGTCGCTGATCAGGCTCGCGAAGCTGCCCGTTCCCGAGGCTGCGTGCGAGTCGCGGGCGAGGATGCGGAAGCCCTGGCTGCTCTCCTCGACGTAGCGCAGCAGCGCCAGGGCCGCGTTCTCCAGCTTGGCGCGGGCGTGGTCCCCGATCAGCGCCTCGCCGACCATGCCGAGCAACTGCTGCATCTCGCGGTCGACCACGACCGCGTAGATGCCCTCCTTGCCGCCGAAGTGCTCATAGACCACGGGTTTGGAGACGCCCGCGCGGGCCGCGATCTCCTCGATCGAGGTGCCATCGAAGCCGCGTTCGGCGAACAGCTGCCGGCCGATGTCCAGAAGTTGTTCCCTGCGCTCCTTACCGGTCATGCGCTTTCGGCGCGACCGGGGTTTCTGCTCGCTCACGGCTTCCATGATGGCCAACCAATCTAGCCGCTGACGCGCTTGGCCGCGAGGCGCTCGGCGTTGGGCCAGCGGACCTTCGAGGCCCATCCCAGCTTCTCGAAGATCCAGATGACGCGCGCGGAGATGTCGATCTGGCCCTTGAGCACGCCGTGCCGGGCGCACGTGGGGTCGGCGTGGTGCAGGTTGTGCCAGGACTCCCCGAACGACGGGATCGCCAGCCACCACACGTTGCGCGAGCGGTCCCGCACCTCGAAGTTCTCCTCGCCGATGGTGTGGCAGATGGAGTTGACCGACCAGGTCACGTGGTGCAGCAGCGCGACGCGGACCAGGCCGCCCCAGAAGAACGCGGTGAACGCGCCCCACCACGACATCGTCACCAGGCCGCCGATGACCGCGGGGGCGAGCAGCGAGAAGGCGACGAGCGCGCCGAACCACCGGTCGATGCGGACGATGTCGCGGTCCTTCAGCAGGTCGGGGGCGAAGCGCTTCGGGGAGGTCTTCTCCTCGCTGAGGAACATCCACGCCATGTGGGCGTAGAAGAGGCCCTTGGCGACCGAGCGCCAGTCGTCGCCGAACCGCCACGGCGAGTGCGGGTCGCCCTCGTGGTCGGAGTACTTGTGGTGCCGGCGGTGGTCGGCCACCCACTTCACCACGCCGCCCTCGATGGCGAGGCTGCCCGCGAGCGCGAGCGCGATCCGCAGCGGCCGGTTGGCCTTGAAGGAGCCGTGCGTGAAGTGCCGGTGGAAGCCGACGGTGATACCGAGGCCGCCGATGACGTAGAAGACGGCGCCGATGGCGATGTCCGTCCAGGTCAGGCCCCATCCCCACGCGAACGGGACCGCCGCGAACAGGGCCAGCAGCGGCACGAGGACGAAGAAGAAGACGGTGGCGCGCTCGGCCTTCCCGCGCCCGTGGGGGTCGACTTCGGGCTCCGGCGCGCGTTTCGGCGTGGAGTCGAGCATCAATTCTGCGGTCATCTGGCCCACCTTGTTCCTGACGGCCACCGCCCGGCGGGCCGATCCGCCGTGCCGGTGTCCTGCTTCCGCGACCGCTCGGCGATCGTGCTGACAACTTATACCTACGTAACCGTAACCTACGGCAACGTAGGTTTGGCAAGGTGTGCGTCGCGAACTTCCCGTAAAGTCCGGATGGGGACCGTCCCTTGATCGCCCCGGGGCCGGCCGGGGAAGAGGTGCTCAGGCGGTGGCGCCCGGAGCGGTGGTCCGCTCGATTGGAGATGCTCTGGGACGGGCCAGGCGTTATGGTGTCTCTGGGTACGGCGCCGGACGCGATGTCCGATCACCGCGACAGGCGAGATGTCCGTTTCATTCCCGGGTGATGTAATCGGCAGCATTTCGGATTTTGGTTCCGACCGTCCAGGTTCGAGCCCTGGCCCGGGAGCGCCTGTCCCTCAGTCCGAACATCCGCCTGTACGCGGTGCCGCCGGACGGCGGCCGTGCCGCCCCTTCTTCCGGCGCGTTCGCGCCCGCCCCGCAGCCCGGCGGCACCCGCCCCGGCCGTGGGGCACTCTCCGCCCCCGCCCGGCTCACAGGCCACATGTATGCTGCCCATGTCGGCCCCGGAAGCCGCGTCTGTTCGCATGCCCGCGGGTGGTTCACGGTGGTGCCGGCACTCATGTCAGCGCGCCCCGACACCGCGCGTCGACTCAGTCATCCGCCAGCGAATCGAGGAGTCTCCGCCAGTGAGCGTGAGCCGCCCGGCTGCCGTCATCGTCCTCGCGGCGGGCGAGGGCACCCGTATGAAGTCCAGGCTTCCCAAGGTCCTCCATGAGATCTGCGGACGCAGCATGCTCGGCCACGTCCTGGCCGCCGCGGCCGAACTCGATCCGGAGCGCACGGTCGTGGTCGTCGGCCACGGCCGGGACCAGGTGACCGGGCACCTCAAGCAGGTGGCGCCGGAGGTCGGCACCGCCGTACAGGAGCAGCAGAACGGGACCGGCCACGCCGTGCGGATGGCCGTCGAGGCGCTGCGCGACCAGGGGGTCGACCTCGCCGGGACCGTGGTACTGGCCTACGGCGACACCCCGCTGCTGCGCGGCCGGACGCTCGCCGACCTGGTGAGCGCGCACGAGGCGGCCGGCAACGCCGTCACCGTGCTGTCGGCGCGGGTGCCCGACCCCACCGGGTACGGCCGGGTGGTGCGTGACGCGGCAGGCGACTTCACCGGCATCGTCGAGCACGCCGACGCCACCGAGGACGAACGCGCGGTCGACGAGATCAACTCGGGGATGTACGCCTTCGACGGCGCGCTGCTGAGCGAGGTGGTCAACCGCCTCTCCACGGACAACGCCAAGGGCGAGGAGTACATCACCGACGCCGTGACGATCCTGCGCGCCGACGGCCACCGGGTCGACGCGACGGTGGCCGGCGACTGGGTCGAGATCCAGGGCGTGAACGACCGCGTGCAGCTCGCCGAGGCCCGCCGGCTCCTCAACGACCGGCTGCTGACCCGCCTCATGCGCGAGGGCGTCACCATCGTCGACCCCGCCAGCACGTGGGTCGACGCCGACGTGGAGATCGGCCGCGACTCGATCGTCGAACCGCAGACCCAGCTCCAGGGGCGCACCCGCATCGGAGCGGACGCGCACATCGGTCCCGGGGTGCTGCTCCGTGACACCGAGGTCGGCGCGGGCGCCCGGATCTCGCACACGGTCGCCCACGAGGCGGTCGTCGGCGCCGAGTGCTCCGTCGGTCCGTACGCCTACCTGCGGCCGAAGGCGGTGCTGCACCGCGGAGCCAAGATCGGCACCTACGTCGAGGTGAAGAACTCCACGGTCGGCGAGGGCTCCAAGGTCCCGCACCTCACCTACGTCGGCGACGCCGACATCGGCCGCGGCGTCAACATCGGCGCCTCGTCGGTCTTCGTGAACTACGACGGTGTCAGCAAGCACCGCAGCTCGATCGGCGACCACGCCCGCACCGGCAGCGACAACATGTTCGTCGCGCCGGTCCGGGTCGGTGACGGCGCCTACACCGGCGCCGGCACCGTCGTTCGGGAGGACGTCCCGCCCGGCGCTCTGGCGGTCTCCGCCGGCGCGCAGCGCAACATCGAGGGGTGGGTGCCGCGCAAGCGGCCCGGAACGCCCGCGGCCGAGGCCGCGGAGCGCGCGAACGGAGCCGAGCAAGCCAATGACCAGTAGTTCCGAGGGAGATCGACAAGTGACCGGCAAGAAGGCCGCGGGTCAGAAGAAGCTCATGCTCTTCTCAGGGCGCAACCACCCCGAGCTGGCCGAGCAGGTGGCCGAGCACCTGGGTGTCGAGGTGGCTCCGACGAGATTCCAGGATTTCGCGAACGGGGAGATCTTCGTCCGCTATCTGGAGTCGGTGCGCGGTTGCGACGCGTTCGTCCTCCAGTGCCACTCCGACCCCATCAACGAGTCCATCATGGAGCAGCTCATCATGGTGGACGCGCTCAAGCGGGCGTCCGCCAAGCGCATCACCGTGGTGACGCCGTTCCTGGGCTACGCGCGCCAGGACAAGAAGCACCGCGGCCGGGAGCCGATCTCGGCCCGCCTCATGACCGACCTGTTCCACACCGCGGGCGCGCACCGGCTCATGGCGGTGGACCTGCACACCGACCAGATCCAGGGCTTCTTCGACGGCCCGGTGGACCACCTGTTCGCGCTGCCGATCCTCGCCGACTACGTGGGGTCGCAGGTGACCGACTCCGAGATCACCGTGGTGTCCCCGGACGCCGGCCGGGTGCGCACCGCCGACCGCTGGGCGGACCGCCTGGGCGCGCCGCTGGCCATCATCCACAAGCGCCGCGACCCCGACGTCGCCAACGAGGTCAAGGTGCACGAGGTGGTCGGTGAGGTCGAGGGCCGCACCTGTGTGCTGGTCGACGACATGATCGACACCGCCGGCACCATCGTCAAGGCCGCCGACGCGCTGTTCGAGAACGGCGCCGACAAGGTCATCGCGGCGGCCACGCACGGTGTGCTGTCCGGCCCGGCGGCGGAGCGTCTGCAGAACTCGCGGATCTCCGAGGTCGTCATCACCAACTCGCTGCCGGTCCCGAAGGAGCGGCAGTTCGACAAGCTCACGCAGCTCTCCATCGCGCCGCTGCTGGCCCGCGCCATCAGCGAGGTCTTCAGCGACGGTTCGGTGACGAGTCTGTTCGAGGGGGCCGGCTAGCCGCCCCGACCGCGGCCGTGCCCGGCTCCGGCGGAAAGCGCCTGCGCCGGGCCTGTCCGGCCGTGTTCGGACCTGTCCGCGGACCCACTAGACTGGAATGAGTGTCCCGCGTCTGTGTGGGGCTCCGTCCCTTTTGGTCGCGTGCACGTTCAATGTGGCCCGGCGCGGTCGTGACCCCGTGGATTCGGGGTTCCCCGCCCAAGCGGGAGTGGTTCCAGAGAAGTCGTGTTCCCCGTCGACGCGGGGATGATCCCGAGGAGTTTTGTCGTGTCCGAGGTACGCATCGCTGCCGAGCCGCGCACGGAGTTCGGAAAGGGCGCCGCACGTCGCGCTCGCCGCGCGGGTAAGGTGCCGGCCGTCCTCTACGGCCACGGCACCGAGCCGCGCCACATCAACCTGCCGGGGCACGACCTCATGCTGGCCCTGAAGACGCCGAACGTGCTGCTGCGCGTCGACGGCATCGAGGGCGGGGACAACCTGGCGCTGCCCAAGAGCGTGCAGCGGGACCCGATCAAGGGCTTCCTGGAGCACGTCGACCTGCTGGTCGTGAAGAAGGGCGAGAAGGTCACCGTGGAGATCCCGGTGACGGTCGTCGGCGAGGTCGTCTCCGGCGGCGTGCTCAACCAGGAGCTCGTGCAGGTCGAGGTGGAGACCGAGGCCACCCACATCCCCGAGGGCGTCGAGGTCGACGTCGAGGGCGTCGAGATCGGCGCGCACGTGACCGCGGGCCAGCTGAAGCTTCCGGCGGGCACCGCGCTGGTGACCGACGCCGAGACGATCGTGCTGACCGTCGCCGCCGAGCGCGTTTCCGCGGAGGCCGAGGAGGAGGCCGCTGAGCCGGCCGAGGCCACGGCCGAGACGGGGTCCTCGGAGGAGTAGGGCCGTCCGCCCCCTGGAACGTACGGAGCGAACCGATGCGTGGTCTCCTCAGCCGACTGCTGGGAGGCCACGCGTCCGTGTCTCCGGAGGGGCGGTCCGACCGGGAGGGCGATGTGAGCGTCGAGTGGTGGCTCGTGGTCGGTCTGGGCAATCCCGGGCCGAAGTACGCGGGTAACCGGCACAACGCCGGGTTCATGGTGGCCGACGCCCTGGCCGGTCGCGCGGGCGCCCGCTGGCGGGCGCACCGGACGCGGGCCGAGGTCGCCGAGGCGACGCTCGGCGGCGCACGCGCCGTTCTCGCCAAGCCGCGCACCTTCATGAATCTTTCGGGCGGGCCGGTGGCCGGCCTGCGCCAGTACTACCAGGTGCCGCCGGAGCGGATCGTGGTGATCCACGACGAGCTGGACATCCCCTACGGCGCGCTGAAACTCAAACGCGGCGGCGGATCCGGCGGGCACAACGGGCTGCGTTCGATCACCGCCTCGCTGTCCGGCCCGGACTACACGCGGGTCAGGTTCGGCATCGGGCGCCCGCCCGGCCGGATGGACCCGGCCGCCTACGTGCTGAAGGACTTCAGCGGCACGGAGCGCAAGGAGCTGGACCTCAACATCGAGCGCGCCGCCGACGCGGTGGAGACGGTGCTCACCGACGGCCTGGAGAAGGCCCAGCTCATCTACCACACCAACAACGGCTGACGCCGGCGCGCCGCGCCGCCGTGTCGTTGCGGACGGTCCGATGGCCGTCCCGTGCCCTGTTCCCGGCGCCCTCCCACCTCCGACACGTCGGGCGGAATCCGCTTTTCAGCTCCCTTACGGGCTTTACCGGCTACTGTCCGTCACCTTCCGCGACTTGCTCGCCACGTTTGGTTACTATTCACCGCGTCAAGTCGCGTTCCGCGCTTCCTGATCCCTTCGTCGCGGCATGTCCGGTCTCGGGGGTGTGCGCGCCGCTCGTGCGGCGGGGCGGGGAGAGGGCGCCGGGGTCGGGGGTGGGAGAGGTATGGCGGTCGCCAGTGGCGTACAGGCGGGTACCCGGGAGGTTCGGTCCAGACCGGGGCCCCGGCTCGTGTGGACCCGGGCCTACGTGCGCGGGATGCTGGCCGCGGATCTGGCCTCCGCCGCGGTCGCGGGACTGTGCGCCGTGCGGCTGCGGTTCGCCGCGTCGATCGGGACCGCCGAGGTGGCTCCGTACCTGCTGGCCACCTGCGCCCTTCCGCTGCTGTGGGTGGTCGCGGTGGCGGTGGCCGGCGGGTACGAGCGCCGGTTCATCGGCGTGGGCACGGAGGAGTTCCGGCGGGTGCTCAGCGCCGGTGTGGCACTGACGGCGCTCGTGGCGATCGCCGCCTATGCGACCAAGGTCGACGTCGCCCGCGGCTACGTCATCGTGGCGCTTCCGCTGCTGACGCTGCTCAGCCTGGCGCTCCGGTACGCCCTGCGCAAGCGCCTGCACCACCGGCGCCGGTCGGGCGCGTGCATGCGGCGGGTGATCGTGGTGGGGCACCGTGACGGCGCCCGAGACCTCATCCGGCAGTTCCGCCGCGAGCCCTACCACGGCATGAACGTCATCGGGGTCTGCCTGCCGGGTGCGCAGTGCGACGAGGCGGACGGCGGCCTGGACGAGGTGGACGACCGGCCGGTCTACGGAGACTTCGCGGCGGTGCCCGGCGTCGTCGAGGTCACCGGCGCGGACACCGTCGCCATCCTGAGCTGCCCGGAGCTGGACGGGGTCGAGCTGCGCCGGCTGGCCTGGCAGCTGGAGAAGAGCGGGACGGATCTCACGGTGGCCCCGGCGCTGATGGAGGTGGCCGGCCCGCGCACGTCGATCCGGCCGGTCGCGGGGCTGCCTCTGCTGCACGTGGAGCACCCGGAGCTGGCCGGGGTGCGCCGCGTGGTGAAGGAGTTGTTCGACCGGGTCACCGCGGCGGCCGCCCTGGTGCTGCTGATGCCGCTCTTCGTGGTGCTGGCGCTGCTGATCCGGGCCGGAGACCCCGGGCCGGTGCTGTTCCGGCAGACCCGGGTGGGGCGTGACGGAGCCGAGTTCACCGTCTACAAGTTTCGTACCATGGTCGTCGGTGCGGAGGCGCTGAAAGGGGGTCTGCGGCCCCGGAACGAGCACGACGGCGTGCTGTTCAAGTTACGGCGGGATCCCCGGGTCACCAGGGTGGGCGCCTGGCTGCGGCGGTACTCGCTGGATGAGCTTCCCCAGCTCGTCAACGTGCTGCTGGGGGACATGTCCCTGGTCGGCCCGCGGCCTCCGCTGCCCGAGGAGGTGGCCGAGTACGGGCACGACGTGCGCCGCCGGCTGGTGGTGAAGCCCGGGATGACGGGGCTGTGGCAGGTGAGCGGACGCGCGGATCTCTCCTGGGAGGAATCCGTCCGTCTGGATCTGCGGTACGTGGAAAACTGGTCGCTGACCCTCGACATCCAGATCCTCTGGAAGACGTGGTCAGCGGTGGTCCGTGGGGCGGGAGCATACTGAGTCTGGTGAGCAGCATCCGAAATGATCATGAGGTGGCGCGGGATCTCGCGACGGAGGCCGGGCAGCAGCTGCTGCGCCTGCGGGACCGGCACGGATTCGAGGAACCCGAGGTGCTGCGCACCCTGGGCGACCGGCTCTCCCACGAGTTCCTCTTCTCCGCGCTGGGGCGGCTGCGGCCGAGCGACGCGGTGCTCTCGGAGGAGGGGGCGGACGATCGCCGCAGGCTGACCGCGCGGCGCGTGTGGATCATCGACCCGCTCGACGGCACCCGGGAGTTCGCGGAGGCCGGCCGTGGCGACTGGGCGGTCCACGTCGCGCTGTGGGAGAACGGGCGGCTCACCGCCGGGGCCGTGGCACTGCCCGCACAGGGCAGCACGCTCTCGACGGTCGACCCGCCGTGGCTGCCCGAGCAGCGGCCCTCGGACCAGCGGCTGCGCATCACCACCAGCCGGACCCGGCCGCCGGAGTTCGTGCAGCGGCTCGCCACCCAGCTCGGTGCCGAGGTGCTGCCGATGGGGTCGGCCGGCGCGAAGATCTGCGCGGTGCTGCTCGGAATCGCCGACATCTACCTGCACGCGGGGGGCCAGTACGAGTGGGACAGCGCCGCTCCCGTGGCGGTCGCGCACGCCGCCGGCCTGCACGCCTCGCGGATCGACGGCTCGAAGCTGACCTACAACGAGGCCGATCCATCCCTGCCGGATATCCTGGTCTGCCGACCGGAATTGTCGAGTATGTTGCTGGCCAGCGTTCGCGAGGTCGCGGACCTGGACGGCGCCGATCCACACGCGGGAGCCTGAGCCGGCCCCCGCTGGGCTAGGACCCTCCCGTGCCCGAGTGAACGGGAGGGCGTTCCCGTGAGGTGACGGGAGCGGTGTCGCGAGCGTGAGGCGGGTTTCATGAGTCAGGCGAAGGCGGCCCCGGGCCGGTACCAGCTCTCGCAGCTGGACGTCCTGGAGGCCGAGGCGATCTTCATCATGCGCGAGGTGGCCGCGGAGTTCGAGCGGCCGGTGCTGCTCTTCTCGGGCGGCAAGGACTCCATCGTGATGCTCCGGCTCGCCGAGAAGGCGTTCTGGCCGGGGCGGATCCCGTTCCCGGTCATGCACGTCGATACCGGCCACAACTTCCCCGAGGTCATGGAGTTCCGCGACCGCCGGGTGGCCGAGGCCGGCGTGGAACTGATCGTGGCGTCGGTACAGGAGCAGATCGACGCCGGCAAGGTCGTCGAGCCGACCGGCCGCTGGGCCAGCCGGAACCGCCTGCAGACCGCCGCGCTGCTGGAGGCCCTGGAGGAACGCCGCCACGACGCCGCCTTCGGCGGGGCCCGCCGCGACGAGGAGAAGGCGCGCGCCAAGGAGCGCGTCTTCTCCTTCCGCGACGAGTTCGGCCAGTGGGACCCGAAGAACCAGCGCCCCGAACTGTGGAACGTCTTCAACACCCGCATCGGCCAGGGCGAGCACATCCGGGTCTTCCCACTGTCCAACTGGACCGAGCTCGACATCTGGGGCTACATCGCCCGGGAACGGCTGGAGCTTCCCGCCATCTACTTCGCGCACCGCCGCCGGGTGTTCGAGCGGGACGGCATCCTGCTGGCCGACAGCCCCTACGTCACCCGGGACGAGGACGAGGAGGTGTTCGAGGCCAGCGTGCGGTACCGGACGGTCGGCGACATGACGTGCACGGGCGCGGTGCGCTCCACGGCCACCGAACTGGGCGAGGTCATCGCCGAGATCGCGGCGACCCGCATCACCGAGCGCGGCCAGACCCGCGCCGACGACCGCACCAGCGAGGCCGCCATGGAGGACCGCAAGCGCGAGGGCTACTTCTAGCCGCCCCCCTTCCTCCGGCCCCGCGGCCGCCCGCCTCCGCGCCCGTTCCTCTCGACGTTGGGAAACCCGCACATGAGCACTGACATCCTGCGCTTCGCCACGGCCGGTTCCGTCGACGACGGCAAGAGCACCCTGATCGGCCGGCTGCTCTACGACTCCAAGTCCATCCTTGAGGACCAGCTCGACGCGGTCGAGCGCACCAGCCGCTCCCGCGGCGAGGAGCAGACCAACCTCGCGCTGCTGACCGACGGTCTGCGCGCCGAGCGCGAGCAGGGCATCACCATCGACGTCGCCTACCGGTACTTCGCCACCCCGCGCCGGACGTTCATCATCGCCGACACCCCCGGCCACATCCAGTACACCCGCAACATGGTCACCGGCGCCTCCACAGCGGACCTCGCCATCGTCCTGGTCGACGCCCGCAAGGGCCTGCAGGAGCAGAGCCGCCGGCACGCGTTCCTGGCCACCCTGCTCCAGGTGCCGCATCTCGTGCTCGCGGTGAACAAGATGGATCTCGTCGACTACTCCCAGGACCGCTTCGAGGAGATCCGGCGGGAGTTCGCGGAGTTCGCCACCCGGCTGGACATCGCCGACCTCACCTTCGTCCCGATCTCCGCACTGCACGGCGACAACGTGGTGGAACGCTCGCCGAACACGCCCTGGTACGACGGCCCGTCGCTGCTGCACCACCTGGAGAACGTGCACATCGCCTCGGACCGCAACCTCATCGACGTGCGGTTCCCGGTGCAGTACGTGGTGCGCCCGCACCGGGCCGACGACCCGGAGCTGCACGACTACCGCGGCTACGCGGGCCAGGTGGCCGGTGGAGTGCTCAAGCCGGGCGACGACGTCGTGCACCTGCCATCGGGGCTGCACACCCGGATCGCCGGAATCCGGACCGCCGACGGAGAGGTCGCCGAGGCGTTCGCCCCGATGTCGGTCACCCTGCTGCTGGAGGACGACATCGACATCTCCCGTGGTGACATGATCTGCCGTCCGAACAACCGGCCGACCGTCACCCAGGACGTCGAGGCGATGGTCTGCTGGATGTCGGAGAAGCGCGACCTGACGCCGCGGTCCAGGCTCATCGTCAAGCACACGACCCGCACCGCGAAGGCGCTGGTGCGCGACCTGCACTACCGGCTGGACGTCAACACCCTGCACCGCGACGAGGGCGCCGACCGCCTCTCGCTCAACGAGATCGGCCGGATCAACCTGCGGGTCACCCAGCCGCTCTTCGTGGACGAGTACCAGCGCAACCGGCTCACCGGCGGGTTCATCCTCATCGACGAGGGGACCAACGCCACCGTCGGCGCCGGGATGATCGTCCAGGCCGGCTGAGCCGCCCCGGCCCGGCGGGCGGCGCGGTGCGGCTCCGGAGCGGGATCCGGCGCCACACCGCGCCGCCGCGTTGCGTGACCGTACGGTGACCCTGCGTACTAGAGTGGGTTCGTGGACGGGTTCCAGCTGGTCTTCGTGGGAGGCATCGGCCGCTCCGGCTCCACGCTGATCGAGCGGCTGCTCGGCGAGCTGCCCGGGGTGTGCTCGGTGGGGGAGATCGTGCACATGTGGCGGCGCAGCCTCGTCGACGACGAACCCTGCGGCTGCGGCGTGCCGTTCGGCGACTGCGAGTTCTGGCGGCGGGTGGGCGCCGCGGCCTTCGGGGGCTGGGACCGGTTCGACCCGGGCGACGCGCTCGGGCTGCGTGCCGCCGTGGACCGCACCCGCCACGTTCCGGCGCTGCTGCGCCGCGACCCGCCGCCCGCCCTCGCCGCCGCGCTGGACCGTTACACAGGTCTGTACCACCGGCTGTACGGCGCCATCGCGCAGGTGAGCGGCTGCCCGACCGTGGTCGACGCCAGCAAACACGCCTCGCTGGCGGCCTGCCTGTGGCGCCGCTACGACCGGCGGATGCGGGTACTGCACGTCGTGCGCGACCCTCGCGCGGTCGCGCACTCCTGGACCAAGCGGATACCGCGGCCGGACGCCACGGCGACCAGCCCGGAGCAGGAGATGGCCCGTTACTCGCCCGGCCGTACCGCCGTGCAGTGGACCGCGCAGAACGCCGTCCTGGCCGCCATCGCGCGCCGCGGCGTGCCGACCCGGCGGGTGCGCTACGAGGACTTCGCGGCGGCCCCGGCCCGGGAGTTCGCCGGCATCGCCGAGTTCGTCGGTCACACCGGCGCGTTGCCGTTCGGAGCCGACGGCACCGCGACGCTGTCCCGCACGCACACGGTGTCCGGCAACCCGATGCGCTTCACCACCGGTCCCGTGTCGGTGCGCGAGGACACCTCGTGGCGGGGCGGCCTGGCGGCGCGGCACCGGATGGTGGTGTCGGCCCTGACCGCTCCGGTGCGCCGGCGGTACGGGTACTGACGGCGGGCGGCCGGTCGCAGGCCGGGACGGCGGCTGGGGCGATGGCCGCTACGGCGACCGCCGTTCCTCACCGTCGGCGTGCGCTCCGGTGGCCGGAACGCTGACGCGCGGCGCGCAGCGTCGACGCGGCACGCCCGTGGTAGCGCGTCGCCGGACCGCGCCCGGGAACGCGGTCGAGGTCCTCGGTGCGGACCGCCGCCCGGGCGGCGGTCCGGCGGACCTCCGCGAGTTCCGGGCCGTTGCGCTTCAGCAGCTCCGCGACCCTGGCGATCCGCCGGTCACGCTCGGCTCTGGCGAGCAGGGTGTGGGCGAACACCGCCCCCGCGGTCAGGCTCGCGGAGACGGCGAATGCGGTAGAGGTGTCCACGGTGGAGGACTTTAGCCGGATTCTGCGCCGAGGTGTACAGGTGCCGTCGCCCGGTCGTCACCGGAAGGCGGCCACGTGCTCCTCCGCCCACTCCCGGAAGAACCGGGCCGGGACGCCCGTCACCCGCGGCACCGTGTCGCGGACGGCCAGCACCCCGTCGTTGACGTCGCCGCCCATCAGGTCGAGCACCGCCGCCGCCGTCTCCGCGCCGAGGTACCGGGCCATCCGCTGCTGGGCCTCCTCACGGCTGATGTCCACGAGGGTCACCGGCTCGCCGAGCGCGGCGGCGATGGCCGCCACCTGCTCCCGGGGTGTGACGCGCTCCGGTCCGGTCAGCGGGTACGTCCGTCCCTCGTGACCCGGCCGGGTGAGCGCCACCCGCGCCACCGCGGCGATGTCGGCGGGGTGCACGGCGGGCAGGCCGATGTCTCCGAAGGGGGCGTGCACGGTCCGGTGTTCCCGGATCTCCGCCGCCCACCACAGCGTGTTCGACGCGAACTGGGTCGGCCGCAGGATCGTCCAGTCCAGGCCGCTGTCCCGCAGCGCCTGCTCGACGGCGAGGTTCTGGCCGCTCGCGGGCAGGTGCGGGTGGGTCTCGACGGCGATGGACGACACCAGCACCACGTGCCGCACGCCCGCCTGCCGGGCGGTCTCGATGATGCCGGCCTCGGCGCCGGCACCGGAGATCAGGAACAGCGCGTGCGCGCCTTCCAGGGCGGGCTTCAGCGACTCGGCCGAGGCGAGGTCGCCTTCGACGGCCACGACCCCGGTGGGGAAGCGGGCCCGCGCCGGATCGCGGGTCAGGGCGCGCAGCGGCGTCGCGCCATCGGCGTGCAGCTGCCGCACGAGTTCACGGCCGATGTTTCCGGTGGCGCCGGTCACGAGGATCACGTCGTCTTCTCCCGTGGTGGAGGGGTGAGTCGGGAGAACGCTAGGACCTCGATCTAAGTGGAGGTCAACCGGCGGTGCCGTGCCGGAGCGAACGCAGGGCGTCGAGGTCGTCGTAGGCGGCGGAGAGCTCTCGTTCGAGCACCGGTGAGCCGGCGTGGAAGAATCCGGCCTCGACCGTCGCCGTGGTCCGGGGGTGCGCGAGCCAGTCGAGCACGTGCGGGTCGACCCGGGACGGTGTTGTGCGCACGACCGATCGGATCACCGCCGCGAGCTGGCGGAGCGCGGTCTCCGACGTGTCCGCGTGCCACACCGCGAGGAACGGGGAGCGGTCCTCGAAGGGGCTCCGCAGCGCGTGCAGCAGGCCCTCCGCCGGGCGGACGTCGGGTGGGGACGCGAGCACGTCCCGCCACAGGGCGTGGCAGAAGGCCGTCACCGCTCGCTGCTCGTCGTCGGGCCAGGCGCCCCAGCGAGCCGTATGGAGTCGGTCCAGCGTCATGGGCAGGTCCCAGCTGAACCAGGTGTCGTCCAGCGCTCCGAGCTCCAGCATTCGCGGCAGGAAATGCCGGAAGTCGTCCAGGTCGCCCCACGTGGAGAGCGCCTTGGCGGCGAACGGCCGCAGCGCGGCGGCGCTCAGCCTCCGCGGCGGCGCCGCCCGCAGAGCCGCCCGGGCCGCCGGATCGACGCAGTGCGGGCAGGCTGCGATGTCCGGCCGGGCCGGGTAGCGGGCGAAGACCGCGTACATCTCGTTGACGGCCCATGTGAGCGCCTCGTGCATGACGTCAGTATGGCCGGGTGGATGCGCGCGGTTCAGGTGTGTCGTCCTGGTGATCGGGGCCGTGGGGAATTGTGCTCTACGGGGTTTTCTTCGTGGATCGCGGTACCTGCCCGGGGCTGGGGGTTTCTGGCGGTGACTCGCCCGCTCTCGACACGTAGTGTGTTGACTGAGGTGCGTATGGTCATCATTTTGCTATGTGCGGAAATCCACGCTCCTCGAATACCGGGAAGACGGGTGGGACGGTACGCCGAACCTGGGGGCGCGCCACCCGGGCCCGAGTCCGGCGGTTCGGGGCGCTGCTGCTCGCGGTGACCGCGGCCGCGACCGCGTGCGTGCCGGAGGATCGGGACCACGGCCGAAGGGCGATCGGCGACGGGCCCCCTGGCGTCGCAGGCACCCCATCGGAGGCGCCGACGAGGCGGCCGTCCGGCTCCCCGAGCCCGACCGCCCTGGTGGCGTCCGTCGCGCAGGCGGCGCCGGAGACGGCCGCGCCCGGCGGAACGGCTCCGTCACCCGCCGACCCGGAACCGGCCCCGGCCGACCCGGCGCCCTCGGCGGCGCCGCCGGTGCCGGAGGAGGAGTCTCCGGCGCCGTCCCCGGAACCACCGTCCCCGGCGCAGCAGCCGCCATCGGAGGCGCAGCCGGAACCGGCCGGATCGCCCGGGGACGCGGCGCCACTGCCGCCCGTCCTGGTGCCGCCGCGCCCGGACGAGGCCCCGGCCGCGCAGCCCGATCCGCCCGCCGCGACCGCCGCGCCGGAGCCTCCGCCCGCGACGGAACGGTGCGAGGTGAGCGAGATCCTGGAGCCGTCCTGCGGCGTCTGGTGGGGAGCCAGCCCCTGGCAGGACGACGTGCACCGGCTGGAGCAGGCGGTCGGCCGGCGGATGGACATCGTCTACACGTGGCACGGGGTCGACCAGCACGAGATCCCCGACGCGGCGGAGCGGGAGCTGCTCGCCGAGGGCCGGTTCCTGCACGCCAACGTCGAGGCCCGCCGGTTCACCGAGCCCGGGCACCCGCCCGTGACCTACCGGCAGATCATCGACGGCGAATTCGACGCGGCGCTGACCGACCAGGCGCGCGGGGTCGCCGCGACCCGGCGGCCGTACTTCATCACCTTCGACCACGAGGCCGACGGTGGCCGCCGCTACCAGAAGCGCGGGACGCCGGAGGAGTTCACGCAGGCGTGGCGGCACATCGTCGACCTGTACCGCGCCAACGGCGCCGACAACGCCATCTTCGTGTGGAACGTGACCGGCTGGCCCGCCAACCTCGACCGGCTGCCCGGCCTGTGGCCCGGCAACGACCACGTCGACTGGATCAGCTGGGAGGCGTACAACATGACCGGGTGCGAACTGCAGCCCAACTGGGAGCGGGTGGTCAGCTTCGAGGAGGCGCTCGCCCCCACGTACGAATGGATCCAGACGGAGGGGCCCGCGCACGGCATCGACCCCACCAAGCCGGTGATGATCGGCGAGATGGGCACCGTCCCGATCCCGGGTGACCCGCGGGCCACGGCCGAGTGGTACGCGCAGATCCCGGAGGTGCTGCGCAAGTACGAGCGGGTGCGGGCCGTGAAGGTCTGGGACGGCGTCACCGCGCCGACCTGCGACTTCCGGGTTCTGGAGGACCGGCACGCGGCCCACGGGTTCGCGCAGGCCGGCCGCGATCCCTACGTCAACCTGCCGCCCCAGGCGCGCGAGGCCGTCGAGAAGGCGCTCGCCCTGATGGAGGACGCGCAGGAGGCTCAGGGGCCGGAGGAACGGCCCACGGAAGAGCGGCCCACGGAGGAGGGGACCGGGGCGACGGCGGAGACCGGCGACACGACGCAGCCGCCGGATTCCACGGCCGACTCCGGCGGGTGACGCCGCCCGGCCGTCCGGCGGCGGGTCCCCGGCCGGACGGCCGGCCGCACGAACAACAGCGGAACCGGCTCTGCCTTGCTCCGTTCACTCGCCACGGAGGCTCCGCTCCGTTCACTCGCCACGGAGGCTCCCCCACACTCCGCGCTGGACGGCCACTCCCGGCTTACGCGCACCGAAGACCTGCCCGATGAGAAGGCGGCCACTGGCGCGGCCTTCCTGCGAGGAGCCGCCGCCTGGTCCGCCGCACGCGTGCTCACCGGCGACGCCGGGGCCTGCGGGCAGAACACCTGGCGACCGGCCTGCCGTGACCTGGGCCTCGCCGGATCGGCCCCGCTAGCCCTGGCCAACGCGGTACGACCAGCACCGGCCGCGCACCGGAATCAGCGGCCGCACCGTGGCCGGCCGCGTCACCGGCCTCGCCGGACAACCCGGCCTAGATCCCCTTGCCCCGCCGGTGCAGGGCGCGCAGCACGGCGTCGGCCGGCAGACCGCAGGCCACGGCGACGGCGAGCGGCACCCGCGGCTCCAGCGGGCGGGCGCGCAGGGCGGCCAGAGCCCACTCCAGCGCGGTGCCCCGGCGGCCCGCTGCCGCCTCCGCGAAAGCGATCTGGCCGGCCACCCGGGCGTAGCCGCGCGGGACCAGCCGGAACTCCGGGTACTCGGTGAGCAGCCAGCGCAGCGCCGTGGAGACGGTCTGCCATCGGCCGGTGAAGTGCGAGCGCGAGTGCCACAGCACCCGCACGGCGGGGTCGGGCAGGTTGCGGATCGGCGCGCGGCGGGCGAGGCGGAGCAGCAGCTCGTAGTCCTCCCCGTAGCTGCCCGGGATCTCCTCACGGACCATGCCGCAGCCGTGCACCAGCGCGTCCCGGCGCAGCAGGAAGGTGGACGGGTGCAGCTCGGTGAGCCGTGAGCGGAGCAGGTCGGCGAAGGTCACCGTGGTGCGGTCCAGCACCCGAGGCGACTCGGTGGTGTTGTACGCGACACGGATGCCGCAGCACACGATCTCGGTCTCGGGTTCGGCGCGCAGCACCGCGACCTGGGCGCGCAGCTTGTGCGGCAGCCAGGTGTCGTCGTCGTCGCAGAAGGCCACCAGGTCGGTTTCGGCGGCCAGCAGGCCGGTGTTGCGGGCGCCGGCCAGGCCGGGGCTCATCGTGTTGCCGAGCACGAGGACGGGGCGGTCGTCGGAGTCGTCGGACAGCGAGTGGTCGGGGTCGTCGTGGTCGTAGACGACCAGGGTGGTGATGACGCCGGGGTAGTCCTGCCCGGTGATGGAACGCAGGGTGCGCCGCAGCAGCTCGGGCCGGTCGCGCGTGGGGACGACCACGGTCACCTCCGGCCAGGAGTCCGCCGCCACGTCGGCGTCGGGCTCCGGGAGCGGACGCTGCGGAGGGGTATCGGCGGACGAGCAGAGCAGGTCGATCAGCTCCCCGGCGTAGCGCACCGCGGCGGCCGGCCCGGAGTCGGCCTCGGGGTCCATCCGGAAGTCGGCGGGCTGGCTGAGCGCCTTGTCGAGGGTCGCGGTGAGCTGCTGAGAACTCGCGCAGGACCGCACCATGCCGGCGATGTCCAGCCGGGAGACGAACCGCAACTGGTGGTCGTCCACGTGCTCGCCGAGTTCGGGGTCCCGGGCGACGGCGATGGGCAGGTGCCCGCTGCGCCGCGCCTCGGTGACGGTGGCCGGTCCGCCGTGCGTGACGACGGCCGCCGCCTCGGCCATCAGCGCGCCGAGCCGGTCGTGGTCGAGGAACGCGACCCCCTCGGCGACCGACGGCGGGCGGGTGCCACCGTGCTGCACCAGGCAGCGGACCTCTGGGCGGTCGGCGGCGTAACCGTCGATCCAGTCGACCAGCCGGTCGAACGGGTGGTGGTCGGTGCCGAGGCTGACCAGCACGAGCGGCCGGTCGTCGGGCGCGGGGCGGTCGGTCATAGCAGCGGTCCTACCGTGATGGCGGTGGGCATGAAGCCGCGCTGCTCCTCCCACTGGGCGAGGAACAGCCGGGTGAACGGCCGGCAGAGCCGGGCGGTCAGCGTCGGCGTCTCGATGCGGTCGTAGACCTCGATGTAGACGGTGGGCACCCGGAGCAGCCGCGCGACGACGAAGAAGGGCAGCGCCACGCCGGCCCCGGTGGAGACCACGACGGCCGGGCGGCGGTCGGCGAACACGCGTACCGCGAGAAGCGTGTTGCGCAGCAGGTTTCCGAGGTGGCGGGTGGTCGGACGATGCGCCCACCAGACCCGTTCGCCGTCGAGCGTGGAGACGGCGTCAGGGGTGTGGAAGGTGACCCAGCTGCGCTCCCGTCCGTCCCACCAGGGGCGCAGGGACCACAGTTGCGCGAGGTGACCCCCGCTCGACGCGACGAACAGGACCGAGGCGGCAGGCATGCCGCCATGATGTCATGGCGATACGTGATGACCTAGTAACGCACCGCCATCATGCCACGTCGGTGGGCGTGCCGATCGCGACGCGTCGTTCCTGGTGTGCGTTTTGAATACTCATAGGTATTGAATACCGGCAGGTATGCTAACCTCCGTGGCATGACCCAGTCCGACGACCGCCTGCCGGAGCCGACGCCCCGCACGCCGCGCGAGGAGGTGCGCCGCCGCCTCCTCGCCGCGGCCGCGAAGGTCTTCGCGGAGCGCGGTTACGCCGACAGCAGGCTCGACGACATCGCCCGCGTCGCGGGGTTCACCAAGGGGGCGGTGTATTCCAACTTCGGCAGCAAGCAGGAACTGTTCGGCGCGCTGCTGCGGGAACGCTCCGACGCCGAGCTGACCGCCGTTATGGCGGAGGCCCGCGACTCCGGCGACCTCGGGGACGCCGTCCACGGCGCCGCCCGGCTCGTCGCGCGGCGCATCGTCGAGGACACCGAACGGGGGCGTCTCGGGCTGGAGTTCGCCGCCCGTGCCACCCGGGATGAGCCGACCCGGGAGACCGTCGCCGAACTGCGCCGCGCGCAGCGGGAGGCGGCGTCCCGGTCCATCGCGGAGGTCACGCGCAGCGACGGACGCGGCCCGGCCGTCGATCCGGACCTCGCCGCGCTCATCGTGCACTGCCTGACCAACGGCCTGTCCATGGAACATCTCGTGGACCCCGGATCGGTCGATGCCGAAACCGCTGAACGGGCCCTCGCCGCCGTCCTGTCAGCGTTGCTGGGTGCGCCGGCGCGCGACTGACGCCCCCCTTCCCCCTGCCCACGCCTCCGGAGGCGCCCCATGTCCACGCCCCCTTCCACCCCGCGCGTTCCGCTGGCCACCGGCGGCGCGCTGCTCGCGATCGCCGTCCTGACCTCATGCGGTCCCGCGTCCGCCGCCGACCCCGAGGAGCGCGGTTTCGGCCCGGTCGGGGACCGGCTCACCATCTCCGTTGGCGGTGGCGACCTGACGGTGCGTCCCGCCGACGTCGAGGAGGTCGAGGTGACGCGGTGGTTCACCGGGTGGTCCCTCATCGGCGCGCGCACCGCGGCGACCTGGGAACTCGCCGGCGACACGCTCACGCTGGCCACCGACTGCGGTCCCGTGGTGCTCGGCCGCTGCGACGCCCGCTATGAAGTGCTCGTGCCCCGGACCGTCGCCCTCGCGGTCGAGGGGGACAGCGGGCAGATCACCGCCGCCGGGTTCGACACCGCGCTGGCGATCGGCTCGGAGAACGGTGCGGTCCGCGTCGAGGACGTCTCGGGCCCCCTCACGCTGCGGAGCTCCAGCGGGCGACTGCACGCCGCCGACGTCCGGTCTCCTCAGGTCACCGCCGATTCCGAGAACGGGGAGATCACCCTGTCCTTCGCCGACGCCCCCGCGCGGGTGGACGCGACGACGGAGAACGGCGCGGTGACGGTCGAGCTACCGGAAACCGGCTACGACGTCACGGCCACGACGGACAACGGTGACGTGCGCACCGACGTGACCGAGCAGCCGGGCAGCCCGCATGTGATCACGGTCCGGACCGACAACGGCGGCATCGACCTGCGCTCCACCGGCCACGCGCCGCCCGGCGGCGACGACTGAGCACGCCCCGTCGAGCCCGCCGGCCCGGAAGCGGCGGGCACCCGGACCCGGGCCGGCACTAGCATCAGGGGTTCGCCGAGAGGAGGCCGTCCAGCGTGGCCGACGATGCGCTTTCCGCGTACGACGCCCAGGTGCGGGGGCATGTTCCCCGGTTCCCGCCGGTCGGCGCGGTGGTCGAACGGGACGGACCGGTGGTGCGGACCCACTACGGCACGCACGGCCGCGTCGAGCATCGCGGTCCGGCCGACGGCGACCTCCGGCAGGTGATCCGCCGGCAGCAGGCGGCGTTCGCGGAGCGCGCCGAGCCGGTGGAGTGGCGGGTACCCGAGCACCATGGCATCCCGCTCGGGGAACTGCTGACCGAAGCGGGCTTTCGCCCCGGGTGGCGGCGTTCCGTCCTCGTGGCGGGCATCGACGGGCCCGCTGCCACCGCCGTACCGTCCTCCGGCCGCGCCGTACGGGGAGTGGGCGGCCGCGACCGCCAGATGGCGGAACGGGTCCGCGCCCTCGCCGTCGCCTCCGGCCCGCACCGCACGCCGCTGGCCGAGGTCGAGGCGGACGGCCGAGTCCGGTTCTCGGAACTCAACGTGCTGGCGCTCACGGAGTCGGAGCGGGTACTGGGCGTGGGCTGGGCCGAGTTCGTGGACGGCACGGAGTTCGTGGCGATCGGCGGGCTGACCGGGCCGCACACCGAGTTCCTGCCGGTGTGGCGCCAGTGGGCGCGCTCCGGACCGACGCGTTACCTGGGATGGAACCCGCCGGACCCGCGGTACCTGCTCGCGGAGGCGGACGGCCCGATCCGAAGCGCTCTCACCGCGAGCGGGTTCCGGGAGATCACCACGGTGCGCTCCTACCACTGGACACCGCCGGGCACTCCCGCCACGTCCCGACCGGTCACGATGCTGTTCGACGAGCCCGGTCACGATGCGCTGTGGGACGGCTTCGCGGGCCGGTTCGCCTTCCGGCCGAGCACCGCGGTCTTCCCAGCGATCGACGAACCGGCCCCGTCCTCGACCTGGCGGCTGGCCGCCGGAGGCGGACGCGGCACCACCGCCGCGCTCGACGCCGCCGTCCGAGGCGGGCTGCGCCGCTGTGCCCGCCCCGGCGAATCGCTGTACTGGCTGGACTGGCAGCACCCCGGCTACCGCTTCGACCCATGGCGTGTCGGCACGCCCGGCCGCCCGCGCTGGCCCGGCAGCGCGTACCCGAACGGCGACTACTACCTGTACCTCACCGCGGACCTCCGGCTGGGCACCTTCGGGCATCCGTGGGAACGCACGCTGTGCGTCTTCGGCGCGGAGCTGCTGGCCGAGGTCGCTGACGAGATCACCGCGCTGCTCGGCTCCCCGATCCGCCGGGACGGGCACGGCGCCGACGGCCGGGCCCCGTCCCCCTGACGTGCTCTGGCTCACTCTCCCACGGTGATGCCGAGCGCCTGGGCCAGGGCGGGCGCCAGCGCGAACAACTGGTCGGAGCCGATGGTCGCCCCGCGCAGCGCGTCGTAGCCGGAGGCCAGGTCGATGGCGGTGGCGCCGCGCAGGTCGACCTTGCTCAGCGTGGCCCGGTCGAACCGGGCGGACTCCAGCCGCGAGCCGGGGAACCGCACCTTGGTCAGCCGGGCCTCCCCGAAGTCGACGTCCACGAGTACGCAGTCCTCGAAGACGACGTCGGTGAGGGCGGCGGCCCGGAAGTTGACGGCGTTGAGCTTGCAGCCGGAGAAGACCACCCGCCGCATCGCGGAGTCGAACGCCGCGACCCCGGCCAGCGAGGCCGACAGCACGGAGACGTCCTGCCAGCCCGACCCCCCGAGGTCGACGCCGGTCATCCGGGACCCGTGGATCCACACGTCGTCGAACCGCGCCCGCCGGTACCGGCCCCGGTCGAAGGCGACGGACGTGAAGGCGCACTCGATGAACCGGGCGCCGGACGCCTGGGCGTCCTCGAAGACGGTGTCCGCCGCGTGCAGGGCGTCGTAGTCGCCGTCCTCCTCGGGTTCTCCTTCGAACGGTTCGAGGGCGGCGGCGTAGGGCAGGTCGGCGAGTGTCCGTGGTATCCGCATCGAGATCCTTCTGACGTGGGCGAACGGTGTCCCGCCCAGGACCGTAGCCGACACCACGGACGGTGTCCGCACCCAGCGGTCGCGGTTATGCTGCCGGACACATCACAGGAACGCGGAGGTCGACGGGAGCGCCATGGCTGACGAGGAATCGGCGACGCCGGGACGGACCGGGCCACCGGATATCAGACAACGCTTTCAGGAGTTGAAGACCCGGCACGGCGACACCGAGCGGATGTGGCGCGCGGTGGAGGCCGAGCTTGAGATGCGGGTGAACCGGGCCGCCGGCCTGTACGCCCGTGGCTTGCAGGCGGCGGAGGGAGAGCGCGAAGCCGAGGCGCAGCAGTTCTTCGCCGATGCCGGGCGTTGGGTGCGCGGTGTGACGGATCTACTTGCGTCACAGGCACGCGGGCGGTTCCCCGGTCTGATGTTCGAGGCCGGGGTGGTCAGCGGGCGTAGTGCCTTGCAGAGGGACGACCTCCACGAGGCGTATGACGGGTTCTCGAATGCCTACTTGATCGCCCGGCAGCTTCGTGGCGATGAACGCGGCCCAATGCACGACACGGTGCGCCGCGCGGACTTCGCGCGGTTGCAGGAACGGCTCCTGGAACGGGCAGCCGGGGAGACGGACCCGAAATCTGCGGACGGAATGCTGGTCCTAGCGGCCCAGATCGAGAGTGATCTGCGTGAACATCAGGATCCGCGACGGATGCGCGAGATTCAGCTTCAGCGTCTCGGGCGACAGATGGAGATACTGGACACCAACGCTGCCTCTGATGAGGAGTCCGTCCGTGCGCACCGATCGGCGGCGATCGAGACGGCGACCACGATTCTCGGCGCGCAGCCACTAGATAAGGCCGGCCCCGAGCTTCGTCCCGTCGCCTACACGTACGCCCGGCTGCTGCGGCAGTTCTTCGCGGATGGCGGCTACTCCAAGGCCGACGCGGCGTACGCCGTGGGGAACCTGCGCCAGGTTCATACGTACCTCAAGCTGGGCGACCCGGACGGGATCCAGGGGATGGACACCCGTGAGAGCCTGCTCGCACTTCGCGATGCCGACCGTGCCAGCCTCGCCATGCTCCCCGCTCCGGGTACGGAAGACTGGAACGACCTGAAAATGGACAAGAAGCGGGAGGTTGACCAGCAGCGTCTGGAACTGCTGAAGGAGATCGTCGCCGTCGGCACCCACTTGGCGGGATCTGAGAGAGACAAGAACGACGAGGCGCAGCGGGCGGCCGACGCCTTCGAATTGTTTTCGGCAGTTGCGCAGAGTGGCCCCGAGCAGTGGCCGTACGCTCGAACGCGACTTTCGAAGCTGCCGGAACGGCTCACCGAAGCGTTCGGAATCGGCGACGACCGGGTCGCGGCGGCGGCCAGTTCGCTGGCCGCATTGCAGTTCGCCGACGGCCGCACGAAGATGGCCGAAGGGCAGCCTCGTGCGGCGCTGGAGGCCGTGAAGAAGGCGGTCGATCACCAGCAGTACGCGGTGCGCAGCCTGCTTGCCAGGGGAGCGGATGTGACAGAGGCTCAGAGGACACTGGCGACCATGCGGCGCGTCCAAGGGCAGGCTGCGGTGGGTGGACCGGACATGGGGTCGCCGATCACAGCGATGGACGCGCTGCGCGCCAAGCGGGCCGCTGCCGGCGCGCCGCTGGATCGAGGTGTCGTCGCCGCTCTCGCCCGGCCGAATGCCCCTGCTCCGTCGTCCACAGCGCCGGTGCGGGACGCCAGAGCGGCGATCCGCAGGGCCTTCCGCATGAGCTGATGCCGACGCCGGCTAGAGAAAGGCACTTCTCCGCCAGAGCAACGGCCTCCCCCGCGCCGACGGAGCCGTCCGGCCTTCGGCCTATGTCATGAACCGCCTACGGCGCGGCGGGTGGCCTGGTGGTTCGGATGGAACCGGCGGGGCAGCAGCCCGTCCAGCCGGAGTGGGCGCCGCAGCCGCCACAGTGTGAGGGCATAGCCGGTGCCGCCGACGGCCAGCGCCACCGCCAGGGACCCCGCCCCGCCGCCGAGTAGCCCCTGGCAGGCCAGCGGGACCGCGCCGAACCACACCGTGCAGGCGCCGGTGGCCGCCAGCCATACGCGGCTGAACGGGGACAGCCCCAACGCGCGGCGCAACTGGCCGAGCGGCAGCAGGTTGCGGACGCACACCGCCGCCACCCACGCCACGGCGCCGCCCACCGCGCCGAGGACCGGAATGAGGGCCACGCACAGCAGCACGTTCGCGCCCAGGGCGGCCAGGTTGTTCACCAGGTTCCACCGGGTCCGGCCGGCCATCGTGAGGACGAGGTCGCCCATGCCGCACGCCGATGACAGCAGCATCCCGGCCGCGACCACCACCAGCACCGCGGCCCCGGCGCTGTAGCCGGCCCCGAAGATCTGCAGCAGCAGCGGCGCGTACAGCGCGGCGGGCAGGTAGAGCGGCCAGGTGAGGCAGATCAGCCAGACGGTGCTCGCGCGGAACAGCGCGTTGGCCCCGGCGCGGTCGTCCACCGCGAGCAGTTCGCTCAACCGGGGCTGGGCGGCGTACTGGATCGCCTGCGTGCCGAACTGGCCCACCACCATGAACCGGGTGGCCGCGGTGAACAGCGCGGCGTCCACCGCGCCGCGCAGCACGGCCACCAGCACGATGCCGCTGCGCTGGATGCCGATCTGCGCGACGCTGGCGACCGACCGCGGCAGGGAGAACCCCCAGAACGCCCGCGCGTCCGTACGCGGCGGGTCCGGGCCGCCGTCCGCCGGACCCGCCGCCCCCGCTTGGGGTGACGGGTCCGGCGGCGCGGCCCGCATGACGCGGCGCAGCCAGAGGCAGGCGAGGACCGCCGCGGGCAGGTACGGGCCGGCCCACGCCACCGCGAGCAGCCCCGCCGCCCCGCTCGCCGCCACCCCCGCGAGCAGCCCGAGCTGGGTGAGCGGCCGGCCCACCCGGTCCAGCAGCACGGTGCCGCGCATGTCGTGGAACCCTCGAGCCGCGGCGAGCAGGGCGTCGGTGAGCACCGCGAACGGCAGGAACACCGCCAGCAGCCGCAGATACCGGCCGGCCTCCGGGCCGCCCAGCAGATCGGCCAGCGGTTCGGCGACGAGGAACAGCAGGCCACCCGCCAGTATCGCCAGCGCCACCACCGGTCCCAGCGCCAGCCGCAGCACGCCGGGCACGCCCCCGGCGGCGCCGAGCGCGCGCAGCCGCGCCACGAAGTACACCAGGCCGTTGGAGGTGCCGAGGTTGGCCACCGTGGCGCAGATGAGGAAGACCGACGCGGCCGAGAAGAAGGCACCGGCCGTCTGCTGGGAGAACGACCGGGCGATCGCCACCGTCAGCACGACGTTCAGTCCGGCCCCCACCACCGCGCCGGCCAGGTTCACCGCGCCACCGCGCGCCACCCGGCCCAGGCCGGCGGGATCCGCGCGCGGCACGGGCGCCGCGCCCGGTGGCCGCATCGTCACCTCCGCCACGACGGGGTCCGGCCCCACCAGGCGGCGAGCCGTTCGTCGTGCGGGGCGAAGTACTCCTCCAGCCGGGCGCGCAGCGCCGGGTCCATGTCGGCGCGGGGGCGCGCGTTGTGCCGCTCGAACCGGATGTCCGGCCGGTGCGGGAGGCCGAGGAACAGCTCCACCTCGGCGAACACCGGTTCGGGGTCGGTGAAGAGGTCCCCGCTGTCCACGACGTACAGGCGGTCGCGGCCGAGGTGCTTCTCCAGCCGCTCCAGCTGCTCGGCGTAGCGCCCGCGTGCCAGGTAGCCGTGGTGCCGGTGGCTGTGCGACACCGCCGTGGGGTCGGCGCGCAGCCGCTCCTCGGTCCCGGCGAGCCGGTCCTGTTCCAGCTCCAGGGCGCGCTCGAACGGCTCGGTCTCGAACCCCCGGGCGCGTTCGTGCACGTGCGCGGAGTAGGCCCGCTGGACCGGGTCGCGCAGTGTGACGATGACCCGCACCTCCGGCAGCTCCCGCGCGATCCGCTCGGCCGCCAGCGGATGGAACAGGTAGTACGGGCTGGACTCGCCGACCTGTACCGGGGCGGGCGGAGCGCCGCGCCGGCGCCGGGTCCGCATCGCGAGCGGGAAGTGCCCACGGTACCAGTCGAGCCCGCGATGGTGGCCGACGTCGAAGTAGTGCACGCCTTTGCGCAGCACCGGCCCGAGCACGGCGGGATGCTGCGTCAGCGCCTTGAAGAGCGAGGTCGTCCCGCACCGCTGCGCGCCCGCGATCAGGAACGTGGGCAGGACGCGCAGGCCACGGGTGCACTGGCCGAACGCGTCGGCCGCGCGACGGGCCGCCTCCTGCGCGGCGGAGCGGGTACCGCCGGACGGCCGGGTGGAACGGTCGGACATGGTGGCCCCAATCTCGGGTGGTGATGGTGGACGGTGCTGGGCGATGGTGCGGCGTGGCGGCCAGGCCGTGGCGCCGGGGGCTCACGTGGCGTGTCTGGCCTCGTGCGCGGCGCGTTCCCGCAGGCCGGCCAGCGCGGGCAGCGCCCACTCGCCGACCGCGGCGAGCCGGCCGCCGGCCTCGGCCTGCCGGTCCTGGAGGTAGCGGGTGGCCAGGTCGACGAGGTAGAGCGCCATCACGGTGGAGACGGAGTCGGGGCGCAGCCCGGCCGCGTGCAGGAGGGGGTCGCGCAGCAGCCGCGATCCGCTGTCCAGCCAGCGGTGCACGCCCGCCTGCACGCCGGTGCGCACGCACTCGGTCAGCTCGTAGTGCAGGGCGTCCATGCCCACCGGGACGTCGAAGGCGAGCCGCTCCCAGTCCCACACGAAGGCGCGGCGCGGCGTGCTCGCGACGTTCCACCGGGTCAGGTCGCCGTGCCACGCCCCGAAGGGCAGCAGGAGGTCGGGCAGTTCGTCCAGCACGGCGCGCAGTGGCGGCGCCTCAGGGCGGCCGGCCAGCGCCGCGACCCGGCGGCGCAGCTCGTCGAGGTAGCGGCTGGTGGAGAGACGGTTCTCCCGGATCGGCTCCAGGGCGGCGATCTGGGTGACACAGCGCAGCAACTGCCGCCGGGTCGGGCGGTCCGTCTGGTGGCCGACCGGCAGCGCCTCCTGCACCAGCAACGGACGGCCGTTCCACTCGCCGGCGTACACCAGCCGCGGCACGGTGATGTCGCGCAGCCGCGCGTCGGCGAGCCGCCGCAGCGCGGCCGTCTCGGCGGCGACCAGCCGCGACGTGAGCTCGTTGACCCCGACCTTGGCGAACCCGATCGTCCGCCCGCCGGGTGTGAGCAGCAGCAGGACCGGTTTGCGGTTGGCCCTCGGCGGGCCCAGGTGGATGGCGATGACGACCTCGCGGTCCAGCGCGGCGGCGAGCGCGTACTCGATGGCCGGCCCGGCGGCCACGCGGAGGCGGTCGCGGAGCAGCAGTGGCGCCGCCCCGCTGGCGAACGCGGTGGTCAGCAGCGTGGCGCGGAGCCGCTGGCGGAAGGAGTGGCGCTGGGCGAACGCCGCGACGCCGCGCGCGGCGGCGTAGCGGTTGGCCACCGGCAGGATGACCCGGGGGCGCCGCGCGGACGGCACCGGCAGGTACTCGCGCACCTCGCGGCCGTCCGGCCCCGGGAGCCGCGCGCCGCCGGACTCGCCGCGACCGCGGCCCACGACGCCGCCGCCCGGCCACAGCACCCGGGCCAGGGTGGTCAGGTAACCGGCTTCGCCGTTCACCGCGTCACACCCTCACCGGCTCGGCGGCGGCGCCGGCGCGCTCGGCCGCCCGGCGCCACAGCAGCGCCACGGCGGTCAGCGTGATGGCGAGCGGCGCCGTGAGCGCGACGTAGCAGAGCATGTACCAGAACAGCAGCAGGACGGTGAGCAGGGCACCCGCGCCGATCGGCGACGGGTCGCCGCGGTACCGCCACGCGGCCTGCGCGAAGAACGCGACGAACAGCGCGGTCCCCACCCAGCCGTTGGCGACGAGCAGCAGCCACAGTTGCCCGTTGTTGCCGATGGTGGTGTTGCCGCACTGCGGGCAGTCGGGGGTGCGGCCGATGGCGATGGAGTCGCCACCGCCGCGCAGCTCCCGGGTGGCGCCCCAGCCGGCGACGGGCGACTCGCCGGCCGCGCGCACGGCGGCGGCGCTGGCCGTGGCCCGGCCGTCGTCGCTGTGCGGGTGGGCGGCGCGCTGTTCGATGATCGCCATGAGCGGGGAGAACAGCAGCGCCACCGCCGCGACCAGCGCGGCGGTTCCGCAGAGCATCGCCGCGGCCGTCTTCCGGCGGCGGACGAGCTGGTACAGCAGGAAACCGAACGACAGCGCGAGGCCCACCCACAGCCCTCGGTTCAGCGAGTAGACCACGGGCACCGCTGCGAGGCAGATGGCGACGGTGGCCGCCCCCCGCCGCCACCCGGAGCCGAACCGGATCCAGCCGACGACGAGCCACACCAGGAGCAGTGAGAGGTTGTTGCCCCAGGAGTTGGTGTACTCCCACGGCGCCTTGGGACGGGGAGCCTCGTAGCCGAGCACGTCCATGACCTGCGCCGCGGCGGGGTGCAGCAGCGCCTGAACGTACGGATCGGCCGCCAGCGCCCCCGGCAGCAGCCGCTCCAGCGGAGCGGTGAACTCGAAGTACGGGGCGACCGTCCCGAGCACGCCGCCCGCGACGGTGGCCAGGCACAGCCAGCCGAGGGCCCGGGCCACCCGCAGGTCGGACAGCTCGTCCCGTGAGAGGTTGCCGACGTAGAGGAGGAGCACGGTCACCGCCAGGTAGCAGCCGAGGCGCACCAGCGCGCCGAGCAGCCCACCGCTGCCCGGCATCGTGCCGGTGGGCGTGAGCCCGACCAGCGCGAGTCCGGCGACCGACCACAGGAGAAAGAGCGCCCACAGGCCGAACCCCGGCGGCACCCGGATCCCGCCAGCGCGGTGCCGGCGGAGCAACTCGATGGCCATGGGCACCGCGAACACCCAGAACGCGAACTGCCCGAGCCCGAGCGCCCACCACAGCGGGTACCCGGCGAACAGCGCGACGAAGGGCCATCCGGCGGGCGGCCGCAGGGTGCGGATCGGGCGGTCGGTGCCGCGCACGGTGGTCATCGCGTACCTCCGGGGAGAACCCGCCCGGCGGGGCGGGAAAGCGGACGGGGTCCGCGAACGAGGGCGGCGGCCGTTCGGCCGCGAGGGCGGGTTCGATCCGTGGGACGGGGACGGGGACGGGCGCGGCCGCACCGGCACGACGCGGGCCCGGCGGGGCGCGGGAGCGGCCGGTGTTCCGGCCCGCCGTCCCGGGTGCCGGCCGCGCGTTCGGCGCCCTCGGCGCGGCCAGGGACCGGCGCGGTCGCCGGTGTCGGGGCAGCGACCTCGCGCGCCAGCGGCTGGTCCGGCTCGCCGGAGCGGCACCCGGCGGTCTCCCGGGCTCGGTGGACGTCCTCCCGGTACCGCTGGGCGGCGGTGCCGGTGGTGGGGGAGTCCGCCGCCGCGCGGCCGCCACGTCGGAAGGTTCGGGACGGGACCGGCATCCGAACGCCGGGTCGCGGGGAGGACGGCATGACGAGCCCTCCGTGTTCGGGACGGACGTCCGCCGCTGCCGTGCCGGGGGTCGCTGTGCGGCGCCGCGCGGCCGGGCGGCGGCGTCCGGGCCGGGCGGAAGCGGGGCGAGGTGCTGGTGGTGCGATCGCTGACCCTGGGGCCGCATGGGCGTCACCGGGGCACGGGGGCAGCGTGCGGTAGCGGGCAGGGCCGGGCGGAGGCGGGCAGGGAGCGGCGGCCCGGCACGTCGGCAGGAGGGTGCTCGATGGCACCCGCAGGGATGCCGCGGCCCGCTGGCGGGCGGCGAAGCCCGGCCGGGCCGCGCGACGTGCGGATGGGCCGGGCGATCCGAGACGCGCCGGGATCGGGACGGGCCGCGGTGGGCGGGCGCCGCCGTGGTCCTGGAAGGCGGCCCGGGGCTCGGAGGGCGCTGAGGCGGACCGCTCTGCCGGGCGGCCGCCGGACGGGCGGCGCGGCGACATCGCGGACCCGCGGCGGAGGGAGCGGGGCGACCGGACCGGAGGAACGGCGCGGATGGCAGTGGACTCCGGGGACGCGGAGGAAGCGCCCGGGTGCCGGACGGCAGCGGTGCGGTCGGTGGAGCCGGCCGACCGCCTCGGCGGCCGAGGCGGGCACACCGGGGCCTGGTGGCCGGAGACCTCGGCCGGTACCGGTGCCGGGGGACCGGCGGGCGGGGCCGGCACGCCCCCGCCCGCCGGCCGTCGGGTGACGGTCGCGCGTCGTACCGCGCCGGTGTCCGGTGCCGCGGGCGCCGCCGTTTCGGGGAGCGCCTGCGGCACCGGAGCGGACCGGCGCGGACCAGTGGTGGATCGCATCGGGTCCGTCAACGTTGCGGTGCGAGGTCGGCGTCGTCGGTGACCGTGCCGGCGTCGGCCTGCTGCTGGGCCGGGACCGCGGACTTGCCGGGCGCCGTTGCGTCCGAGGCCGCGGGTGCGGCTTCGTCCGCGTCGGCCGTGCCGGAGTCGGCCGCCTGCGCGTTCGCGGGAGCCGCCTGCTCCTCGGGCGCGGTGTCCGGTGTCGCGGGCGGTTCCGTGGCGTCCGGCCGGCCGTCCTTCGGCTCCGCGGCGACGGCCGCCTGTGCCCGGGCGGCCGTGTTCGTCGGCGGGAGACCCCACCAGACGCGCAGCCGCTCGAACAGGTCGCGCGCGACCCGCAGCGCCGTGGCGGCTCCCCGCTGCGGCTCGGCCGGGTGCTCGGTGGCCACCGGCGCGGGCTGCCCGGCGGGGCGCTGCTCGGGCAGACCGACCGTGCCCAGCACCTCGACGCCCAGCCGTTGCAGCCGCTGGACCGCGTCGCGGACGTCGGCGGCGCGGGTGCGGCCCAGTTCGACGGTGACGATGGCGGCGTCGGCGTCGCCGGCCATGGCGTAGGCGTCGGCCCGCGCCGAGGTCGGCGCCGTGGCGATCAGCACGTACCGGGCGCTGCCCCGCAGCTCGTGCAGCAGCACGCTCATCACGTCGCGCTGGAGCAGGTCGGCGGTGTGCTCGCCGGGAGCACCCGGCGGCAGCACCCGGAGCCCCGGCACCGCGGCCGGGCGACGCTCCACGTCGGTGTGCTCGGCGGTGCCGTCCAGCACCTCCGCCAGACCGGGGCCGTCGGTGATGTCCAGGAGTTCGGCGGCCGTCCGGTCCGCGGGATCGGCGCAGACCAGCAGCACGTCGGAGTCGGTGCGGGCCAGGGCGGCGGCGAGGTTGACGGCCGTGACCGCCCCGGAGCGCCCCGGGGGCACGCCGGGCACCAGCAGCACCCGGCCGGTGACGCCGAGCCGGTTGCGGAGCGTGTGCGCGAGCGCGTGGAATCCCTGGGCGGCCGGATCGGCGGACGGCAGCGGCCCGGACCGTGCCATGGACTCGGGCCGGCCGCTGAGGTCCAGCAGCAGCGGGACGTCCACGGCGCGGCGCAGTTCACGGGACCGGTGCAGGTACGGGTCGGTGCGGTCGACCAGGTAGCCGACGGCGAGGCCGGCCAGCAGGCCCAGCAGGGCGCCGCCACCGAGCCACAGGGGCGCGACCGGCGAGCTGGGAGAGTCGGGCGCGACCGCCGCCGTGATGATCCGGCCGGGGACCACCGACTCGCGGAGCGCGCTCAGCGGGTTGATCTCGTTGTTGAGCTCGGTCAGCTCCCCCTGGACCGCCGAGAGATGGCTCTCCGCGCGGACCTGCGCCCCGCCGGACGAGGTAGCGGCTCGCTCGGCCAGCGCGTCCAGCTCGGCGCGGCGCCCCTCACGCTCGTCGCGCAGCGCGGCGATGCGGCCGTCGAGCTGATCGGTGATCTGCGCCTTGCGGTAGTCCAGATACGCCGCGGCGAAGGCGGCCGACCCGCGGCGCGCCAGCTCGGGCGTGGCGTCGGAGTAGGCGATCTCCAGCACGCTGCTGTTCGGTGGAACGGTGACCGCGACGCGCTCGCGCGCCTCGGTGACGTCCTCGGCACTGTCCAGGAGCGAGACGGCGGCGTAGGCGACCTGGGTGGACCCCACGATCTGGGCCTCGGTGTCGAGGTTCACCTCGCCGTTGGTCCGGCCGGACCGTTCGCCGGTGAGTTCGGGGACGCCGGTGGGCCGTACCTGCACCGCCGTCTTGGCGGTGTAGGTGGCCGGGACGACGAGCAGCGCGAGGGCCGCGAGTGTGACGCCGAAGGCCACGCCGACGGCCGCGATCCACCAACGCCGGCGCAGGAAGGCCGCGTAGTCGCCGAGTTCCGGTCCGGATGCAGCGGTGTCCATCTGGATTTCGGTCCTTCCATCTGCGGGTACCACGCAATGGATCTATACGAATACGCAGCGTAGTATCTCCGGCGCGAAGAGTGGTCGATATCCACAGGGGTGGCCGCCGGGTCGTGCGGCGAGGAGAGGGCGTCAGGGCGGCGTCCGACGCACCGGTACGGCGGTGCGGGTGTGCGGCCTCCGCGGTGCGCCGTCGGCGCGGGAATCCCCGGCCCGCGGGCGGCGTGTCGCCGGGCCGGGCGGATGGCCGGGGTGAGGGGGACGGCGGTGCGGTCGCCGCCCCGGGGGTTCACCGTGTCACCGGAACGGAATTCCCGGCGGGTTTCGGTGTGGATCCCGGAGTATTTTCACCACGTGGTTTTCCGGGCTGTTCTCTCATGCGGCGCCGGCGCGGTGGCGTCCGCAGAATTCCTCGATTTCCCTCCTGGTCGCCTGGTGGTGCGCGGGGGCCGCCAATGGAGGTCATCACCAGGGCGAACCTCGCATGGCGCGGGATTCCGGTGCGCCGGCCGCTAGTCGATCGCATTGATGAACAGAAACAGCAGAAAGAGGATGGCGACGGCCGTCGTCCAGTCGCTGGACTGCCCCTTGAAATTGCGCGGCGGCACGGAAACTCCATTGTTCGGGAACGGGGTGCGGTCCTCATTATTGGCGCGGCCCCCGGCGGGAAATCTTGTTCGTTTTTCCGGTGGCCGGTGTTGGCCACGAGGTCCGATCGTCACACCAGGTGACGGATTTCGGATCGATGATCACCCTGCGTTTAAATCCCGTGAAACGGACAGCCGAAGCGAGGAGTGCGGTAGATCCCGATATTTTTTCGGGAGTTCCGCACGTGATTCGGGCTTCTGGCGCAGGTAGGCGGACGACGGTGTACAGCGGTCAGGGCCGCCCCGAGGCGGGGCGGCCCTGACCGGAACGTTCGCAACGTCGCGGGAGGGCGGCCGGTGTCGTCGGCGACGCGGGGGGTCTGGCCGGTCGGACGGCCGGTCGCGACCGGACGGCGGACGGCGGTCAGGGAATCAGCAGGCGGGGCTCGTCGTCCTCGTCGGCCTGCACGTACACCTCGGGGCAGGCCGCCACGAGTTCCCGCAGGACCTCCCGGTAGTCGTCGGGGCCGATCCGGTCCTGGAAGCCGACGATGGCGTCGAGGGTGTCGGCCAGGCGGTCGCCGTACACGGGGAACACCGTGAGTTCGCCGCCGCGCGGATCGACGAGGTTGAACAGGAGCTCCGGGCGCTCGTGGTGCCGCTCGATCTCCAGCACCATCCGGCCGCGCGGGTAGGTGAGCGCGGCCCGCGACAGTGTCACGGCGCCCACGGCCATCTCCCAGCCGGCCGCTTCGAGCCGCTCGACGACCAGCCTCCTGTCCCGCTCGTCCCGATCGCCGGCCGACGCTTCCCCGCCCGACATGGCCTGCCCTCTCCGACGGATGTTCCGGAGCCGAACACTACCCGTGGGTGCGGACATGTCCCGGACCCGGCCGGTGCGGGCCGCGCGGAACCGTCCGCCGCACCGTCCGCCCGCGTCGGGGCCCTCCCCGGCGGGCGGACCGCCCGCCGGGGAGGAAGCACTCACGCTGCGAAGCCGCCGTCCACGGAGATGGCGGCCCCCGTGACGTACCCGCCGTCACCGCCCGCCAGATACGCCACCGCCCCGGCGACCTCCGAGGGTTCCCCGTAGCGGCCGAGCGCGGTGAACGTCCGCTGCCCCTCGGCCCCCGGGCCGTCGGCCGGGTTCATGTCGGTGTCGACGGGACCGGGGTGGACCAGGTTGACGGTGATCCCCCGCGGTCCGAGTTCGCGGGCCAGCGTTCTGGTCAGGCCGGTCATCGCGGACTTGCTCGCCGCGTACAGCGAGCCGCCGCCGAACGCGGCGCGCTCCGTCATGCAACTGCCGATGTTGATGATCCGCCCGCCCTCGGTCATGTGGCGCAGCGCCGCCTGCGTCGCCACGAACGGCGCGCGCACGTTGACCTGCAGCACCCGGTCGACATCGGCGAGCGCGATGCTCTCGACGGGCCCGAGCACCCCGACCCCGGCGTTGTTGACCAGGATGTCCAGGCGCCCGAACCGGGCGGCGACCTGGCCGACCGCGGCCGACAGCGCCGCCGGATCCGCGCTGTCGGCCCGAACCGCCCAGGAACAGCGCCCCAGTGCCTTGACGCGGTCGACGACCGCTTCTGCCCGGTCGGCGCCGTCCCGGTAGCTCAGCGCCACGTCGGCGCCCTCCTCGGCCAGCCGGATCGCCACCGCCGCGCCGATGCCCCGGCTGCCGCCGGTCACGAAGGCCACCCTGCCGTCCAGTGCCGTACTCATGTTCGTCCACTTCCGTGTCGGTTCAGGAACGACATGATGCTCCCGCGTGACGTGCGGAAAGTCTGGCGGCAATCGGACGCCGAGGCGCGATGGCGGGCCGTCCGCGGCGCGGACCGCCGCGGCTTCACGCCGGTGCCGCCACGGCTCCGGCGCGCCGCCGCCAGTACGCGATCGCGACCGCCCCCAGCAGCGGCCCCCACAGCAGCAGCGGCGCGTAGGCCACGGCGAACACGGCCGCCCGCCAGTCGTGCGCCACGAAGGGCACGCCGGCCGGAAGGGGATCGCCCTGGATGGTCTCTCCGGCGCTCATCGCGACGGCGGCGGACGTCCACATGGCCGTCAGCGCCACCGCGCCGAGCAGCGCGGGCAGCACGGCGGCCGCCACCGGCACCCGCCGTCCGCGCGCCACCGGGACCCACCGGGGGACGACCTCGCCCCAGGTGGCGACCAGCCCGACCGCCGCGAAGGCCAGCAGTTCGGACGCGACCGACAGCAGGATTACGTACACCTCGATCGGCAGCCAGGAGGGCAGATCCCCCCGCCCCTGGGAGCCTTCGCCGAGGGGAACGTGGAGGACGACGTCCGCGATCCGCCAAAGAGCGGACGGCAGCACGGTGAACGGGATCGCGTAGGCGGCGATCAGCGCCCAGCGGGGCACACCGGCCACGGGAGCGTGAGCGGCTCGCCAAGCGGCGCGCAGCCGCCCCTTCGCCGCTGGTGCATCGGTACGGGGAATCATGCGCGGTCCTCCTGTGCCCACGGGCGGGGCCGCCCGTTCGGCTCCGAGCATGCCGCCCGGTCCACCGGCGCGCATCGTCCGGCCGAGGCGGTCCGCCTCCGCCGTGAGGAGGACGGCGATCCGTATCCGGGGACGACGGAACCCCGTGGCCGTCACCCCCATCGAGGAGGCGGCCCCGGCGGCGGACGATGCGCCCCACGGGGACGACGTTCCGGGCCACGCGAACGCCGGACTCCGGCCGGACGCCCCCGGGCGCCGGACCGGTGCGACGCGCACACCGGGCAGCGTGTGGCGCCGCCGCGCCTCAGCCCGCCGTGGCCGCCGTCCGCCGGGCCGGCTCGAACACCGCCTCCACCAGGTCCGTGCACCAGGCCAGCAGTTCCCGGTCGCGCAGGGGCTTCCCGCCGATGCCGCCCGACTTGGGCACCGGGACCAGCAGGGTCTGCGACGCCTGCTTGAGGATCGACTTGGGGTGCAGCCGGCGCAGCCGGAGCTGCTGGGACTCGCGCAGGTCGACCGGCGCGAACCGGATCTGGTTCCCCTGCAACACGACGTCGGTCAGCCCGGCGCTCTTGGCGAGCACCCGGAACCGGGCCACCGCGAGCAGGCTGTCCACCGGCTGCGGCGGCTCGCCGTAACGGTCGGCCAGCTCCGCGCGGACCTCCGCGATGTCGGACTCGTCCGCGACGCTCGCGATCCGCTTGTACGCCTCCAGCCGCAGCCGCTCGCCGGGCACGTAGCCGTGCGGGATATGCGCGTCGACGGGCAGCTCGACCCGGGTCTCGACCTCCTCCAGCGCGTTCGGGTCGCCCCGGAGTTCGCGCACCGCCTCGCCGACCATGCGCACGTACAGGTCGAACCCGACCCCCGCGATGCTGCCGGACTGCTCGGCGCCGAGGATGTTGCCCGCGCCGCGGATCTCCAGGTCCTTCATCGCCACGTACATGCCCGCGCCCGTCTCGGTGTGCTGGGCGACCGTGGACAGCCGCTCGTGCGCGGTCTCCGTGAGCGGTTTCTCCGCCGGGTAGAGGAAGTACGCGTAGGCGCGCTCCCGGCCGCGGCCCACCCGCCCGCGCAGCTGGTGCAGCTGGGACAGGCCGTAGGTGTCGGCGCGGTCCACGATGAGCGTGTTGGCGTTGGGCACGTCCAGGCCGGACTCCACGATCGTGGTGGAGACCAGGACGTCGAAGTTCTTCTCCCAGAAGTCGACCATGACCTTTTCGAGCTGCTGCTCGTTCATCTGGCCATGGGCGTAGGCCACCCGCGCCTCCGGCACCAGCTCGCCGAGCCGCGCGGCCACCCGGTCGATGGAGGCCACCCGGTTGTGCACGAAGAACACCTGGCCCTCGCGCATGAGCTCGCGGCGGATCGCGGCGGCGATCTGCTTCTCGTCGTAGGGGCCGACGAAGGTCAGCACCGGGTGCCGTTCCTCCGGCGGGGTGAGGATCGTCGTCATCTCGCGGATGCCGGTGAGCCCCATCTCCAGCGTGCGCGGGATGGGCGTCGCCGACATCGCCAGCACGTCCACCTGGGTGCGCAGCCGCTTCAGCGCCTCCTTGTGCTCCACGCCGAACCGCTGCTCCTCATCGATGATGACCAGGCCCAGGTTGCGGAACCTGGTCTCCGAGGACAGCAGCCGGTGGGTTCCGATGACGACGTCCACCTCGCCGGTGCGCAGGCCGTCGCGGGTGGCCTCCACCTCGGCGTCGCTCTGGAAACGGGACAGCGGTTTGACGGTCACCGGGAACGACGCGTACCGCTCGGTGAACGTGGACAGGTGCTGCTGGACCAGCAGCGTGGTCGGCACGAGCACCGCCACCTGCTTGCCGTCCTGCACCGCCTTGAAGGCGGCGCGGACCGCCACCTCCGTTTTGCCGTAGCCGACGTCGCCGCAGATGAGCCGGTCCATCGGGACCGGCTTCTCCATGTCGCGCTTGACCTCGTCGATCGCGGCCAGCTGGTCCGGAGTCTCCACGTAGGGGAACGCGTCCTCCAGCTCCCGCTGCCACGGCGTGTCGGCGGCGAACGCGTGTCCGGGCGACGCCTGGCGGGCCGAGTACAGCCGGATCAGGTCGCCGGCGATCTCGCGCACCACCTTGCGCGCGCGGCTCTTGGCCTTGGCCCAGTCGGCACCGCCCATCCTGCTGAGCGTGGGGGCGTCACCGCCGACGTAGCGGGTCACCTCGTGCAGCTGGTCGGTGGGCACGAACAGCCGGTCGCCGGGCTGGCCGCGCTTGGAGGGCGCGTACTCGATGAGCAGGTACTCGCGGGTGGCGCCCTGCACGTTGCGGCTGACCATCTCGATGTACCGGCCGACACCGTGCTGCTCGTGCACGACGTAGTCGCCGGCCTTCAGTTGCAGCGGGTCGACCGCGCCGCGGCGCCGGCTCGGCATGCGGCGCATGTCGCGCGTGGAGGACTTCTGGCCGGCGAGGTCGGCCTCGGTCAGCACCACCGTCCGGGTCGCGCGCCACAGGAAGCCGTGCTCGATGCGCCCGGTGGCGACGGTGGCCACCGCGGGCTCCGGCGCCTCGGTGAGGTGCACCCGCAGCTGGGCGCCCAGGCCGGCACCGCGCAGCATGGCGACCAGCCGCTCGGCGGGGCCGTGGCCCTGGGTGACCATGACGACCCGCCACTCGTCGTGCAGCCAGGACTTGGCGTCGGCGAGGGCCCGCTCGGTGTCGCCACGGTACTCGTCCGCCGCGACCGCCCCGATGGTGATCGCGTCCTCGTCGGCCGTGTCGGTACCCGGGTCGAACGGCGTCACCGTCCACCAGGGCAGGCCGAGCGCGTCGGCGTCGGACCGGATCTCGGCGATGGTCTTGTAGGACGAGGCCCCGAGGTCGATCGGGGCCTCGCCGCCGGACGCGGCGTTGATCCATGACGCGTCGAGGAATTCCCGGCTGGTGGCCGCCAGTTCGATCGCGCGGGTGCGGATGCGCTCGGGGTCGCAGCCGACGATGTGCGCGCCGTCGGGCAGGTAGTCCAGCAGCAGCTCCATGCGGTCGGCGAGCACCGGCGCGAAGGCCTCCATGCCCTCCACGGCGGTGCCGTCGGCCAGCTTGTCCAGGATCTCGGCGAGCGACGGGTGCTCCGCCGCGAGGGCGCGCGCCCGCTCCCGGACCTCCGGTGTGAGCAGCAGTTCGCGGCACGGCGGCGCGAACAGGCCGGACGGGGCGGCACCTGGCTCCTGCTCGCCCTCCCCGCCGATGGACCGCTGGTCGGCGACCCGGAAGTACCGGATCTCGTCCACCTGGTCGCCCCAGAACTCCAGCCGCAGCGGGTGCTCCTCGGTGGGCGGGAAGACGTCGAGGATGCCGCCGCGCACCGCCACGTCGCCGCGTTTCTCCACGAGGTCGACCCGGGCGTAGCCGGCGTCGACGAGCGCGCGGACGACGTCGTCCAGCGGCACCTCGTCGCCCGGACGCACCCGTACCGGCTTCAGGTCGCCCAGTCCGGCCACCAGCGGCTGCAGCACGCTGCGGACCGGAGCCACGACCACGCGCAGCGGGGTGGTGAGCGGGTCGCCGGGGTCGGGATGCGCGAGCCGGCGCAGCACCGCGAGCCGCTGGCCGACGGTGTCGGACCGCGGCGACAGCCGCTCGTGCGGCAGGGTCTCCCACGCCGGGAACAGTGCCACGCACTCCGGGGGCAGCAACGAGCCGAGCGCGTCGCTCAGGTCGGCCGCCTCGCGTTCGGTCGCGGTGATGGCCAGAACCGGACGCCCGGCGCCCACCGGCGCGTCGGCGGCCAGCGCCGCGACCAGGAAGGGGCGCAGCGCCGGAGGGGCGACGAGATCAAGACGGGGATCGCGGCCGCCACGGGCGGTTTCGATCGCTTTCGTGAGGGCCGGATCGTCGGCGACGACGGCGAGAAGTCCAGAAAGGCTCATATCACCAGGTGGGGCGTGTGACGGTGGTACCGATGGTGCGGCCGGTCGAACGGCGGACAGGACACGCTGGGCTGAATCGGTTGGCTCCCCGCTCCTAGCCTACGCCGCGCACTCTACCGCGAGCATCCGCATCGCCGGGCGCCGGACGCCGTGACCGGCACGGGCGCTCCACAGGGCCAACGCCGCCGCGGCGCCCCCTGTTCCCCGTCTCCCGGAGCAGTCCCCGGGGCTTGCGTCGCGAGGTCATACGCTAAGTGGGTCCTCCGCGTACGAGAAGGAGCCTCCCGTGGCGAGTGAACGGGAAAAGGAGCGCGAATGACCGGCCCCGCCGCTGCCCCGCCGACCTTCACCCCGGGACCGGACGCCATGGCCCACCTCGAACTCATCCTCAACGGGGCCTGCCCGCTGCCCGGATTCATGACCGCGAGCGAGACGGCGTCGGTGGTCAAACGCGGCCGGCTGCCGGACGGCACCCCCTGGCCGGTCCCGGTCACCCTTCCGGTGCCGGACGAACTGGTCGGCGCCGAGCGCGTGACGCTCACCGACGCGGAGGGCGCGCCGCTGGCGGAACTGACGGTGTCCGAGCGCTGGTGGGCCGGGAGCCTCCCGTGGCGAGTGAACGGGGAGACCAGCGGGCACCGGCTGGCCGGCGAGGTGCACCTGGCCCGCCCGCCGGTGCACGGCGTGTACCGCAGCCTGCGGCGTGCGCCGGCCGAGGTGCGCGGCAGCCGGGAGATCGGCGCGCTCGCGCACCGGCCGATGCTGGCGGTGCTCACCGACCGTCCGCTGCACCACCGGGCGCTGCACCAGATCCGCACCGCGATCAAGGAGGTCGGCCGGGGCGGCCCCGTGGAGGTGCTGCTGCTGATCGACGCGCCGTTCGACGACGAGGGGGCGGTGCCGGCGGTCCTCGCGGCCGAGCCGCTGCTGCCGCCGCGGTCCAGGTTCGCGGTGCTGACCCTGCCCCGCGCCGAGACCACCGACGGCATCGCGCCGCCGGAGGGGCGCACCGAACTCCTCGCGGCGCACGTCGCCGCCGCGTACGGCGCCAGCCACCTGCTCATCAACCGCGACCCCGACCAGCCACCGGCGGTGCCCGTGCCCGGCGCCCCTGTCCGGATCGTCGCCCCCGCCGCGTGGGCCTACGACATCCGGGCCGGCGCCTGGCGCCTCGCCGACCGGGTCACCGCGGGGGAGTCCCGGTCGGAGCTCACCCCCACCGAGGTCGAGGACCTGCTCGGCCGTGGCGAGACGCTTCCGGCGTGGTTCACGTCGTCGCGGGTCTCCGCCGAACTGGCCCGCCGCCGCCCGGCCCGGGTCCGGCGCGGGCTCACCCTGTTCTTCACCGGCCTGTCCGGCTCGGGCAAGTCCACCATCGCGCGCGGCGTGGCCGACGCGATCCGGCGGTCCGGGCGTACCGTCACACTGCTCGACGGCGACGTGGTGCGCCGGATGCTCTCCTCCGGCCTGACGTTCTCGCGTTCCGACCGTGACCTCAACGTCCGCCGGATCGGCTATGTGGCCGCGGAGATCGGCCGGCACGGCGGAGTCGCGGTCTGCGCGCCGATCGCCCCGTACGCCGCCACCCGGGCGGAGGTCCGCGCCATGGCCGAGGACACCGGTGACTTCTTCCTCGTCCACGTGGCGACCCCTCTGGAGGTGTGCGAGGCGCGCGACCGCAAGGGGCTGTACGCGAAGGCGCGGCTGGGGGAGATCCCGGAGTTCACCGGCATCTCCGACCCGTACGAGGCGCCCGGGGACGCCGACCTCGTCATCGACACCACCACCGCCACGGAGGCGGAGTCGGTGGCCACGGTGGTGGAGGCGCTGCGGGCGGGCGGATGGCTGCCGAGGATGGCAGGCTGAGAGGCATGAGCGACCGACACCGCGAGCAAGCGCACGTTCCGGCCGGGCACCGCGTCCTGGCACTGGTCGAGGTGATGGACACGCTGCGCCGCCGGTGCCCCTGGGACGCCGAGCAGACGCACGCCTCGCTGGCCAAGTACCTCATCGAGGAGGCGTACGAGACGCTGGAGACCATCGAGCACGGCGACCTGGGGACGCTCCGCGAGGAGCTGGGCGACGTGCTGCTGCAGGTGGTCTTCCACGCCCGGATCGCCGAGGAGCGCGGACCGGAGGGCTTCACGATCGACGACGTCGCCGACGCCATCATCGACAAGCTCACCCGCCGCCACCCGCACGTCTTCGGAGAGGTGGACGTGGCCGGTGTCGACGACGTCCGCGCCAACTGGGAGACGATCAAGGCGGCCGAGCGCGCCGACAGGGGCCAGCACGACGCCTCCGTCCTGGAGGGCGTCCCGTTCGGTCAGCCGGCCGCGCTGCTCGGCTACGAGCTGCAGAAGCGCGCCGTCCGCAACGGGTTCCCCGAGGACCTGATCGGCGACGACGGCGGCCCGGGCGGCGAGCTATTCGCGGCCGTCAACGCGGAACGCCGCCGCGCGGCCGACCCGGAGATGGATCTGCGCGCCGCGGCCCGCCGCTTCGACCAGCGGGTGCGCGCCGCCGAGGCCAAGGCCCGTGCCGACGGCCGCGACCCGCGCCGGCTGACCCCGGAGCAGTGGCGGGCGTACTGGGAGTGAGGCCGCGCGCCGCTACGGCGGCATCTGGGTGCGCACCATGTGGTCGAACTCGGGGGAGTGGATCGCCGGCAGTTCGCCGTCGGCGCCGGGCGTGAACTCCAGCGCCGTCAACTGCCCGCCGCGCCACCACAGCATCCGGTCGAGGAACGGCCCCTCGCCCGCGATGGACCGCCGGAAGACCACGTGCGCGTCGGCGAGCGCGAGCAGCGACCGCCGGCTGAGCAGCGGCACGAAGATGAGTCCGTCCAGCTGCGGCAGCAGCGCCGCCACCCCGAAGGGGGCCGGACCGGCGAGGAGCTCCGGCAGCCGCAGCACGTGGGACGACGCCGGCCACCCCGATCCCTTCACGGTGTGGACGGGGACGTCGCCGCGGATCTGGATCGGCCGGACGTCGAGGGGCTCATATGCCATGCTCTGCATGGCGGCGAACCAGACGTCCTCCCTGCGCACCCCCCACGCGCGGGCGTGCTCCTCGGTCAGCAGACGGGTGTGGTCCGGTCCGCGCTTGACGCACAGGTGCGCCGTGCAGCCCGGAACGAGCGGGTAGGCGAGTGCGTCCGGAAACAGCGGCCCGGAGCTCGCGAACAGCATCACACGGATGTGCGGTGCGACGTTGGGGAACCGGTCGTGGAGGAGCTGCGCCTGGAACCGCTGGTCCGTGAAGTCGATCTGCAAGGTCTTCTCTTCTTGCTCCGCTGGCGATGGTGCTGCCTCTGACGTCTCTCCCGGCCCGCGCGTTCCCGGCTGCGGCCACGGCACGCGTCTCCCGCGATGCCGAGGGGGCGCGCGACCGTCGAATTTAGGTAAGGCTATCCTCGTCTCGTTCTCAGTGAAGGGGGAGGCCGATGCCGGCAGGGGCGAGGCGACTTGGGGCGGCCGTGGCCGCCGTGGCGCTGCTGAGCGGATGCGGGGCCGCCGAAGGGGTGGCCGGCTCCGCGGAGAACTCCCCGGCACCGGCCGTCGAGACCTGTACCGCGGTGCCCGCGGCCGAGGCGCCCGCGCCCACCGCCGTGCCGGACGGGATGGGAAGCACCGCAGAGGACGGGGAGTTCCCGCGGGAGGTGGCGCACTTCGGCGGGACCAGCACCATCGAGCACCGTCCGGAGCGGGTGGTCGTGGTGGCCACCGGCCAGCTCGACGGCGTGCTGTCCCTGGGCACCGTCCCGGTGGGCGCCGCCGGCGCGCCGGGGGCGGACCTCGTTCCGGAGTACGTCGCGGACGCCTTCCCAGAGCACGCCGACGCGCTCGCCGGCATCGCGCCGGTGGGGACCCGCCAGCAGCTCAACGTCGAACGGATCGCCGACCTGCGCCCCGACCTCATCCTGGCCAACGAGGCGGGCGTGGGCGGCGGACTCTACACCCAGCTCACCGAGATCGCGCCCACCGTGCTCACCGAGGGCACCGGAGTCAATTGGCGGCAGGACTTCCTGCTGATCGCGGACGCCATGGGCGCGACGGACCGCGCCGCGCGGGTGCTCGCCGGCTACCGGTCGCACGCCGCCGAGATCGCCGCCGCCGTCGCCGGCGCACCGCCGTCCGTGTCCATGGTGCGGTTCAGCGCGGGGCGGACGCGGGTGTGGGGACTGGGGTCCTTCACCGGCAGCATCGCCAACGACGCCGGCCTGTCCCGCCCGCGGCCGCAGTGCCGGGACGAGACCTCGGCCGACGTCAGCGCCGAGGACGTCGACCAGATGGACGCCGACTGGATCTTCTACTCCGTCCAGGGCGACGGCGAGGACACCGACGCCGACACGGTGCTCGGCGGGGCGCTGTGGCCGCGACTCGGCGCCGTCCGCGCCCGGCAGGCGGTCACCGTCGACGACGACCCGTGGTTCCTCAACGCGGGCCCGGCGGCGGCCGAGCGCGTTCTGACGGACCTGGAACGGGTCACGGCCGACTAGGGCGGCGCGGGAACCGGGCGGCGGGTCACGCGTGCGACGCCGCGCGCAGCAGCCGAAGCTGGCCCACCTCGGTGATGTTCTTCATCAGCTCGGCGTTCACCCAGCCGGCCATGTGCGCGATGGTCATGCCGGAGTCGTCCTGCCACGGGAACGGTGCGGGGCCGTCGAGGTCCGCATCGGTGAGCCGGTCCAGGACGGTCAGCCACTCCGCGCGCAGGCCGCGCAGCCACGCGGCCGTCGCCGGTCCGGTGCCGGGCCAGGTGATCGCCTCCCGGTCGCGGGGCTCCCGCCCCTGGACGTGGTCCAGGGCCACCGACCACCACCATCCGATGTGCCAGGTGACCCAGGCGATGGTGGGGACCGGGACGGGGTCGGACTCGGCCTCGTCCCAGTCGGGCCGCCACACGCCGTCGGCGCCCTGACGCACCGTCCAGCAGAGGGGAGCGGGCTCCCAGAGGTGGTCTTCGGGTTCCAGCCGCTCCAGGTGGTACTCGAACAACGACCAGGTGAACTCGAACTGCCAGCGCAGCAACGCGGTACGGGAAGTGGTCACGGGGAAACCGTGCCAGGCGGGCGCCGGGAGGGGAAGCGATTTTTTCGCCGCCGGCGAGGGTGCGCCCGCCCGCCTCGGGCTTACTCGGAGCGCGGAGCGGACGCGCCGCGTCCGGCGTGCTCCGCCTCGCGCCGGTCGAGACGGGCCGCCTGCTGCTCCGCGGCCAGGCGCTCGGCCTCCTCCCCGCCGATCGCCTCGCCCCGGGCGACGAGGCCGGAGTCGGCCTTGAGGGGGATCTGCTTGATGAAGCACGCGAGGACGAGCGCCACCACCATGAAGGGGATGATGTACCAGAACACCGGCGCCAGCGACTCGGCGTAGGCGTTGACGATGCCGTCGCGGACGGCCTCGGGCAGGGCGGCGAGCGTCTGCGGGTCGATCGTCGACGTCGCGTTCGAGGCCTCCTCCGCACTCGCTCCGGCGCCGGTGAAGACCTCGGTGAGCCGTTCGGTCAGCCGCGTCGTGAAGAACGCGCCGAAGACCGCGGTCCCCAGGGACGCGCCGACCTCACGGAAGTAGTTGTTCGTGCTCGTCGCCGCGCCGATGGTGTCGGAGGGGACCGCGTTCTGCGCGACGAGGACGACGATCTGCATCACCAGCCCCAGGCCCGCGCCGAACACGAACAGGTAGCCGCAGATGAGCCAGATGGGGGTGGCGGCGGTCAGTGTGGTCAGTGCCAGCAGCGCGACGAGCACGACGAGGATGCCCGCGATCGGGTACGCCTTGTACCTGCCGGTCCGCGAGACGAGGATGCCGGACGCGATCGAGGTCCCCATCAGCCCGGCCATGAGCGGGAGCAGCAGCAGCCCGGACTCCGCGGCCGAGGTTCCCGAGGCCATCTGCAGGAACGTCGGCATGAACCCGATGGCGGCGAACATCCCGATCCCGAGAGTGAAGCCGATCGCGGCGGTGTTGACGAAGATCCGGTTGCGGAACAGCGACAGCGGGATGACCGGGTCCTCCGCTCGCGACTCGACGAGCACGAACAGCGCGGCGGCGGCGAGCAGACCGGCCCCCCACGCCCAGGTCACCGGCGACCCCCAGCCGTGAGCGGAGTCGCCGCCGAAGTCGGTGAAAAAGACGAGGCAGGTCGTGGCGACCGACAGCAGCAGCACGCCGAGGACGTCGATGCGCTTGGTGGGCCTCTTGCTGGGCAGCGTCAGCGCGAACACCCCCACCAGAAAGGCGATGACGCCGACCGGGATGTTGATGTAGAACGCCCACTGCCACGTCAGGTGATCGACGAAGTAGCCGCCCAGCAGCGGGCCGCCCACGGCCGAGATCCCGAACACCGCGCCCATGGGTCCCATGTACTTGCCGCGGTCCTTGGCGGGCACGATGTCGGCGATGATCGCCTGGGACAGGATCATCAGGCCCCCGCCACCGAGCCCCTGCATGGCGCGGAACACCACGAACGTCCAGAAGTCCCCCGCGAACGCGCAGCCGACGGAGGCGAGGGTGAACAGCGCGATCGCGATCAGGAACAGCCATCTGCGTCCGAGCACGTCGCCGAGCTTGCCGTAGATCGGCATCACGATCGTCGTGGCCAGCAGGTACGCGGTCGTGATCCACATCTGGTGGTCGACGCCGCCGAGCTGGCCGACGATCGTCGGCATCGCCGTGGACACGATGGTCTGGTCCAGGCTGGACAGCAGCATCCCGGCGATGAGCGCGGAGAAGATGATCCAGATCCGGCGCTGGGTCAGCAACAACGGTGGGGAGGCGGTGGACATGGAACTCCAAGGTGAATTGCAGTAACTGAAACCATAAACTACAGCATCTGCATGTACCGGTCGTCCGCGCCATCATGAACGGGGCGGAAACGCACATGGAATCCGAACAGTGGACGGAGCAGCTCATGGCACGACCCCACGGGCGGGCGGCGGCGACGAGAGCCGCGATCGAGAACGCAGCCCTCGACCTCGCCCTGGCCCGAGGGTACGAACACGTGACCGTCGATCTGATCTGCGAGGCCGCGGGGGTGAGTCAGCGCACGTTCTTCAACCACTTCCCCACCAAGGACGACGCGCTCCTCGGCCGCGACATGCCGCGGATCGACGAGCGAGCGGCCCGGCGGTTCGTGCTCTCCGAGGGCCCCCTGCTGCTCGACGCGATCGCGCTCGTCGATCATCCAGAGCGGAAAGCGGTGTCGCCCCGGCTGGCCGATCGGCTGAAGGTGATCTCGATGTCACCGCCGCTGCTGGCTCGTCAGATGGAACGGATCAGCGCGATCGACGCCGAGCTGCGCGAGATCGTCGCCCTGCGGCTCGAACGCCGGCACCCCGGCGCCGACGAAGCCGAGCGCGCCGACGAGGCGGCGATGGTGGCCTATCTGCTCGCCGGCTTCATGCGCTTCATCGCGTCGATGGACATGCGGGGCGAGTTCGACGTGGACGATCTGGAGGCGCGGGCCCGAGCCGCGCTGACGCGCGTTCTGGACGACTCCGCCATGTGCGACGCCCCGGCCCCTCCTGCCGCCGGCCGGGAACCGGCGGACCCGCCGTCCCGCGACGTGCGCTGAGCGACCTCGGGCGGCGCTACCCCCACCCGGCCGCCGCGACCACGTCACGGGCGATGCCCGGCACGGTCCGCCCGGCCGTGGGGATGCGCGTCACCCAGTCCGGGGCCGTCGCGTCGAGGTGCTGTGCCATCGTCGCGCTGCGCGCCATGTGCGGAGCCAGCTGGCTGCCGATCTCACGGACGGCGAGCCGGGCGTTCGCCGTCGTGTCGTCCGCCGTGAGCAGCACGCCCGTCACCCGGGCGTCACCGCCCATGGCCCGGGTGACCAGATCGGCCTCCAGCACGCTCACGGTGTTGGTGTACACCAGCCGCCGGTAGCCGAGCCCGGCGTAGTTGCCCCACAGCGCGGCGAGGTTGCGTTCGGTGAGGAGGGTGCGCTGCGGGTCGCCCGGCGGCGCCGGGTGCGCCTGGTCCAGCAGGTCGCCCTCGACCACGCAGTGCGCCACCCGGGCGGCCTGGAGCAGGACCGACACCTCCCACATCACCGTGGATTTGCCGACACCGGACCGGCCACCGATGAGGAGGGCCTCCGGCGCGCTGGCTCCGGCGCGCACCGGAGCCGTGGAGTCGCGGAAGGACATGCGGCGGAGGCTACCGCGCAGCCGGGGAGCGGCTCCAGGGGTTTTTCCCGGACGTCAGTCCCGCGCCTCGGCGGCCTCCGTGGCGGCCGGCGGCGCGGCCGGAGCGTCCGGCACGACCGGCGTTTCCAGCGCGGGGCGGCGCTCGGCGAGGTGCGCGCGCAGCGACCAGGCGACGCAGCCCGCCCAGGCGAGGACGATGACGGTGTAGACGGCGGTCTGCGCCACCGGGGGGATCACCAGGAGTTCGCTGTGGATCAGCGTCCGCACGTTGGTCAGCACGATCAGGCCGCCGACCGCCGCGCCGAGGACCCGCGGCGGGAAGTGGCGGACGATCCAGGCGGCGATCGGCGCGGCGATCACGCCGCCGACCAGGAGCACCGCGGCCCACGCCAGGTTGATCCCGGCGCTGCCGAGACCGACCAGGAAGCCGATGCTCGCCGACAGCGCGATGATGAACTCGCTGGTGTCGATGGAGCCGACGACCTTGCGCGGTTCGATCCGGCCGCTGGCCAGCAGGGCGGGCGTGCCCACCGGCCCCCATCCGCCGCCGCCGGTGGCGTCGACGAACCCGGCCACCAGACCGAGCGGGGCGAGGAACCGCCGGCGCAACGGCAGGCCGATCCGCCCGCGCGGGGTGCCCCACGCGGTGAAGCGGACCAGGATGTAGACGCCGAGTGCGAGCAGGATCCCGGACATGACGGGCTGCGCGGCCTCCGTGGACAGCCAGCTGAGGAAGGTGGCGCCGGCGAACGCCCCGATGGCGCCGGGCAGCGCGATCCGCCGTACCACCCGCCAGTCGACGTTGCCGAAGCGCCAGTGCGAGATCCCCGAAGCCAGCGTGGTCCCGATCTCCGCGAGGTGCACGGTGGCCGAGGCCGCCGCCGGGTTGGCGCCGACGAGCAGCAGCAGCGTGGTCGACGTGACGCCGTAAGCCATGCCGAGGCTGCCGTCGACGAGTTGGGCGAGGAGCCCGACGAGGCCGAGCAGGAGGAGGGTCTGCATGGTGGGGGCCTTTCCGTACGGGGCTGTTCTCGCCGCGGCCGGGATCACGCGATCCGGCGCGATCTTCGCGGGTTTGTCTACCGGTTTGATAGGAATGGTAGGCGAAGACCGGCCTGTCCGTAAACGGGGCGCGCTGATCCGGCCCGGACGGCGGCACCAGACCGTGCCCACCCGGTGGCGCCGCGTTCCCGGCCACGCAGCCCCGCTTTGCGTTCCCGGCCACGCAGCCCCGCTTTGCGTTCCCGGCCACGCAGGCGTACACCCCGCGACACGCCGCGGCCGTGCCGCGGCGCCGCCGCGCCGATCCGGCATCGTGGAGGGGCGGCGAGGCGGCTCCGGGTGAACTCCGCGAGTGGACTACACCAATTCCGAGTGCGGGGAGACTCCGCGCGAGCCGGGTCGATAGGCTCGGCCCTGGTTCGCGTAACGGCCGTGGCGCAGCGGGTCCTGGTGACCCGGCGGGCCGCGGCCCCCGTGCGACGCGGTGTCACCCGCACCGAAACGTGTCTCCGCGCCGGAGGTGTGGAGGTCACGCCCGACGCGAGGAAATGGAGTACAACGTTGTCGTCGATCGAGGAAGTGCAGGCGCGGGAGATCCTTGACTCCCGGGGCAACCCGACGGTCGAGGTGGAGGTCCGGCTCGACGACGGGATCGAGGCCCGCGCGGCCGTCCCCAGCGGCGCGTCCACCGGCCGGTTCGAGGCGGTGGAGCTGCGCGACGGCGGTGAGCGCTACGGCGGCAAAGGCGTCGAGAAGGCGGTGACCGCCGTCAACGACCAGATCGCCGACGAACTCCGCGGCTACGGCCCCGAGGAGCAGCGGCTGATCGACCAGGCGCTGATCGACCTGGACGGCACCCCCGACAAGTCCCGGATCGGCGCCAACGCCATCCTCGGCGCGTCGCTGGCCGTCGCCAAGGCCGCCGCCGCCAGCGCCGGCCTCCCGCTGTTCCGGTACATCGGCGGGCCGAACGCGCACGTGCTGCCGGTGCCGATGATGAACATCCTCAACGGCGGCGCGCACGCCGACACCAACGTCGACATCCAGGAGTTCATGATCGCCCCCATCGGGGCGGACGGCTTCCGTGAGGCCGTGCGCTGGGGCACCGAGGTCTACCACGCGCTCAAGGCGGTGCTCAAGTCGCACGGGCTCGCCACCGGCGTCGGCGACGAGGGCGGATTCGCGCCGAACCTCGACAGCAACCGCGCCGCGCTCGACCTCATCGTCGAGGCGATCGAGAAGGCTGGCTACACCCCGGGCCGCGACATCGCGCTCGCCCTGGACGTCGCCGCCAGCGAGTTCCACAAGGACGGCGGCTACGAGTTCGAGGGCAAGGTCCGCACCGCCGAGGAGATGGCGGCCTACTACGGCGAGCTGCTCGACGCCTACCCCCTCGTCTCCATCGAGGACCCCCTCAACGAGGAGGACTGGGACGGCTGGCGGGCGCTCACCGAGGCGATCGGCTCGCGGGTCCAGCTGGTCGGCGACGACCTCTTCGTCACCAACCCGGAGCGGCTGCGGCGCGGCATCGAGGCGAACACCGCGAACTCGCTGCTCGTCAAGGTCAACCAGATCGGCACGCTGACCGAGACCCTGGACGCGGTCGCGCTCGCGCAGCGCAGCGGCTACACCGCGATGATCAGCCACCGCTCCGGCGAGACCGAGGACACCACGATCGCCGACATCGCGGTGGCCACCAACGCCGGTCAGATCAAGACCGGCGCGCCGGCGCGCAGCGAGCGGGTCGCCAAGTACAACCAGCTGCTCCGCATCGAGGAGGAGCTGGACGACGCCGCCGTCTACGCGGGCGCGTCTGCCTTCCCGCGCTTCGGCCGGGAGGGCTGACCGAGCGTGCCGAAGGTGCCGGAGCAGCCGAAGGGACCCCGTAAGCCCGGCAGGGCGGGGTCCCCGGCCTCTGGCGCCCCGGGACGGGCCACCGGCGCGGCCGGCCGGGACGGCACGCCGGACCGGCCGGCCGCGCCCGCGCAGCGCGTTCGCGCCAAGCCGGGGTCCGCGAAGCCGGGCGCGCAGGAGCGGCGCCCACCGGAAAGCGAGGGGCAGGCCGCCAAGGCGGGGCGGTCGGCCAAGACCACGGGCGGCGGCCCCACGCGCGGTCGCGCGTCCGGGAAGGGCACGCCGCCGGGCGCCGCCGGCACCACCGGCCAGCCGGCCGCACGGCCGCGGCCCGCGCTGACCAGCCGCGCCGCCATCCTCGGCCTCGTCATGTGCGTCATCGCGCTCAGCCTCGCCTACCCGCTGCGCGAGTACATCGCCCAGCGGTCCGAGATCGCGCAGCTACAGGACCAGCGCGCCCGCACCGAGCAGAGCGTCGCCGAACTCCGCGAACGCAACGAGGAACTCCAGGACCCCGCCTACATCGAGCGCGAGGCCCGCACGCGCCTGCACTACCAGTACCCGGGCGAGCGCGCCTACGTGGTGCTCGACGGCACCGATGAGGAGGCCGCCGAGCCGGAGGCCACCGGCCCTCCCGACCCCTGGTTCACGAAGTTGTGGAAGTCCATCCTCGCGGCCGACCAGGCCGGTGCCGAGAATGAGGAGATTCCGGAGGCACAGCCGCCCGCGCGCTAGTGCCGTCCGTCATAAGTCGTTTCAGACGTCCCTGCTCGTCCGATGGCCAGGACGGGAAGGCCGAAAGCGCCGTTGACCCTCACCGGTGAGCGGCCCGGGGCGTGTTCGGCTCCGGCGGCACGCCGGTGCCGCGAGGGCGCCCTTGCCCGGACACCGGCGAAGCGGCGTTCCCGGCCGGCCGGGGTGCTCAGTCGTGGCCGCGCAGGCCGTCGGGGTGGCCGGCCGTCCGTTGTGGATCCGGTCGGCCGTGGCGGTCGGCACGCACCGGTGTCGTGCGGGATCGGCCGGCGCGAACCCGGCCGGGCGGCGGCCGCCCGCTTCGGCGAGCTCGCCGCACGGGCTGCGGCGACGGCGGCGCTCGCCGCCATCGGGGAACGGCACTGAAATCCGAACACGCCCCGACCCGGCCGTCCGGTCCGTGTGGCCTCCGGTGCGGCGGTCCGCTGGTACACCGCCGGGGCGATGGTGCGGTCCTCGCGCCGCCACCGTTCCGGTCAGCCACTACGCTGAGACCCGAGATGACTTCCGTTGACCCGACCACCGCCGGCGAGCCGGCCCCCGGCGTCGATCCTGCCGATGTCGCCGCCGTCGAGCGGCAGCTCGGCCGTCCGCCGCGCGGCGTCCGCGGGGTGGCGCACCGCTGCCCCTGCGGGCTCCCCGACGTCGTCCGGACCGCGCCGCGGCTGGCGGACGGCTCCCCGTTCCCGACGCTGTACTACCTGACGTGCCCGCGCGCGGCCTCCGCCATCGGGACCCTGGAGTCCAGCGGCATGATGCGGGAGATGACGGACCGGCTGGCCGCCGACCCGGAGCTGCGGGCGGCCTACCAGGCGGCGCACGACTCCTACGTCGCCGACCGCGCCGCGCTCGCCCACGCCGACGGTGTCCCGCCGCTGCCCGAGGGCATGCAGAGCGCGGGCGGCATGCCCACCCGGGTCAAGTGCCTGCACGCCCTGGTCGCCCACGAGCTGGCGGCGCCCGGGAGCAACCCCTTCGGGCGCGAGGCGCTGGACGCGCTGCCCGACTGGTGGGGGAAGGGACCGTGCGTGCACGTGGACGACCCCGACGCGGCCCCCGGCCGCGCCCGCGACGAGTAGCGAGGAACCGTACGTGAACACCGTGGCCGCGATCGACTGCGGCACCAACTCCCTTCGGCTTCTTGTCTCCGGCGTCATCGAGACGGACGGCGACGAGGTGCAGCTGGTCGACCTGGAGCGCCGCATGGAGGTGGTCCGGCTCGGCGAGGGCGTGGACCGCACCGGAGCGTTCGCGCCCGAGGCGCTGCGCCGCACCTTCGACGTGCTGCGCGACTACGCCGAGCTGATCCGCGCGCACGGCGTCGAGCCGGGACCGGATTCGGTGCGGATGGTGGCCACCAGCGCCACCCGCGACGTGAGCAACCGCGACGAGTTCATCGACGGCGTGCGCGACATCCTGGGCGTCGAGCCGGAGGTGATCAGCGGAGACGAGGAGGCGGAGCTCTCCTTCGTCGGCGCGACCGCCGAGCTGGCGGCCGACGGCGAAGGCCCGTCGGGTCCGCTGTTCGCCCGCCCGCACCTGGTGGTGGACATCGGCGGCGGTTCCACCGAGTTTGTGCTCGGCCACGGCCGGGAGGCGGATGACGGCGTCGTGCGCGCCGCCCGCTCGGTCGACATCGGCTGTGTCCGGATGACCGAGCGCCACCTGCACGACGACCCGCCGACGGCCGGCCAGATCGCGGCGGCCACCGCCGACATCGACGCCGCCTTGGACGAGGCGGCGGCCGCTGTGCCGCTGGGCGAGGCCGCCACGGTCGTGTGCGTGGCCGGAACGGCGACGACCATCGCCGGCATCGCCCTGAACCTGCCCGGATACGACCCCGACCGCATCCACCACAGCCGGATCCCGGCCGCGCGGGTGCACGAGATCGCGCAGGAACTGCTGGCGATGCCCCGCGAGCGGCGGGCCGCGCTCCCGGTGATGCACCCGGGGCGGGTCGACGTCATCGGCGCCGGAGCGCTGATCCTGGACCGGGTGCTGGCCCGCGCCGGGGCGGCGGAGTTCGTCGCCAGCGAGCATGACATCCTGGACGGCATCGCGTGGAGCCTGAGCTTCGGGGACCCGGAGCAGGGGTGACGCGCCGGCCTGCGGATCCGGCGCCGAGCCGCCGGATCGTGCGGGACGGTCGTGGCAAGAGACCAAAGCCACGATGCGGGGGAATCGGGGAGTGAGACCGGTCACGTCCACACGGCGACGTTAACGCCTTCACAGGCGTTCTGACCTGGTCAAACGTTGCCCGTGTCCGATGTATTGTGGTCTAAACCTTTCCTGGCTGTCCCTTCCTTGACAGGGGTAGCTTGTGAAAGGATGCACAAGCGTGCACGAGGTGAGATGGCCGCGTGCGAGCGAAAAGAAGCTCATTCTTTCCGCGAAACACAACGGTAGAGATGTCGGATCTAGAAGAATTACCGATCTTTGCCACTCCGAGTGACAACGTGCGGTGTGGCAAGGCGATGTGGGAACCAAGGGCGGATATGCGATGACCGAGAGCAGGAACTACCGGCTGGTACACGGTGGTGACGACGCGGAGATTCCGCACGTGCTCATCGTCGGCGGTGGCTACCTGGGCATGTACACCGCGATGCGACTGCAGAAGAAGCTGGGCGCGGGAGAGGCCCGGATCACTGTCGTCGACCCCAACTCCTACATGACCTACCAGCCGTTCCTGCCGGAGACGGCTGCGGGCAGCATCTCTCCGCGCAACGTCGTCGTGCCGCTGCGCAAGGTCCTGGACCGGGTGAAGGTCCTCAACGGGCGCGTCATCCGCATCCAGCACGCCGACCGCAAGGTCGAGTTCGAGCCGAACGAGGGCGAGCCGCGCGAGATCCGGTACGACTACCTCGTCATGGCGGCGGGCGCCGTCTCCCGCACCCTCCCGATCCCCGGGCTCGCCGAGTGGGGCATCGGCATCAAGACGGTGGAGGAGGCCGCGTTCCTCCGCAACCACGTGCTGGAGCAGCTGAACATCGCCGACTCCACCGACGACCCCGAGGTCCGTCGCAAGGCGCTCAACTTCGTCTTCGTCGGCGGCGGGTTCGCGGGTGCCGAGGCCATCGCCGAGCTGGAGGACCTGGCCCGGGACGCCACGCGGATCTACCCCTCGATCGGCGTCGATGATCTGCGCTTCTACCTCATCGAGGCCGCCGACAAGATCCTGCCGGAGGTCGGCCCGGAGGTCGGCCAGAAGGCGCTCAACCAGCTGCGGCTGCGCGGGATCGATGTCCGTCTCTCCACCTTCCTGGAGTCGGCGGTCGACCAGCACATCAAGCTCAGCGACGGCACCGAGTTCGAGGCCGGCACCCTGGTGTGGACCGCCGGTGTGAAGCCGAGCCCGGTCGTGCAGGCCAGCGACCTGCCGCTCGGGCCCAAGGGGCACGTCGACACCAACGAGTACCTGCAGGTCAACGGGGTCGAGAACGCCTTCGCGGGCGGCGACAACGCTCAGGTCCCCGACCTGAACAACCCCGGCCGGTACTACCCGCCGAACGCGCAGAACGCGGTGCGGCAGGCGCCGGTGCTCGCCGACAACGTCATCGCCACGTTGCGCGGCTCGACGAAGCTCACCGCCTACCGTCACAAGAACCTCGGCGCGGTGGCCGGACTCGGCCTGCACAAGGGCGCGGCACAGTTGTTCGGCAAGATCCGGCTGACCGGGCGGTTCGCCTGGTGGGCGCACCGTGGCTACCACCTGTTCGCGGTGCCCACCTTCAACCGCAAGCTGCGGGTCCTCGCCGACTGGACGCTCGCGTTCTTCCTGCGCCGCGACTTCGCCTCGCTGCCGGACATGGGCGAGCCCCGCCAGGCGTTCCAGGAGGCCAGCAAGCCTCAGGTCGAGAACGGGCAGTTGCTCCGCCGCGTGAGCTGACCGCCGCCGAACGTCCACATCCGGACGATCTCGGCTGGTGACAGCGACGAACGGCCGGCTCCACCACGGGGTCGGCCGTTTCGGGTACAGAGTCCCAACCCCGGCGAATCCGGAGTTTTGTCTGTCACGGGTATGATGGTCGCGCCCTCGTAGCCCAATGGTAGAGGCAGGCCCCCTAAAAGGGTCACAAGTGTCGGTTCGAGTCCGACCGGGGGCACCGCACGCACACCTCTTCTCAGCCTCCAACGAACGGCCCCGATCGCCGGTTCCACTCCCTGGAGATTTCTCTGCGCGCCGCATCGGGCGCCGGCCCGGCCGGCGAGACCCGGTGACCGGCCCGGCGGTGCCGCGTCCCGGGTGTTCGCCCTGGTCCGTGACATCCTGGCCGTGCACAGCGCAACACGGTTCGTGCGATCGGACAACACGGGCGGCCGACTTCCGTGGGGCCGTACAGGACGGACCGCCCATCACAGGCGTACGGTGCCTCAAACACGCCGGGTACCCGGTACTCCCCGTACTCGGCGCAGAACACCGCTCCGCACACCTGACGGGAACCAACATGGCATCTGCACCGCAGAGACCCGGGACCGGCTCGGGCATCTTCCGCCGCAAACCCATCGAGAACATCGACGAGGGGCAGCAGGGATCCGGCGGTCTCGCGAAGTCGCTGGGGCTGTGGCAACTCACCGCCATCGGCGTCGGCGCCATCATCGGCGCCGGTGTCTTCTCACTGGCCGGCGAAGTCGCCCAGGGCACCGCCGGTCCGGCCGTGCTCCTCTCCTTCCTCATCGCCGGTGTGGCCAGCGCGGCGGCGGCCTTCTCCTACGCCGAGTTCGCCGGTCTCATCCCGCGCGCGGGCTCCGCCTACACCTACGGCTACGCGGTGCTCGGCGAGATCGTCGGCTGGTTCATCGGCTGGGACCTGCTGCTGGAATACACCGCGATCGTCGCCGTGGTGGGGATCGGCATCTCCGGCTACTTCGGCTTCCTGTTGCAGAACCTCGGCATCGAGCTGCCGCTGTGGATGCTCGGCGCGCCCGGGACCGAACCCGCCGGAGTGCCGGAGGGCAGTTACCGGGTCGACCTGTTCGCGGTCCTGCTCTGCCTGTTCATCGCGTTCCTGCTGACGCGCGGCATGCGCAGCGCGGCCCGGTTCGAGACGATCGTGGTCGCCATCAAGGTGCTGATCGTCCTCGTCATCATCGGCGCCGGCGTGTTCTTCATCAACACCGACAACTACACGCCGTTCTTCCCCTTCGGGATCGGGGGGACGTTCGCCGGTGCCGCCGTGGTGTTCTTCGCGGTGTTCGGCTACGACGCCATGAGCACCGCCGCCGAGGAGTCCACCGACGCGCAGCGGCACATGCCCAAGGCCATCCTGCTGTCGCTGGCCATCTCCATGGTGCTCTACGTCCTCGCCTGTCTCGTGCTCACCGGCATGCAGCACTACACCGAGATCGACCCGCGGAGCGGCTTCTCCACCGCCTTCGCCTCGGTCGGGCTGGGCTGGCTCGCGAACGTCATCGCGCTCGGCGCGATCGTCGGCATCCTCACCGTCATGTTCACCTTCATGCTCGGTGTGACCCGGGTGTGGTACGCGATGAGCCGGGACGGCCTGCTGCCCCGCTGGTTCGCCAAGACCGATCCCAAGCGGCACGTCCCGACCCGCGTCACCTGGATCGCGGGCGTCATCTCCGCGGTCATCGCCGGTTTCCTGCCGATCGGTGAGGCCGCCGCCCTCACCAACATCGGCATCCTCTCGGCGTTCGTGGTGGTCTGCATCGCGGTGATCGTGCTGCGCTACCGCCGCCCCGACCTGCCGCGCACCTTCCGGACGCCCGGCATGCCGGTGGTGCCCGCCATCGGCGTGGTGTTCTCCCTCTGGCTGATCAGCTTCCTCGACTGGCACACCTGGATGCGGTTCGGGATCTGGCTGCTGATCGGGCTGGTCATCTACTTCGCGTACTCCTACCACCGTTCCAACCTCAACCGGCCGCAGGCCACCGAGGCACCGCCGCCGCAGTCCTGACCCGCACCCGCCCGCGGCGGCGCCCGCCCATCGGCCTGGGGCGGGCGCCGCCGCGGACGTCACGGCCGGTGCGTCATCAGCAGTTGCAGGTGGGCGAAAAGCCGCTCGTTGGGGTCGGACAGGTCCAGCCCGCTGACCGCCTCGGCCCGCCGCACCCGGTAGCGCAGCGTGTTGGGGTGGATGTGCAACCGTTCCGCCGCGGCCCGCACGTCGCCGAACGCCTCCAGGTAGGCGACCAGTGAGCCGGCCAGGTCCGAGCCGTGCGCGGCGTCGTGCGCGGTCAGCAGGTCGACTCGGGGGTCGCGCAGCCGTGGGTCGGCCCGCAATCGCGCCAGGGTCTCGCTGACGAGCACGCGGGATCGGACGTCGGAGATGGTGGCCACGTCCATGGCCGGATCCCGGCCCATCGCGTCGAGCACCCGGTCGGCCTCGGTTCGCGAGCGCGCGACGTCGCCGAGTGAGTCCACCAGCGAGCCCATCGCGCCCTGCACCGTGCCGCCGAGCATGGCCCGCGCGGCGCCGACGATCCGGCGGGTCAGCGCCAGCACTGAGGACTCCGCCGACGGGCGCGCCAGGTCGGGGAGCAGCGCGTACACCCGGCCGCCCAGCGCGGTGACCAGCGCCCGCCGCCGGTAGGCCGCGGCGTGCACCGATATGAGGTTGGTGAGCTGCGCGCGCTGCAGCTCCGCCTCCGACCGCCCGGCGGCCGCGTGGGCGGCACCGGCCCGCAGGGCGAACACCACGACCATCACCGGCCGCTCGTGGTCGGCCTGCACGCTGTCGGCCAGTGCCGCGGCCTCGATGCGGCCCTCCAGCAGGCTGGCCAGCAGGTCCTCGCGCAGCCGCAGGCCCACCGTCGCCTCGGTGCGCTGCCGCAGCAGGTGCAGTGTGGCGAGGCGGGCCGCGCCGAGAAGCGCCTCCTCGGCGTGCGACGCCAGCGGGGTGTCGCCCTCCTGCACCCAGATCGCCCCCAGGGGCTGGGTGCCGGCGTGGATGCCCACGGCGATCCGGCGGCGGATGCCCAGTTCGGGGTGCTCGTCGACGCGGACCACCTCCTCGCCGGAGCGGAGCCGCTGGAACACCCCCCATTCGCGCAGCAGCGCGAGATACCGCTCGGGGCCGCGTCGGCCCAGCACCGAGCGCCGGCGCAGCTCGTCGGCCGCCTCTCCTCCGGAGTAGGCGAGGACCCGGCTCGCGGCGTCCTCGATGCTCACCAGTCCGCCGGTGAGCGTGGCGACCGTCTGCGCCAGCGCCGACAGGTCGCCCGGCGCCTCGCCGAGGTCGCCGTCCGCCACGAGCCGCGCGTCGTCGACGATGCTCCGGAACAGCCACTGCACCTGCTCCCAGCGCGCCTCGGGCCGGACGGCCAGCAGCGCGACCCCCGCATCCCCGGCCACACCGCGCAGCACGTCGGCCTCCGCCGGGCCGCCGGCCTTGACCGCGACCGCCGCCGCTCCCTGCCGGGCCGCCGCCCGTACCAGCCGCCCGGCGGCCCGGCCACGGGCGCCCACCAGCAGGACCAGGTCACCGGGGTGCGCGCCGCCCTCGTCCTCGGGGTCGAGGATCACGACGTCGTTCACCCGCACGTCCAGGCCGGCGGGCGCCGCCAGCACGTCCAGCAGCAGGTCGCCCGCCGCGAGCAGCAGGCGGCGGAGCCGCGCCCCGGCGGCCGGGTCGCGCGGATCGGGACCCGCGGAGCGGGACGGCGGAGACGGGTCGGCGGCCATGACCATCCCTCGTTGTTCCTTCGGCCAATCCAGGCTGTCAAAAATCGGGAGCTTCGCCAATGTTGTGGCGGATCGCCGGACATAACTTTTGTGCAGATCCACGACGATCCTCGGGGAGGCAGCCATGGACGCCGTCACGAACGTTCCCGTCCCGGTGAACGAGCCCGTCCGCACGTACGCGCCGGGTAGCGCGGAGCGCGCCGAGCTCGCCGACCGGCTGGACGCGCTCGTCAAGGAGCCGGTCGACCTGCCCATGACCATCGGCGGCGAGCGGAGGATGGCCGGCGGTGAGCGGATCGACGTCGTGCAGCCGCACCGGCACGCCTCCGTCCTCGGGTACACCGCCAACGCGACGCATGAGGACGCCGCTGCGGCGGTGGCGGCGGCGAAGGCGGCGGCGCCGGGGTGGCGGGCGATGTCGTTCGATGACCGGGCGGCGATCCTGTTGCGGGCGGCGGATCTGCTGGCGGGACCGTGGCGGCAGACGCTGAACGCGGCCACCATGCTCGGCCAGTCCAAGACCGCGATCCAGGCGGAGATCGACGCGGCGTGCGAGCTCATCGACTTTTGGCGGTTCAACGTGCACTACGCGCGCCGGCTGCACGCCGAACAGCCGCACAGCCCGGCCGGGCAGTGGAACCGCATGGAACAGCGCCCATTGGAGGGATTCGTCTACGCCATCACGCCGTTCAACTTCACCGCGATCGCGGGGAACCTGCCCACGGCGCCGGCGCTGATGGGCAACGTCGTGGTGTGGAAGCCGTCGCCCACCCAGCAGTTCGCCGCGGAGCTGACCATGCGGTTGCTGGAGGAGGCGGGGTTGCCGCCGGGGGTGATCAACATGGTCACCGGTGATGGGCGTGCGGTGTCGGAGGTGGCGCTGGCGGATCCGGATCTGGCCGGGGTGCATTTCACGGGTTCCACAAGGACGTTCCAGCATCTGTGGCGGTCGGTGGGCGAGCGGATCGGGGAGTACCGGTCCTATCCGCGGATCGTGGGGGAGACGGGCGGTAAGGATTTCGTGGTGGCGCACGCCTCGGCGGATCCTGACGTGCTGCGCACGGCGCTGGTGCGGGGGGCGTTCGAGTACCAGGGCCAGAAGTGCTCCGCCGCCTCCCGGGCGTTCGTCGCCCGATCGGTCTGGGAACGGATGCGCGACGACTTCCTCGGCGAGGTGGAGGCGCTCACCGTCGGCGACGTCACCGACTTCGGCAACTTCATGGGGGCGTTGATCGACCGGCGGGCCTTCGACCGAGTCGCCGGCGTGCTGGAGCGCGCCCGCGCCGACTCGCGCCTGCGGGTCCTCGCCGGCGGCACCGCCGACGACTCCGAGGGCTACTTCGTCCGCCCCACCGTGCTGGAGGGCGACGACCCGGGCCACGACGTGTTCCGCACCGAGTACTTCGGCCCGGTCCTCGCCGTGCACGTCTACGACGACACCGACTTCGACCGGATCCTCGGCGTGGTCGACACCGGGTCCGCCTACGCGCTCACCGGTGCGGTGATCGCGCGGGACCGCGCGGCCGTGGCACGTGCGACCGAGGCGCTGCGGTTCACCGCCGGCAACTTCTACGTCAACGACAAGCCCACCGGCTCGGTCGTCGGCCAGCAGCCCTTCGGCGGCGCCCGCGCCTCCGGCACCAACGACAAGGCCGGGTCCGCGCAGAACCTGGCGCGCTGGGCGAGTCCGCGCGTCATCAAGGAGACCTTCGTGCCGCCGACCGTCTCCGGCCACCCGCACCAGGGCTGACGCCCGCCACCCCCTGGCCGCGGGCCCACCGGCCCGCGGCCGTCCGCCCGGCCGAATCAGCGAGGTCCACATGCTCCGCACCCCACTGCTCATCGCGGCCCGCTCCGCCCGCTGCCGCGCCCTCGTCGAGCACACTCCGCTCACCCGGGGTCTGGTCGACCGGTTCGTGGCCGGGGAGACGCTGGAGGAGACGATGCCGGTCGTCACCGGCCTCACGCGCGACCGCCTGGTCACCCTCGACCACCTGGGCGAGGACGTCGCCGACGCGACGCAGGCCGAGGCCACCGTGGCGGCCTACACCCGGCTGCTCGCCGAGTTGGGCCGCGCCGGGCTCGCCGGACGGGTGGAGGTCTCGGTGAAGCTGTCGGCGGTCGGGCAGGCGCTGCCCGAAGACGGCGAGAAGATCGCGCTGCACAACGCCCGGCGGATCTGCGAGGCGGCGGCGGAGGTCGGCAGCACGGTCACCCTGGACATGGAGGACCACACCACGACCGACTCCACGCTCGGCGTGCTGCGGGACCTGCGCGTCGACTTCCCGTGGGTGGGGGCGGTCCTGCAGGCGTATCTGCGCCGCACCGAAGCCGACTGCCGCGACCTGGCCGGCCCCGGATCACGGGTCCGGCTGTGCAAGGGCGCCTACGACGAACCCGCCTCGGTCGCCTACCGCACGCGGGCGGAGGTGGACCTCAGCTACGTCCGGTGCATGCGGGTGCTCATGGCCGGCGACGGTTACCCCATGATCGCCTCGCACGACCCCCGCATGGTCGCCATCGCTGGCGCGCTCGCGGCGCGGTACGAGCGCTCACCCGACGACTACGAGCACCAGATGCTGTTCGGGATCCGCGACGCCGAACAGCGGCGCATCGCCGCGACGGGCAGGCGGATGCGGGTGTACGTGCCGTTCGGCACGGAGTGGTACGGCTACTTCATGCGCCGCCTCGCGGAGCGGCCGGCCAACCTGGCGTTCTTCCTGCGCTCGCTCGCCGGGCGGAGCTGACGGCGCGACCGGCCCGGATCCGGGGCGGGCGGACACCTCACCGGCCAATAGCCCACATCGCCGCTCCCCGGGGGAGAAACGGCCGGATGATGTCGACCTGTGACAGCCTGGCGGGAACCGCGGCCGAGGCCCGTACGTTACCTTGAGCGCAGCACAACCACGCCCTGAAAGGCTTGCACAACATGCCGATTCGAGGTTCGAACCCCGTTCTGAAGCGGGTCATGTCCCAGCAGGGAGCGGGCGCCCCACCGTACCAGCAGCCCTATGGCCAGGGTCCGTACCAGCAGCCTTATGGTCAGCAGGGCTACTACCAGCAGGGATACCCCGGCTACCCGCAGCAGGGGTACCAGCAGCACCCGCAGCAGCAGTTCGGCTACGGCCAGCCGGTTCCGCCGTCCGCCGAGGACGCGCGGCCCATGACGATCGACGACGTCGTCGTCCGCACCGGGCTGGTGCTCGCCGCGGTGGTCGCCGCCGCGGTCGTGTCCTTCTTCATCCCGAACCCCATCCTCATCTTCGGCGGCATGATCGTCGGCCTGATCCTGGGCCTGGTCATCTCGTTCAAGCAGTCCACCAACCCGGCGCTGATCTTCTGCTACGCCGTGGCCGAGGGGCTGTTCCTCGGCGGTGTCAGCCGGATCTTCGAGATGTCGGCCGGGGTGGCCACCGGCAGCCTGGTGACGCAGGCCGTCTTCGGCACGATCTTCGCGTTCGGCGCGATGCTGGCGCTGTACTCGTTCCGCGTCATCCGCGTCACCAACACCTTCGTCAAGGTGGTCTCCGCCGCGCTGATCGCCGCCGTCGTCCTGCTGCTGGCCAACCTCGTCATCGGCCTGTTCAACGGGGGCGTCGGCCTGGGCCTGCGCGAGGCCGGCCCGCTCGGCATCATCGTCTCGCTGGTGCTCATCGTGGTCGCCTGCGCCACGCTGGCCATCGAGTTCCGGGGCATCGAGGACGGTATCCAGGCTCGCCTGCCGCACCGCTTCGCCTGGCAGTGCGCGTTCGGCCTGACCGTCTCCCTCGTCTGGCTCTACATCGAGATCCTGCGGCTGCTGTGGATGATCCAGTCCATCTTCAGTGGTGACTAGCCCCGTCGCCGCGGTGGCTCCTGACGACGAACGCCTCGCCCGGCAGGGCGAGGCGTTCGTGCTTCGTCGGTGGCCCGCGCCGGCCGGGGCGGGCCGTATGCGAAAGACGCCCCGGCGTCCCCGCTCTGCGGGGGCGGGAGTGGCGCTTCCGGTGTTCGGTGGTGGACGTGGGCCGCGGGACCGCGGCCGGTCAGGAGCGGGGCGACGGGACCGGGGAGCGGTTCCGCCGGCGGCGGTCGTACTCCTGCACGATGGCGCGCGCGTAGCCGTGGCTGAGGCCGTGCTCGTCCGCGAGCCAGTTGGAGCGTTCGGAACAACGGGTCAGCGCGGGGCCTTTCTCCAGCGTGTCGAACCAGTCCTGCAGATCGCGTCCGGTCACGGCGGGGATGCGGGCGAGGAGTAGGGCGTGCGTCTCTGGCGAGTAGGTAACCGACATGGGCACCTCCGAGAGTGACTTCACCTACCTGTGACACTGCAACACGATCTGCTTCCGGACAACCCCCCGGATTCACCTTTTACGTTGCGTTCGGTATGTCGAATCTTTTCGGCCCCGTCACGCGGCGTTCAGTTCGGTGCGCTCGGCCGGCCCCGCGCCGCGCGGGTCAGCTCAGCCGCTCGAACACGGCGGCCATCCCCTGCCCGCCCCCTACGCACATCGTCTCCAGGCCGAACGTGCGGTCGTGGAAGCTCAGTCCGTTCAGCAGCGTGGTGGTGATGCGCGCGCCGGTCATGCCGAACGGGTGGCCCACGGCGATCGCGCCGCCGTTGACGTTGAGCTGCCGGTCGATGTCGATGCCGAGGTCGTCGGCGGACGGCAGCACCTGCGCCGCGAACGCCTCGTTGATCTCCACCAGATCGATGTCGCCGATCGTCATGTTGGCCCGCTCCAGCGCCTGCCGGGACGCCTCGACCGGGCCGAGGCCCATGATCTCCGGGGACAGCGCGCTCACGCCCGTGGAGACGATCCGGGCCAGCGGAGTGATGCCGAGGTCGGCGGCCCGGGTGTCGCTCATGATCACCACGGCGGCGGCCCCGTCGTTGAGCGGGCAGCAGTTGCCCGCCGTCACCGTGCCGTCCGGGCGGAACACCGGCTTCAGGCCGGACACCTTCTCGTAGGTGGTGCCGCGGCGCGGGCCGTCGTCGGTGCTGACGACCGTGCCGTCGGGAAGCGTCACCGGGGTGATCTCGCGCTCCCAGAAGCCATTGTCGAGCGCCTTCTCCGCCAGATTCTGCGACCGAACGCCGAACTCGTCCTGGCGTCGGCGGGACACCCCGCGCAGCTCGGCGAGGTTCTCGGCGGTCTGGCCCATGGCGATGTAGACGTCGGGGACCCGGCCGTCGTCACGCGGATCGCGCCACGGCTCGGCGCCGCCCGAGGCCCGGCGCTCGGTGCGGGACTCGGCCTCGGCGAACAGCGGGTTGTGCGTGTCGGGCAGCGAGTCGCTGTTGCCCTTGACGTAGCGGCTGACGGTCTCCACGCCGGCCGAGACGAAGACGTCCCCCTCGCCGGCCCGGATGGCGTGGAAGGCCATGCGGGTGGTCTGCAGCGACGACGAGCAGTAGCGGGTGACGGTGGCGCCGGGCACGGTGTCCAGGCCCAGCTGTACCGCGACCACCCGGGCGAGGTTGAACCCCTGCTCACCGCCGGGCAGCCCGCAGCCCACCAGCAGGTCGTCGATCTCCCGGGGGTCGAGCTGCGGCACCTTCGCCAATGCCGCGGTGATGATCTGCGCGGCCAGATCGTCGGGGCGGATGTCGGTGAGGGACCCCTTGAAGGCCCGCCCGATGGGGGAGCGCGCGGTCGCGACGATGACGGCTTCAGCCATGCTCGCTGCCCTTCTCCTTCTTCGGATTGCCGCGGACCGGATGGTCGGTCTGCTACTCGCACGTTAACCTGTCGCGGCGTCCCGGTCCGCCGCCGGGGCGCCGTCGCCGGCCTCTCCGCCGGTCCGGGCGCCGTCGGCAGCCGTCTCCGGTGCGGCCGCCCGTGGCCGGCGGCGCATCAGGGTGACCCAGCGTCCGCGCGGACCGCGCTCCCTGCCGCCGACCTGCGCACCGCTGACCTCCGTCCCCGGCTGTTCCGCCGCCGCAACGGCGGCACGGGCGACCGGCAGGACGCCCTCCCCGCGGCGCCGGTCGGGGTGGACCAGGCGGTCGGGCGGCAGACCGAGCGCGGCGCACGCCGACGGCAGCACGGCCGCCGCCGCCTGCGCGTAGCCGTGCGCGGACGGGTGAAAGCGGTCGGGCCCGAACATCTCGTCGGGGTTGCTCCGGAACTGGTCCGCCAGCAGGTCGCTCAGCGAGACGGTGCGGCCGCCCTCCTCGACCACCGCGATGGTCTGTGCCGCGGCCAGTTGCCGCGAGGCGCGCCGGGCCACGTAGCGCAGCGGCGTCCCGATCGGGCGCACCGTTCCCAGGTCCGGGCAGGTGCCGACGACCACGGCGGTGCCCATGGCGGCCAGTTCGCGCACGGCGTACTGCAGATGGCGCACGGAATCGGCCGGCCGGGCCCGCCGGATCACGTCATTGGCGCCGATGAACACCACCGCCAGATCCGGCGGCGCGTCGCGGAGCCGGTCGACCTGCCCGGCCAGATCGCGGGAGGTGGCGCCGACCACCGCGACCGAACGCGCCCGCACGGGCCGCTCGGCGACGGCCGCGATGCCGGACGCGAGCAGCGCCGTGGGGGTCTGCGCGGGAGTCTCCACCGCGCATCCGGCCGCCGTGGAGTCGCCGAGCATGGCGAACTCGATGGGGTCAGCGCCGTCCTTCCCGGTGTGGCCGTAGACGCCGTCCACCGGTGGAGAGGTCCAGGAGGTGACGCCGACGGCCTGGTGCGCCAGCCGCGCCTGCAGGTAGAGCAGCGCCACCGTGCTCGCCCCCAGAACGGTCAGCCCGCCGCCACCGAACGCCGTCGCGGTGGCGATCCGTCGAGCCTGTGCGGCGCGCAGCACCATACTCCCGCCTCCCCACGCCGGGGGCCGATCCCACAGTCGGGCTACCAGCCAGTAATTTTACGGCACGGCGGTGAGATCCGTCCGGCGTACGAGTGAACGGGACCGCCACGGGAGGGGGCGCGATCAGGCTAGAGTTCGGGGAAACGGCCTGATCGGCCGGGCCGCGCGGCCTCCGGACGGGAGCGCGCGGCGCGGAGGGGCGTCCGCGGGATCCGCGGCCGCCGAGGGACTCGAAGGGGGCACCGCTGATGCGGGTGTACGACTCGCTGATCGATCTGGTCGGGAACACCCCGCTGGTGCGGATGAAGCGGGTGACGGCGGGCCTGGCGCCCACGGTGCTGGGCAAGGTGGAGTACTTCAACCCGGGCGGCTCTGTGAAGGACCGCATCGCCCTGCGCATGGTCGAGGACGCCGAGAAGCGCGGCGCGCTGCGGGCGGGCGGCACGATCGTGGAGCCGACGTCGGGCAACACCGGCGTGGGCCTGGCGATCGTGGCGGCCGAGAAGGGGTACCGCTGCGTGTTCGTCTGCCCGGACAAGGTGGGCACCGACAAACTCGCCGTGCTGCGCGCCTACGGGGCCGAGGTCGTGGTCTGCCCGACCACCGTGGCACCGGACCACCCCGACTCCTACTACTCGGTGTCGGACCGGCTGGCCCGCACCATCCCGGGCGCCTGGAAGCCCGACCAGTACAGCAACCCGAACAACCCGGAGTCGCACTACCACAGCACCGGCCCGGAGATCTGGGAACAGACCGAGGGCCGGATCACGCACTTCGTGGCCGGCGTCGGCACCGGCGGCACCATCACCGGCACCGGGCGCTACCTCAAGGAGGTGTCCGGCGGCGCGGTGCGCATCATCGGCGCCGACCCGGAGGGATCGGTGTACTCCGGAGGCTCCGGGCGGCCCTACCTGGTGGAGGGCGTGGGCGAGGACATCTGGCCGGAGACCTACGACCCCGCCATCTGCGACGAGGTCATCGCGGTCAGCGACAAGGACTCCTTCCTCATGACCCGGCGGCTGGCAAGGGAGGAGTCGCTGCTGGTCGGCGGCTCGTGCGGCCTGGCGACGGTCGCCGCACTGCGAGTCGCCGCCACGGCCGACCCCGACTCCGTCATCGTCGTGCTGCTGCCCGACGGCGGCCGCGGCTACCTCACCAAGATCTTCAACGACGAGTGGATGGCCGACTACGGATTCCTGTCCGCCGAGACCGAGGAGGCCACCGCCGGCGACGTGCTCGTCGGCAAGGGGGAGGCGCTGCCGGAGTTCGTGCACACGCACCCGCACGAGACCGTCGGCACTGCCGTGGCGATCATGCGCGAGTACGGGGTGTCGCAGCTGCCGGTGATGAAGGAGGAACCCCCGGTCATGGCGGCCGAGCTGGTCGGCGCCATCGCCGAGCGGGACCTGCTGGACGCACTGTTCAACGGCCGCGCCCAGTTGGGCGACACCGTCGAGGCGCACATGGGCCGGCCGCTGCCCATGGTCGGCTACCGGGAGCCGGTGAGCCGGTGCGTCGACCTGCTGGAGCACAGCGGCGCGGTCGTGGTGCTGCTGGACGGCAAGCCGTCCGGCGTGCTCACCCGGCAGGACCTGCTCGCCTACCTGGCGCGCTGACCCCACTCGGTACCCCACGGGACCGGGCGCCCGGCGCCCGGTCCGGCGGGTGCGGCGCTGGCGCTCCTCGTCGCATTCGCCCTTCACCGCGAACGCGGAGGCGCTGTGGGAGGGCGTAGGCGGCTGCGGGCGCTCGGCGGTTCGCTGCTCTGTGCCTCTGGTCGCGCTTGCCGCCTCGCTTTCCTCCGCCGTCGGCACGACCGGCCTTCGGCAATCAGCGCCGACGGCTCCGGGCGCTCGGCGGCTCGCCGCTCTGTGCTCCTGGTCGCGCTCGCCGCCTCGCTCCCCTCCACCGCCAACGCGTAGGGGGCCTACGGCCATCGGCGTTGACGGCTGCGGACGCTCGGCGGTTCGCCGCTCCGTGTTCCTGGTCGCGCTCGCCGTCTCGCTTTCCTCCGCCGTCGGCACGACCGGCCTTCGGCAATCAGCGCCGACGGCTCCGGACGCTCGGCGGCTCGCCGCTCTGTGCTCCTGGTCGCGCTTGCCGCCTCGCTCCCCTCCACCGCCAACGCGTAGGGGGCCTACGGCCATCGGCGCCGACGGCTCCGGACGCTCGGCGGCTCGCCGCTTCGTTGGTGACCGCACCCGCCCTGTGTCGCCCGTGCGGCGTCCTCGTAGGGTGAGTCCTCGACGTTACCTGTTGGTAGGTGTGTGGAGGGCGCGTGGCGCGGCTGCTGTCCTGGATGGTGCGCGCGGTCTGGAGCTGGAGCCGCCGGCACGCCGACGTTCGGGCGGGCTCACGGGCGGCCCGACGGTTCGCGGCCTTCGGGCCCGGCACGTCCATCGCCTTTCCGCCGGCCACGATCTTCGGGGAGCCGTGGATCGAGCTGGGCGCGCACACGCTGATCGGCGGCGACATCACGCTCAGCGCGGGTTTCGTCCCCGGGCTGGACCTGGGGCCGCGGCCGCTCATCCGCATCGGGGACGGCTGTGCCATCGGCCGCGGATCGCACGTGGTCGCGCACACCTCCATCGAGCTGGGCGACTACGTCTACACCGGCCCGCACGTCTACATCACCGACCAGAACCACGTGTACCGCGACCCCGACACCCCGATCGGCCTGCAGTGGCCGGCCGACGCCCCGGTGCGGATCGGATCCGGAAGCTGGATCGGCGCGAACGCGGTGATCCTGCCCGGCGCCCGGATCGGCCGCAACTGCGTGGTGGCCGCGAGCACCGTCGTCCGTGCCGGCGAGTATCCCGACCACAGCGTCATCGCCGGGGTGCCCGGGCGCGTCGTGCGCCGGTACCGGCCCGGGACGGGCTGGGTGCCGCCGCTGCGCGACGCGGGCGCCGAACCCGCGGCCGGGGCGGTCGACGGCTCCCCCGATCCCGCGGACGCGTGACGGCGCGGGCGCGGATGCGGTGTCCCGCCGAGGCGGCGCCACTAGTCTGGGCGCATGACGTTCGAGGGCTTTGAGACGCTGGCCATCCACGCTGGTCAAGAGGCCGACGCCGAGACCGGCGCGGTCGTGGTTCCGATCTACCAGACGAGTACCTACCGGCAGGACGGTGTCGGTGGCCTGCGCGGCGGCTACGAGTACAGCCGCTCCGCCAACCCCACCCGCACCGCGCTGGAGGAGTGCGTCGCGGCACTGGAGTCGGGGGCGCGCGGCCTGGCCTTCGCCTCCGGCATGGCGGCGGAGGACACCCTGCTGCGCACCATCGCCAAGCCCGGCGACCATGTGATCATCCCCGGCGACGCCTACGGCGGCACCTACCGGCTGTTCTCCCGGGTGCTGGAGCGCTGGGGCGTCAGCTGGGACGCGGTAGGGCTGTCCGACCCCGCCGCGGTGCGCGCCGCGGTGCGGCCGGAGACGGTCGCCATCTGGGTGGAGACGCCGACGAACCCGCTGCTCAACATCGCCGACATCGCCGCGCTGGCCGACGTCGCCCACGACGCCGGCGCCCTGCTGATCGTCGACAACACCTTCGCCTCGCCCTACCTGCAGCAGCCGATCACCCTGGGGGCGGACGTCGTCGTGCACTCCACCACCAAGTACCTGGGCGGGCACTCCGACGTGGTGGGCGGCGCCCTCGTGGCGGCCGATCCGGAGCTGGCCGAGCGGCTGGCGTTCCACCAGAACGCCATGGGCGCGGTGGCCGGGCCGTTCGACGCCTGGCTGACGCTGCGCGGCGTCAAGACGCTGGCGGTGCGGATGGACCGGCACTGCGCCAACGCCGAACGCGTCGTGGAGGAGCTGACCCGGCACCCCGAGGTGGCGCAGGTGTACTACCCGGGGCTGCCTGACCACCCCGGTTACAAGGTGGCGGTCGAGCAGATGCGAGCCTTCGGGGGCATGGTGTCCTTCCGGGTGCGCGGCGGCGAGGAGCGGGCGCTGCGGGTGTGCGACCGCGCCCGGGTATTCACGCTCGGCGAGTCCCTCGGCGGCGTCGAGTCGCTCATCGAGCACCCGGCCCGGATGACGCACGCCTCCGCGGCAGGGTCGCCGCTGGAGGTCCCGAACGACCTGATCCGGCTGTCGGTGGGCATCGAGTCCGCCGACGACCTCGTGGCCGACCTGCTGCAGGCGCTGGGCGACTGACGGGGCGACGGAGCCCGCCGTGCCGGGCGCGTGGCGGGTCAGTCCATTGGGGTACCTACCCGGAGCCGGTTGCCGTCGGGGTCACGGAGCTCCACCTCCCGGGCCCAGGGTGCCTGCGTGACCGGCAGCCCGAACTCGGCGGCGACCGCTTCCACGTCCGCCACCCGCAGGTAGACCAGGGTGTCGGGCCGGGCGTCGCCGACGTGCTCGGACAGGAACAGCCGCATCGGCCCGCGCGCGACCGCGACGAACGCGGGCAGGCCGGGCTCGAACCGGTGCTCCCACTCTTGGGTGAACCCGAGGCGGGCGTACCACCGGACGGCCGCGGCGGCGTCGCCGACGTGCAGGATCGGGATGACCTCTTCGCGCATGCCGGCCATCCTGCCACCCGGCGGCGACGCCGGAGGTGACCCGATGAGACGGTCAGCCCACCCGGCGCCGGCGGGACAGGAAGTCCTGCACCACGTAGGAGCCGAGCCGATCGGCGTTCGGGCGGACCACCCGGCCGCCGTTGCGGCGGGCCACCTCCTCGACGAACGCCTCCAGGCGCGGGTCGTCGGCGAGCAGGAAGACGTTCAGCGCCGCGCCGCGGCTGGTCATCCGGTCGACCTCGGCCAGGGTGAGCGCGGTGGTCTCCGAAGTCGGCGGCCAGGCGAACTGGGCCGAGCCGTCGCGGGCGAGATGGGCCGTGGGCTCGCCGTCGGTCACGATCAGCACGATGGGGTCGAAGTCGGGGTGCCGGTCCAGGTGCCGGCCCGCCAGCACCAGGGCGTGCTGGAGGTTGGTGCCCTGGACCGGTTCCCACTCCAGCTCGGCCAGCCCGGCGGCCGGCAGCTCCCGTGCGTAGTCGCTGAACCCGATGACCTGCACCGCGTCCTGGGGAAACCGGGTGGTCACCAGCGCGTGCAGCGCCATGGCGGTCTGCTTGGCGGTGCCCCACAGATCGCGCAGCGCCATGGAGTAGGAGAGGTCCACCAGCAGGCACACCGCGGCCGCGTCGTGGCGCTCGGTCTCGACCACCTCGAAGTCGTCGGCACGCAGCCGCAGCCGGCCGTCGGGAGCCCGCCCGCGGGCCGCGGCGTTGCCGAGGGTCCGCACCACGTCGAGAGGCTGTTCGTCGCCGAACCGCCAGGGCCGGGTGGCGCCGGTGGGCTCGCCGGTCTGCCCGGCGCCTTCGGCGGCGTGCTGGCCGAGCCGGCCGCCCGCGGAGTCGGCGAACACCTCGCGCAGCGCGGTCTCACCCAGCCGCCGTACCGCCTTCGGGGTGAGTTCCAGGCGGTTGCGGGTGCCGGTGAGGTAGCCCTGGTCCCGCAGTTCGCGCTCCAGCGCCCGCAGCCGCGCCAGATCGTCCACGGCCGCGCGGCCGAGCGCGCGGCGGACCGCCTCCTCGTCGATGTCGTCCAGGCCGGCGCCCGCGTAGCGCTGGCTCAGCGCGGAGTCGAGGTCGGCGAGGTCGGCGAGCTCCTCCAGCGCGGTGGTGGCGTCGCCCACCCCGAGCCCCTCGGAGCCGTCCATGCGGTCCGTACCCGACCAGGCCAGATCCGGCCGCCGGGACCGCAGTGCGCCGGACAGCCGATCCATGGCGTCGGTGAGACCGGCCTCGGCGGTGGCCTGGGCCATGAGGTCGGCGAGTTCGGCCCGCTGGTCGGGGGTGAGCGAGTTCAGCAGGCGCTGGGCGGCGGCCGACCGGCGGGCGAGTGTGTCGACCAGCTCGGCGAGGTCGCGCGGGTTCTCCGGGAAGAAGTCGCCGTACTCCGCCATGAACCGGTCGAAGTCCGCTTGGGTGTGTTCGCCGCGGTCGTCGGCCGCGAGCATCTCGTTCAGGGCCTCGACCATGGCGCGCACCCGCGCCATGGCCGCCGGGTCGGCGCTCTGCAGCGCCTGTTTCATCCCGCGGAACTGGGCGTCCAGCACCTCGCCGCGCAGCAGGTCGCGCAGCCGCCCGAACGTCTCCCGGGCGGCGTCGGACCGCCACTGGTAGTCGGCGAGCCGGCGCACGGCCGCCGCGGTGTCGGCGGGCAGCGCGTCGAGCTCGGACTCCCGCAGCCGCGCGTCGTCGGACGGATCGGGGAAGAGCGCGGCGCGCTCCTGGCCCACCGCCCGGTCCAGCAGCGCCCGCGCCTCCCGCAGGGTGCCGTCGAGTCGGCCCTGACCGCGCAGCAGGTCGCGCCGCTCCCGGACCTGCCGGAGCAGGTCGTCCAGGCCGGAGATGCCCTGCGTGCCGCGCCGCAGCAGGTCGCGCAGCGCCCGCAGCGGCTTGGCACCGGCCAGTACCGAGCGGCCCAGCTCGTCCAGGGCGGCGCGGACGTCGTAGGGCGGCGCCAGCGGGTCAGGGCCCTCCTGGTACTCGCCGTAGCGGAAGCCGCTCATCCCGGTGCCTCCTTGCTCTCCGCGGGCCGTCCCCGCCCGGGTCAGGTGCGGTAGACGGTGCGGTCGTCGACGGTGTCCTTGGAGAGCCGCCGGTTGAGGTACAGCCCCTCCAGGGCGAACTCCAGCGCGGAGGCGGCGTACCCGGCGGTCTCACCCGGGTCGTCGTCCTCGGGGGCGACGCGGGCGACGAGCTCGGCGAGACCGGGCACCGGGCCCACCCGCCGGAGCAGTTCGGCGCCGCTGACCAGCTCGCCGGACTCCACCGTGGCGCCCTCGGCGAAGCGGTCGATGAGGGGCCCGAGGTCGACCCCGCCCAGGGTGTGCCGGAACGTCTCGGCGGTGGCGCGGCGCAGCAGGTGGGAAAGGATCTCGACCTCGCGGCCCTCCTCGCCCACCTCGAACTCGACCTTGCCGCGCAGCGTCTCGACGACCGGCGCGAGGTCGCACACCCGCGCCACCGGCCGTTCCTCGGCCACCAGCGCGGCCCGCCGGGCGGCGGAGGCGGCGGTGGTCTCGATGGCCGCGAGCGCGAACCGGGCCGAGACTCCCGAACGGTCGTCGACCGAGGAGGAGGCCCGGACCAGCCGGGTGAACCGGGCGACGACCTCGACCAGGTAGCGGGGGACCACGGGGCCGCCGTCCAGCCGTGCCTCCTGGGCGACCAGCGCGATCTCGGAGTCGAGCTCCAGCGGGTAGTGGGTGCGGATCTCCGCCCCGAAGCGGTCCTTCAGCGGGGTGATGATACGGCCCCGGTTGGTGTAGTCCTCGGGGTTGGCGCTGGCGACCAGCAGCACGTCCAGGGGGAGCCGCAGCGCGTAGCCGCGGATCTGGACGTCGCGCTCCTCAAGGACGTTGAGCAGCGCCACCTGGATGCGCGCGGCGAGGTCGGGGAGCTCATTGAGGCAGAAGACGCCACGGTTGGCCCGTGGCACCAGCCCGTAGTGGACGGTCTCGGGATCGCCCAGGCTGCGCCCCTCGGCCAGCCGGACCGGGTCGACGTCGCCGATGAGATCGCCGACGCTGGTGTCGGGCGTGGCGAGCTTCTCGCCGTAGCGGTCCTCGCGGTGCCGCCAGGCGACCGGGAGGTCGGGCCCGGCCTCGGCGGCGAGCCGGCGGCAGCGCACGCAGACCGGGGCGTAGGGGTGGTCGTTGATCGGGCACCCTTCGACCACCGGGCTCCACTCGTCGAGCAGCCCGGCGATGGTGCGGATCAGGCGGGTCTTGCCCTGACCGCGCTCGCCCAGCAGCACGATGTCGTGCCCGGCCAGCAGCGCCCGCTCCAGGTGCGGCAGCACCGTGGAATCGAAGCCGACGATGCCGGGGAAGCGCTCCTCACCGGCGCGCATGCGGGCCAGCAGGTTCTCGCGAACCTCGGCCTTGATCGAACGGTGGACGTGGCCGGAGGCCCGCAGCGCCGAAAGGGTCGCGGGACGGCCGCCGGAGTCGGTCGGGTGTGCGGAGTCGGCAGACACGGGACGAGTCTATGCAGCGGGCGGCCCGGCGCCAGTGGTCCGCGTCACCCCTGTGGACGGAGCCTTGAGCGCGACGCCTGCGTGGCCGGGAACGTGGAAGATGTCTGCGTGGCCGGGAACGTGGAAGATGTCTGCGTGGCCGGGAACGTGGAAGGCGCCTGCGCGGCCGGGAACGCGGAATACCCCAGGAGCAGGCAGGTTTAGTTCGAGCGGTGAGGAGTATGGTCCGGGTAGAGATGGCAGCGGTACGGCGCGGTGTGGAGGAGGCGGCGAGTGGCCAGGTTCGGCGACGCTCTGGCGACGGGCGCTGACCTCGTGAGCGCGGCCGAGCGGGCGGCGCTGTGCGCGCTGGAACCGCTCGGTGGTCCGGCGGACCTGGTGTGCGTCTTCGTGGCGGGCAGCGACCCCGAGGAGGTGGCCCTGGCGGGCGAGCGCGTCATGGCGCTGGCCGGTGACGCCGTCACCATCGGGTGCAGTTGCACGGGTGTCATCGGCGGTGGCCGCGGCGTCGAGGGGCGGGGTGCGGTGAGCGTGTGGGCCGCCGTCCTGCCCGATGTCCGGATCACCCCGTTCGAGCTGGAGGCGCTTCCCGAGGAGGACCACCTCGCCGTCGTGGGGATGCCCGAGCCGGAGCCGGACGACCGTCTGGCGCTGCTGTTCGCCAACCCCTACGACTTCCCGGCGCACTCCTTCGTCCGGCGCTCCGCCGCTGCGCTGGGCGGGCTCCCCCTGGTCGGCGGGCTGGCCGACGGCATGGGCGGGCGGGAGTCCGTGCGGCTGTTCGCCGACGGCCGGACGGCGGCCGGCGGAGCCGTCGGGGTACTGCTCGCCGGCTCCGGGGTGGCCGGCACGGTGGTCAGCCAGGGCTGCCGGCCGATCGGGCCGTCCATGGCCGTGACCAAGGTCGAGGGACAGGAGCTGCTGGAACTCGCCGGAACACCGGCGTACCAGAAACTGGAGCAGATCCTGCACGCGCTGACCCCGGCCGAGCAGGAGCTGCTGGCCGACGGGCTGCACATCGGGGTCGCCATGGACGAGTACGCCGACCACCACGAGCGCGGCGACTTCCTGATCCGCGGTCTCATCAGTGCCGATCCCGAACGCGGCTCGCTGACGATCGGCGACGTGGTGGAGGTCGGCCAGACGGTGCGGTTCCAGGTCCGTGACACCGACGCCGCCGACACCGACCTGCTGGAACGGCTGCGCGCGTTCGGTGAGGAGACCGAGGGCGGCACGGCCGGGGCGCTGCTGTTCTCGTGCAACGGGCGTGGCGCCGCCATGTTCGAGAACGCGGACCATGATGTGCGGTCGGTCCGGGAGACCCTGGGCATCGACGCCGTGACCGGTTTCTTCGCCGCGGGCGAGATCGGCCCGGTGGCCGGCCGCAACCACGTGCACGGCTTCACGGCCTGCCTGGTCGCCTTCGGCGGCTGACCCGGCGCCGGTCCCCGGATCCGGCGGCTCCCCCCTTCCACGGCCCGGCCGTTCGCCGCCCTCGCACGTCACCACGGCGCGTGACCGGCGATGGCCGGTCACGCGCGGGACTCTCCGTCCGGTTCGGCACGATAACCCGATAGTTCCGGCAAGGCGCACGATTCGCCGTGTGTCCGGCGCGTCGCCTTCGTTACTTCTTGTCACTATGTGATTACTATCTGTGGTGATTGGGGCCATAGGGGGTTTTCACGGTGTTGCAGGGACAATCACACGTCTGGATGAGAATCGGGGCGGCGGCCGCGCTCGGCATGCTGTTCCTCACCACGCTGCCGTCCGGCCGCGAGCCGGCCGCGGCGGCGGGCGTACCGCAGCGAGGCGGGACGGGGTGGATCCACGAGGACCTGGCGACGGCCACGCGCAGCAACGTGCTGCTCGACGCGAGCGGCCTGCGGGCCGCCGGTGCGGCGCGGCTCCCGATGGCGGCGTCGGTGCGGGGCGTCCGCGCGGTGCCCGGTGGCATCGCGCTCTTCCCGGCGCACGACCTCGCCCGGTCGGCGGGTGCCCTCCAGGTCGCGGTCGCCGGAACGGCCACCCGCGGCGACCTCGTCGTGGAGGCCCGCGGGCAGCGCCCCGACGGGGTGTGGACCGAGTGGCGCGAGGCCGCGGACGCCACCGCCGGGGACGGTGACCGGATCGAGCTGCCCGACGTCGTGTCCCGGGTGCAGTTGCGGGTCGGGTTCACCCCGGAGGCCGCCGACGGCCCGGCGCGGGTCAGCGGTGTCCGCTTCCGGCCGCTGGACGGTGCCGCGGAACGCCGGGAGCGGCCCGGCAAGCCGTATTCCGCGCGGCTGTACGCGACCCGCATCGGCCTGGTCGGCGCGCGGACCGCCAACGGGCACGTCATCCGCACCGCCGATCACTTCGTCGCCCTGCCGTCCCGGCGCGGGCTGGCCGCGCGTGGCAGCGGGGACTACACGGTGCGGGTGTGCGCCGAGAAACGGTGCGCCTACGTGCCCGTCTGGGACGTGGGGCCGTGGAACATCAAGGACGACCACTGGAACGCGGGACGCGAGATGTGGACGGACCTCCCGCACGGCAGGCCGCAGGCGCAGGCCGCGCACGAGGAGGGCTACAACCGCGGACTGGACGGCTTCGGGCGGCGGGTGCGCAACCCGGCCGGGATCGACCTCGCCGACGGCACCTACCGCGAAGCCCTGAAACTGCGTGACAACGGATGGGTGGACGTCGACTACCTGTGGACCGCCGACTACGCGCACCCGGCGGAGGTGGGGACCCGCAGCAAGCGGCACCCGCTCATCGTGCGCTCCGGGCCGGCCACCACGTTCGACCATGTGGGACTGGCCGCGCACTCCGCCCGGGTGGACGTCTCCTGCCGCGCCGCCGGCCAGGAGGTCGACGGCCCGTTCGGCCGCACCGACGAGTGGCTGAAGATCGGCCGGCGCAACTTCATCCCGGCCGCCTACGCCCGGGGCGGCACGGAGGCGCCGCGGTGCGCGAAGCGGTGGAAGCTGGCGCAGTCCTCGGCGGGCTCCGGCGGCGCTCCGGCCGCCGAGTCCCTCGTCGAGGCCGTGCCTGGCTCGGGCGGCTGACGGCGCGCCCCGAGCGGCCGGAGCGCGGTCAGCCGCGGATGACGATCGTGCCGCACGCCCGGTCGTGCAGCGCCTGACCGCGCTCGGGGGCGAACGCGAGCCACAGCATCCCGGCCAGCACGAACAGGTGGCCGATGCACACGAGCGACTGCGGCAGCCCGAACAGCGCCGCGCGCCCGGCCGCCTGGCCCTGGCCGAGGCGGCCGCCGTCGGCGCGGCGCACGACCTTGATCGACAGCAGGCGCTTGCCCGGCGTGCGGCCGGCCCCCGCGTGGAACAGCCAGTCGTAGCAGAACTGCAGGCCGCCCCAGCCGAACACGAAGAGGAAGGCCCACAGTTCGTAGAACTCGTCGGTGAAGTTCTGCTCGGCCGCGTCGGGGTTGGCGAAGGTCAGAAAGAGGATCACCACGACGAAGAACATGACGGCGAGGAAGCCGACGATCACGTAGTCGATCACCCGTGCGGCCAGCCGCCGCCCGAACCCGGCGAACTCCGGACCGGGGGCCGGAGTGGGGGAGCCGGCCGGCCAGGCGGCCGGCGGGGGCTGCTGCGGACCGTACGGTGGCTGGTGGGGCCAGGGAGGGTAGTTCACCCCAGCATTATGGCCGGATCACCGGAACAAGCGGACGGTCCCGGCAAAGCGGGCGTGAACCGTCCGCGTCCGGTCGTTCTCCGCTCCCGGCGACCCGCTGGACCGCCCGCCCTGTCTGTGCTGGAAAAGCCGTGATCCGCTCGCCGAATGGTGCGATATTGAGTACCACTTTGAAGGAGGGGCGATCGCGATCACCGCGTCCGAGGCTGGCAAGAACCTTTTTCTACTCATAGAGCAGGTCAACGACGACCGCGCGCCCGTGGAGATCACCTCGCGCAGGGGCGACGCCGTGCTGATCTCGCGCGAGGACTACGAGGCGCTGGAGGAGACCGCGCACCTGCTGCGCGCCCCGGCCAACGCGCGCCGCCTGCTGGAGAGCCTGGCCCAGGCTCAGCGCGGCCCCATCAGCCCTCTGGCTGCGCAACGCGGAAGGGGTGGCCCGTGGCCACCCCTTCCGCGTCGACGCTTCGGGGGCTACGCCGCCCCGTAGGGGACGGCGTCGATGATCTCCACCGTGAGGCTGCGGCCGTTGGGGAGGGTGTAGGTCGCCTTCTCTCCGGCCTTCTTACCGTTGATGGCGCTGCCCAGCGGGGACTTGGGCGAGTACACGTCGATCGGCGCGCCACTCTCCTCACGGGAGGCGAGCAGGAAGGTGACCTCGTCGTCGTCGCCCTCGAACTTGACCGTGACGGTCATCCCCGGGCCGACGACTCCCTCACTGCGCGGGGCCTCGCCGACGCGGGCGTTGTTCAGAATCTGCTGCAGCTGGACGATCCGGGCCTCGATCTTGCCCTGCTCCTCCTTGGCGGCGTGGTAGCCGCCGTTCTCCCGAAGGTCGCCCTCCTCCCGCGCGGCTTCGATCCGGTCGGCGATCTCGATGCGACCAGGCCCCGACAGGTGCTCCAGCTCCGCTGTGAGCCGGTCGTACGCCTCCTGGGTGAGCCAGGTGACGTTGTCATCGCGGGTCTCGGTCACGGGAACTCCCTTGGTGCGTCGAGGAACTGCGTTGCCTACCGAACGCAGCTGAACTTACGAGATTAGCACCGAGCCGTTCCGGCAGGTCGGCCGCAAGATCCGGCCGCCGGGGCCGTCAGCCCGCCGTGGCGGCGGAAGAGACGGAGACGGTCGGGGGAGGGCCACCATGCCGGATCGTGTCGCGGCCGGCGCGGTCGGGCGGGGAACGGACGGGGGATCTACTGCACGGGTTCGCTCTGTGAGCCTTGTTCCCTGCAGGAGGTCACTTCTACCGCCGATGCCTCACGAACCGTCTCGATCCGCGCGTGCACATCCTGGACCCCGGCCTCGACCGGCACCTCGGTCTGCCCCACCTGGACGTGCCGCGCATCGCGCGCGCTCACCAGACACAGCGCCGGCTCCCGGCTGTTCACCTGGAAGCTGATCGACGCCTCGGAACCGGAGTTCACCCGCCACGCCACCACCTGGTAGCTGGGCTGGTTGACGCCGCCGCTGTAGCTCATCAGCGCGAAGCCCCACCCGACGGTGAACACGGCGGCCACGACGATGCCCATGAGGAAGAACACAGGCCGGTTCCCGAGTCGCCGTCGGCCGCCGGAGGCCGGCGCGGCGGCGTCGGACGGCACGTCAGTGGGCTTCGAGGACATGCGGGAATCTCCGAACGTGAGAGCGCTGTTGTCTAAGATAGCTCTGTCCTGAGAGGCTCCCGCTCCGCCCCCACGCCCTGCCCCGCCCGGGGTGTGTCTCCACGTCAGCGCCAGAGCGGTCGTTGTCTGCTTTTCGCCACTACGAAGAGGACTTGCCAGTTGTCCGAGCGCCTGCGCCTGATGGCCGTTCACGCCCACCCCGACGACGAGTCCAGCAAGGGCGCGGCCACCATGGTGCGCTACGCCAACGAGAACGCCGAAGTGCTGGTCGTCACACTCACCGGAGGCGAGCGCGGCTCCATCCTCAACCCGGCAATGGACCGGCCCGAAATCCGGGAGAACATCGCCGAGGTCCGCCGCAAGGAGATGGCCGCCGCCCGCGAGATCCTCGGAGTCCACCAGGAGTTCGCCGGTTTCGTCGACTCCGGGCTCCCCGAGGGCGACCCGCTGCCCCCGCTGCCGGAGGGCTGCTTCGCGCTGCAGCCCCTGGAGGTCGCCAGCGAGCCCCTCGTCCGCTCCATGCGTTCCTTCCGCCCGCACGTCGTCATCACCTACGACGAGCAGGGCGGCTACCCCCACCCCGACCACATCATGTGCCACAAGGTCTCCGTGGAGGCGTTCGAGGCGGCCGGCGACCCCGACCGCTACCCCGGCACCGGAGACCCGTGGCAGCCCCTCAAGCTCTACTACCACGTCTCCTTCACCCTGGACCGGTTCGAGCGCATCGCGGCCCTGCTCGACGAGCGCGGGCTGGCCAACCCCTACGCGGAGTGGATGGAGCGCATGAAGGAGCGCGACTACCCGCAGTGGGAGATCACCACCCGGATCGTCTGCGACGAGTACTTCGAGACCCGCGACCGCGCGCTCATCGCGCACGCGACCCAGATCGACCCCAACGGCATCTGGTTCGCCGTCCCCCTGGACATCCAGCGCGAGGCGTGGCCCACCGAGGACTACCACCTGGCGCGCTCCCTGGTCGACACCGAACTCCCCGAGGACGACCTCTTCGCGGGCGTCCGCGAGTCAGTGAGAACATGAGGCCATGACCGCCGCAGTTGTGCTCGCCGACTCCCAGGTCGCCGCCGACACCGTCACCCCCGGGGTGCTCGGCTTCCTCGCCTGTGCCTTCGTCGGCTTCGCCCTGTACTTCCTGATGAAGAACATGCGCAAGCAGATGGCCCGGATCGACTTCGACGAGGGCCCGGCCGAGTCCGGTGACGGCAGGGCCGCCGCCCGGCCGGCCGCCTCCGGTGCCGCGGCCGAGGCCGGCCACCACGACGGCGCGTCGCCGGCCGACGGCGACGGCCGAGGTCCGGCCTGACCCCACGGTCCCGGACCCGCCCGCCGTGTGACAACGGGCGGGTCCGGGGCAGAGTGGAGGCATGCCCAACCGTCTGGCCGACTCCACCAGTCCCTATCTACTCCAGCACGCGGACAACCCCGTCGACTGGCATCCGTGGGGTGACGACGCCTTCGCCGAGGCTCGGCGGCGCGACGTCCCCGTGCTGCTGTCCGTCGGTTACGCGGCCTGCCACTGGTGCCACGTCATGGCCCACGAGTCGTTCGAGGATCCGGCCACCGCGGAGCTGATGAACGCCGGGTTCGTCAACGTCAAGGTGGACCGCGAGGAGCGGCCCGACGTCGACGCCGTCTACATGGAGGCCACCCAGGCCATGACCGGCCAGGGCGGCTGGCCGATGACGTGCTTCCTCACCCCCGACGGCGCGCCCTTCTACTGCGGTACGTACTTCCCCCGTGAGCACTTCCAGCGACTGCTGGCCGGGATCGGGGAGGTGTGGCGGCGCGACCGCGCCGCGGTCGTCGGCCAGGGGCGCAGGCTCGTCGAGGCGCTCACCGCGCCGCGGCGGCTGGGCGGGACGGCGGCTCCGGGCCCGGACGACCTCGCCGCGGCCGTGCGTGCGCTCGCGGCCGAGCACGACGACGCCGAGGGCGGATTCGGCGGCGCGCCGAAGTTCCCGCCGTCCATGGTGCTGGAGTTCCTGCTGCGGCACCACGCGCGCACGTCCGGCGCGGACGCGGAACCGGGCGACGGGTCCACCGGCGCGACCGCGCTGCGGATGGCCCGGCGCACCGCCGAGGCCATGGCCCGCGGCGGGATCTACGACCAGATCGGCGGCGGATTCGCCCGCTACTCGGTCGACGCCCACTGGACGGTGCCGCACTTCGAGAAGATGCTCTACGACAACGCGCTGCTGCTGCGCGGCTACACGCACCTGTGGCGGTCGACCGGCGACCGGATGGCCCGGCGCGTGGCCCTCGACACCGCCGACTGGCTGGTGGCCGACCTGCGCACCGCCGAGGGCGGCTTCGCCTCCGCGCTGGACGCCGACAGCGAGGGGGAGGAGGGGCGGTACTACGTCTGGACCCCCGCCCAGCTCCGCGATGTCCTGGGCGAGGAGGACGGGGACTGGGCCGCCGCGCTGTTCGGCGTGACCGAGGCCGGGACGTTCGAGCACGGCAGCTCCGTCCTTCGGCTGCTCGGCGATCCGGACCGGCCCGGGGCACCGGACGCGGTGGACCCCGAGCGGTACACGTGCGTGCGCACCGAGCTGCTTGCGGCCCGCGCCCGGCGGGTGCCGCCGGCCCGCGACGACAAGGTCGTGGCCGCGTGGAACGGGCTGGCCATCGCCGGACTCGCCGAGGCGGGGGCGCTGCTCGACCGGCCCGACCTGGTGCACCGCGCCCGTGAGGCCGCCCGCCTGATCGTGGACGTGCACCTGACCGGCGACCGGCTGCTGCGGACCTCCCGCAACGGTGCGGCCGGAACCAGCGCCGGTGTGCTGGAGGACTACGGCGACGTCGCCGAAGGGCTGCTCACCCTGCACGCGGTCACCGGCGAAGCCGAGTGGGTGGCCGTCGCCGGGCGGCTGCTCGGCACCGTGCTGGACCGCTTCGCCGACGGGCGCGGCGGCTTCTACGACACCGCCGACGACGCCGAGGCGCTGGTGAACCGGCCGCAGGACCCCACCGATAACGCCGCACCGTCCGGCCGGTCGGCCGCCGCGGGGGCGCTGCTGTCGTACGCCGCCCTCACCGGGTCCGCCCGGCACCGGGCGGCGGCCGAAGCGGCCCTGGGCCCGGCGGCGCGGCTCGCCGCCGCCGCTCCGCGGTTCGCGGGCTGGGGCCTTGCGGTGGCCGAGGCGGTGGCGGCCGGACCGCTGGAGATCGCCGTCGTGGGGCCGTCCGACGACCCGGAGGCGGCGGCGCTGCACCGCGCGGCACTGTCGGCCACCGCTCCGGGCACGGTCGTCAGCCGCGGCGACGGCATCCACGATGGCGGCATCGGCCTGCTGCGGGACCGGCCGCTGCTGAACGGCCGGCCGGCCGGCTACGTGTGCCGCGGCTTCAGCTGCCGGCTGCCGGTGACCACACCGGACGGGCTCCGCGCGGAGATCGCCGCGGGGTGACACCCGTGTGTCCGCAGTGCGCAGATCGTCCCGCGAAAAGCGCGAAGTGAACCACTCGGTGGGGGTTGGGCGTGTATAACGCGGAAGACCCGACATCGTGAGGGAGTTCCCAGTCGTGCTGAACACCGACAGCCCCAGCGACCGCGTTCAGGTCCGCCTGCCCGTCCCCGCCGCCCGCACCACGGCCACCCATCCCCTCGACGACCTGGTCGGGCGGGCCCGCGACGGCGACCGGGCCGCGCTCACCGACCTGACCCGGCGGATCCAGCCCGAGGTGCTGCGGCGCTGCTCCCGGTTCCTGCCCTACCCGCAGGACGCCGAGGAGGCGTGCCGCCGGGCGCTGGACTCGGTGGCCCGCGACATCGGCGGCTACCGCGGCGATTCGCTCTTCACCACGTGGCTGTATACGGTGGTGTCGGACTCGGCGCGGCAGACCTACCGATCGTTGAAGAGCCGGTCGGCGGAGCTGACCGCCGAGGCGGAACGCATCCCACAGCAGCGTGACCCCCGTACCACAAGCGTCACCGCCGGTTCACGCGTCGGCCTGCTGGAAGCACTCGACCAGCTCGAACGCAGCCGCCCCCACCTGGTGGCCCCCCTGGTCCTGCGGGACCTCTGCCAGATGGACTACGGCGAGATCGCGGCGGAACTCGACCTCGATCCCGGGACAGTGCGGTCCCGCATCCACGAGGCCCGCAAGCACGTGCGCAGGTCGCTTGCTGTGTCGTAAGCGCGTGAGCCCTGGCGGGCTCGAAGAGTCGACATCGGCGAAAGGTAACGTCCCATGGGGCTGCGATACCCCCTCTACTGGCTCTACGAGCGTCGGCTGGAACGCAAACTCGGCAGCTACGAGATCCCGCGCCACGTCGGGGTCATCCTGGACGGTAACCGCAGGTGGGCGCGGACCAGCGGGCTGGCCAACATCAACCGCGGCCACCAGGCCGGAGCGGAGAAGATCTTCGAGCTGCTCAACTGGTGCAACGAGGTCGGCGTCCAGGTGGTCACCATGTGGCTGCTGTCCACCGACAACCTCAGCCGCCCCAAAGAGGAGCTCGAACCGCTGCTGCGGATCATCGAGGAGACCGTCGTCCGGCTGCGCCGGGAGGGCTGGCACGTCAACCCCATGGGCGCGCTCGACCTGCTCCCCGATGCCACCGCCCGCGTGCTGAAGGAGGCCGGGACCGCCACCGCCGACCAGCCCGGACTGATCGTGAACGTCGCGGTGGGCTACGGCGGGCGGCGCGAGATCGCCGACGCGGTCCGCTCGCTGCTCCTCGCCGAGGCCGCGAAGGGGACCACCATCGCCGAGCTCGCCGAGCGCCTCGACCTGGAGCACATCGCCGAGCACCTGTACACCCGCGGCCAGCCCGACCCCGACCTGCTCATCCGGACCTCCGGGGAGCAGCGGCTCTCGGGCTTCCTGCTCTGGCAGAGCGCGCACTCGGAGTTCTACTTCTGCGAAGTCTTCTGGCCGGCGTTCCGCAAGGTGGACTTCCTGCGTGCCCTGCGGTCCTACGGAGTGCGCAACCGGCGATACGGAACGTGATCACGAGCGCGTCCGTGCCGGGGTTCCACCACGGACCGTGATCGCTTAACGGCCCGTTCACAAGGTGTGCCACCTGGGGGTCTTGCTCATTTGCGTGAGCCGGGTACCGTCGATACCGGTGGATGGTGCGCATCCGTCCACCCGGGAGGCCCCGACTCATTGACGGTCCTGGATTTTCAGGAACTCAACATGACGAGGGCCGGTCCCGGCCCTCACGGGGCTGGTCCCGGTCCTTGGATTCCCGTGAGTCTAGGGCGCCCCGAGGCGTCCAGGGGGAGAACGAGTGGCTAGTTCCTCGACCCACCGCCGCGACCTGCCGACCGCCGCTGTCTCCGCCGATCCGAACGATCGGCGGACGTATGTGCTGGACACCAGTGTCCTCCTCGCCGACCCCATGTCGATCACCCGCTTCGCGGAGCACGAGGTCGTGCTGCCGATCGTGGTCGTCACGGAGCTGGAGAGCAAGCGGCATCACCCCGAACTCGGCTACTTCGCCCGGGAGGCGCTGCGCAAGCTCGACGACCTGCGGGTGGCGTTCGGCGGTCTGGACGCCGCCGTACCGGTCAACGACGAGGGCGGCACGCTGCGGGTGGAACTCAACCACAGCGACCCGCAGGTGCTGCCGGCGGGGTTCCGGCTCGGGGACAACGACACGCGGATCCTGACCGTGGCGCGCACCCTGGCGACGGACGGCCACGACGTCGTCCTGGTCAGCAAGGACCTGCCGTTGCGGATCAAGGCGGCCTCGATCGGGCTCGCGGCCGACGAGTACCGCGCGGAACTCGCCATCGAGCACGGCTGGACCGGGATGGCCGAGCTGGAGGTTCCGGCGCACGAGGTGCAGGCCCTCTTCGACGGCGGCACCGCCGACATCGAGGCGGCCCGCGACCTGCCGTGCCACACCGGGCTCGTGCTGGTGTCCGAGCGCGGCAAGGCGCTCGGGCGGGTGCTGCCCGACAAGTCGGTCAAGGTGGTGCGCGGCGACCGTGAGGTCTTCGGGCTGCACGGGCGCAGCGCCGAGCAGCGCATCGCGCTGGACCTGCTCACCGACCCCGACGTCGGCATCGTCTCGCTGGGCGGACGGGCCGGCACCGGCAAGTCGGCGCTCGCGCTGTGCGCCGGGCTGGAGGCGGTGCTGGAGCGGCGCCAGCACCGCAAGGTCGTGGTCTTCCGGCCGCTGTACGCGGTGGGCGGCCAGGATCTCGGATACCTGCCGGGCAGCGAGTACGAGAAGATGACCCCCTGGTCCCAGGCCGTGCACGACACGCTCTCGGCGCTGACCACCCAGGACGTCATCGACGAGGTGGTCGACCGCGGGATGCTGGAGGTCCTGCCGCTGACCCACATCCGGGGCCGCTCGCTGCACGACTCGTTCGTCATCGTGGACGAGGCCCAGTCGCTGGAGCGCGGTGTGCTGCTCACGGTGCTGTCGCGGCTCGGCGAGAACTCTCGCGTGGTCCTGACCCACGACGTCGCCCAGCGCGACAACCTGCGCGTCGGCCGCTACGACGGCGTGGTCGCGGTCATCGAGAAGCTCAAGGGACACCCGCTCTTCTCCCACATCACGCTGACCCGGTCCGAGCGCTCGCCGATCGCCGCGCTCGTCACGGAGATGCTGGAGGGCTGAGCAGACGGAAGGTGGGCCCCGCCGTCCGGCGGGGCCCACGTCCGTGCCCGGCGGCCGCACTGTTCACCCCCGATTCGGGCCCAGTTGGGATCCGGTACGCGGCTCCTCGGTAGAACCGGCTAGATCACCGTCCCCGCCATCCCCGACCAGGCGTTAGGAGTCCCCGTGACCGAGACAGCCGAGCCGTCCGCCCCGAACCTGACCCGGCGGACCCTGCTGCGAGCCGGAGCCGTGGGGCTCGGCGCCGCGGCCGCCACCGGTTTCGCCGGCGCCCCCGCGCTGGCCCGCGGCAAGGACCGTCCCGTCCTCACCCACGGCATCCAGCTCGGCGACCCCCGCAGCGATGGCGCCGTGATCTGGACCCGTGCCGACCGCGCCGCGCGCATGGTGGTCGAGGTGTCCAGCCGTCCCGACTTCCGGCGATCCCGCACGATCCGCGGGCCGGAGCTGACCCCCGCGAGCGACGGCACCGGCAAGGTGCGCATCACCGGCCTGCCCGCGGGCCAGCAGGTGTACCTGCGGGTGCACGCCGAGGCCGACCGCGTCGCCGGCGAGGTGGTCGAGGGGCGATTCCGCACCACCGGCCGTGGCGGCGAGCCGGTCCGGTTCGTGTGGTCGGGGGACGTCGCCGGACAGGGGTGGGGGATCAACCCGGAGTTCGGCGGCATGCGGATCTTCGACGCGATGGCCGAGCGCGACCCGGACTTCTTCCTGCACAGCGGCGACTCCGTCTACGCCGACGGCCCGCTGACCGAGTCGGTCACCCTGCCCGACGGCCGGGTCTGGCGCAACATCGTCACCGAGGAGAAGTCCAAGGTGGCCGAGACGCTCGCGGAGTTCCGCGGGCAGTACGCGTACAACCTGACCGATGACGCCCTGCGGGCGTTCTCCGCGCGCGTGCCGCAGATCGTGCAGTGGGACGACCACGAGGTCACCAACAACTGGTTCCCGGGCGAGACGCTGCCGGAGGGGCCCTACACCGAGCGCGACGTCGACGTGCTCACCCGCCGGGCGCAGCGGGCCTTCCACGAGTGGCAGCCGATCCTGCCGCGGGAGACGGTCGACGGCAAGATCTACCGGCGGATCTCCTACGGTCCGGACCTCGACGTGTTCGTCATCGACATGCGCACCTACCGTGACCCGAACTCCGACGGGACCGCGGAGTACGAGCGCATCCTCGGCGAGCGCCAGGCGCGCTGGCTGGTGAACTCCATCGCGGCCTCCAAGGCCACCTGGAAGGTCGTGGCCTCCGACATGCCGATCGGCCTGATCGTGCCGGACGGCAGCGCCATCGAGGCCGTCGCCAACGGCCGGCCGGGCGCGCCGGCCGGCCGCGAGGCGGAGATCCAGTGGGTGCTGCACGCCCTGCACCGCCGTGGTGTCAAGGACGTCGTGTGGCTGACGGCGGACGTGCACTACACGGCCGCGCACCACTACTCGCCGGACCGTGCGAGCAGCCAGGAGTTCGAGCCGTTCTGGGAGTTCGTGTCCGGCCCGCTGCACGCCGGCGCGTTCGGCCCCAACGAACTCGACCCGACCTTCGGTCCGGAGGCGGTGTTCGTCAACGCGCCCCCGCGGGCGAACACCTCGCCGATGGAGGGCTTCCAGCACTTCGGCGAGGTGGAGATCGACCCGGAGAGCAAGCGGTTCACCGTCGACCTGCGCGACATCGACGGCCGCTCGCTGTGGCGGAAGTCGCTGGCCCCGGCCGGCCGCTGACCGCGCCCCGCAGGCCCGGCCTCCACCACTGCCCGCGCCCGTGCGGCACCCGCCGCACGGGCGCCGGCGTGTCGAGGGCACCCCGGCCGGCCGCGTGGCCCAGGAGCCGCCGGAGGGGTCTATGGCGTTTTGCGTGGTCAGCGGTATTTCGGGGCTTTTACGGACCGTGATGTGATTTACGGCATATCAAAATGGGTGTTACGGGTCCGTGATCTTGCGGCATGGTGGGTCCCGATCTGAAAGACCCCCATCGCGCGGCGGCCCCCTGTCGACGGCCCCAACAGCCGCGTGTGCGGATCTCCAGCGACGCAGGCGGCCAGCGTCCGCCCACCTTCACCCGCCCGTCGCGTTCCTGACCTGTGTGAGACCGGGGGTGCGGTCGACCGCGCGCGTCGCTGGGTGCGCGACTGGCGGAAGGGCACTTCTTGCTACTCAACCGGATTTCCCTGCGGGTCGCCACGGCGGTCGGCTCGGCCGCGATGGTGGCCGGCGCCACCTTCGCCGTCTCCGCGTTCGCCGACGACACCGGGGAGCCCGACACCACACCGGCCGCGGCCCGGCCCACACCGGCCGCGGACGAGCCGGAGGAGCCGTTCTTCCCCGAGACCGACCAGACCAGCCCCGAAGAGCGCGAGGCCCAGCTCGCGGAAGCGCAGGACCGGCGGGAGCAGGCGCTCACCGCGGCCTTCGCCCAGGGGACCGGCTCGGTCGAGGAGGAGGAGAAGGAGGAGGAGCCGGAGGAGTCCGACGGCGGCTCCGGCTCCGCCCCGGCCCCCACCGGCGACCCCAAGGACATCGCCAGGGCGATGCTCGCCGACTTCGGCTGGGGCGAGGACCAGTTCAGTGGTTGCCTGGAGCCGCTCTGGGAGAAGGAGAGCAACTGGAACCCGAGCGCCCAGAACCCCAGTTCCGGCGCCTACGGGATCCCGCAGGCGCTCCCGGGGGACAAGATGGCGACCGCCGGCTCGGACTGGCGGACCAACCCGGCCACCCAGATCGAGTGGGGGCTCGGCTACATCGAGGACCGCTACGGCTCGCCCTGCGAGGCGTGGGCGCACTCCCAGGCGAACGGCTGGTACTGAGGCCGGCACGCCGCCCGGCCCCGCGAACGACGACGGCCGGCGCCCCGGAAGGGGCGCCGGCCGTCGGAGCGTGCGGGCCGGTTACCCGCGGTCGGAGTTCGTCATCGACAGCACGTCGAGGGCGTCGTCCAGCTCCGCCTCGGTGAGCTTGCCGTCGGCGACGTAGCCGCGGTCGATGACGACCTCGCGGATCGTCCGCCGCTCGGCCAGCGCCTGCTTGGCCACCTTGGCCGCCTCCTCATAGCCGATGTAGCGGTTCAGCGGCGTCACGATGGACGGCGAGGACTCCGCGTACTCACGGCAGCGCTCCACGTTGGCCTCGATGCCCGAGACGCACCGGTCGGCGAACACCCGGGAGACGTTCGCGAGCAGCCGGATCGACTCCAGCACGTTGCGGGCGATCAGCGGCAGCTGAACGTTCAGCTCGAAATTGCCGGACGAGCCGCCGAACGCGACCGCGGCATCATTGCCGACCACCTGCGACGCCACCTGGAGCATCGCCTCGCACAGCACCGGGTTGACCTTGCCCGGCATGATCGAGGAGCCCGGCTGCAGGTCGGGCAGGAAGATCTCCGTGAGCCCCGTGCGCGGGCCCGAGCCCATCCAGCGGATGTCGTTGGCGATCTTGACGTAGCCGACCGCGATCGTCCGCAGCTGCCCGGAGAGCTCGACCAGCCCGTCGCGCGCGCCCTGCGCCTCGAAGTGGTCGCGGGCCTCGGTCAGCGGCAGACCGGTGGCCCGCGCGACCTCGGCGATCACCCGCGGCGCGAAGCCCTCCGGGGTGTTGATGCCGGTACCGACGGCCGTACCGCCCAGCGGAAGCTCCGCCACCCGCGGCAGGGTCGCGCGCAGCCGCTCCACGCCGTAGCGCACCTGCGCCGCGTACCCCGCGAACTCCTGGCCCAGGGTCACCGGCGTGGCGTCCATCAGGTGGGTGCGCCCGCTCTTGACGACGGTCGCGAACTCCGCCGCCTTCGCCTCCAGCGCCCCGGCCAGGTGCTCCAGCGCCGGGATCAGATCATTGACCACCGCCGAGGTGGCCGCGATGTGGATCGACGACGGGAACACGTCGTTGGAGGACTGCGAGGCGTTCACGTGGTCGTTCGGGTGCACCGGCCGGCCCAGCCGGTCCGACGCCAGGGTCGCCACGACCTCGTTGGTGTTCATGTTGCTCGACGTGCCCGAACCCGTCTGGAACACGTCGATCGGGAAGTGCTCGTTCCACCGGCCCTCGGCGACCTCCAGGGCCGCCTCGCGGACCGCCTCGGCCACGTCGCCGTCGAGCACCCCCAGCTCGGCGTTGACCTTCGCCGCCGCGGCCTTGATGTGGCCGAGCGCCGCGATGTGCGCGTGCTCCAGACCCTGGCCCGAGATCGGGAAGTTCTGCACCGCGCGCTGGGTCTGCGCCCGCCACTTCGCCTCGACGGGGACCTGCACCTCGCCCATCGAGTCGTGCTCGACGCGGAATTCACTCATTGCTGAAAGACACCTCCAGGGAACCTGGTCCAAGACTGCCAGATGGCGGCCGGAGCCGCTGTCGGCACCCCGACCTGCCACGCGGCGCCATGGCGCGGGCGCTATTCGAGCTCCCGCCGTCGGCGGCCCCACCACGGCAGCCGGCGGCGCGGTGAGGTCACCCGCACCGCGCCGAACAGCGTGAATCCGTCCACCTCCAGCACGGGGGCGTCCCGCAGCCGGGACGGCCGGGTCGAGTCGGATCGCAGACCGAGGAACGACCGGCCGCGCATCCGCACCCGCACGCCCTCGGGCACCCGCACCTCGATCCGGCCGAACACGGCGGAGGCGTCCAGCCGGACGCGATCGCGCATCAGCAGGGCGTCCGTCAGATCGATCCGCGCCGTGCCGAGCAGCGCGAACGCCGCCTGCCGGCGCGGCACGACCCAGCGGCCGGTCCGCGACTCACCGCGCAGCAACGCCAGGACCGGCGCGGAGACCAGCCGGACCGGCTGCCGATCGGCGGGCAGCAGGTCGGCCGTGAGCGGCGCGAGGTCGCCGAGCACCCGGGCCCGGTGCGCCAGGTCGGATCGCTCGGTGAACTCGCCGAGATCGAGGCGGCCGTCCTCGGCCGCCGCGCGCAGTACCGCGAGCACCCGGTCCCGGTCACGGTCCGACGCTCGCAGCAGCTCCGGTTGCACTTCCTCGACCACACGGTCACGGTACCCAGCGCGGCCGGCGGTCACCGCCGCGCTTCGAAGATCCCAAACCGCTGGCGGCGTTCGCGCCGTCCCCGTAGGTTGATGCCATGTCCTCCTCGCGGCTGGAAGAGTCCACTGACATGCCCCGAAGTGACACTCCCCCCGCGATATCACTGCGTGGGGTGGTGAAGCGCTACGGGCCGCTGACCGCGGTCGACGGCCTCGATCTGGAGGTGTCGGCCGGCACCGTGCTGGGGCTGCTCGGGCCGAACGGCGCCGGCAAGTCCACCACCATGCGGCTGCTCACCGGGCAGAGCCGCGCGGACAGCGGCGAGATCTCCGTGCTCGGCCACCCCCTCCCACGCGAGTCCAAACGCGCCCGCGCGGCCATGGGGGTCGTCCCGCAGCACGACAACCTGGACGAGGAGCTGACCGTCCGCGAGAACCTCGCGGTGTTCGCGCACCTCTACCGGGTGCCGCGCGCCGAGCGGCCGGCGGCGGTGGAGCGGGCGCTGCGCATCGCCCACCTCACCGACCGGCGGGACACCCGGACCGACCGGTTGTCCGGAGGCATGCGGCGCCGGCTGCTCATCGCCCGAGGGCTGGTGCACCGGCCGCGGCTGGTGCTGCTCGACGAGCCCACCGTCGGCCTGGACCCGCAGATCCGGCAGGAGCTGTGGGGGCTCATCAGCTCGCTGCGGGAGGACGGGGTGACGGTGCTGATGTCCACGCACTACATCGAGGAGGCGGAGCGGCTCTCCGACGAGGTGGCGCTCATGGCCCGGGGACGGGTGGTCACCCGGGGCCGGCCCGCCGACCTGATCGCCCGCTACGCCGGAGGCTCGGTCGAGGAGTTCCCGATCCGGGCGGCCGGTGCCACGGCGACGGTCGAGGTGCTCCGCACGGCCGGGTTCCCGACCCGGCAGACCGGCGCCACCCTGTCGGTGCTCCGCGCCGAAGGACTGCCCGCGTCGCTGCGCGACCGGCTCGGGGAAGGGCGGCCGCGGGCCGCCACACTGGAGGACGTGTTCGTGACTCTCACGGGGGAGCGGGTGGAATGACCGGTCCGGGAACGGCGGACCCGGCGGGCCGCACCGGAGCGAAGGAACCGGGCCGGTTCGAGTTCGCACCGGTCGCCGGGGTGCTCGTGCGGGAGTGGGCGCTGTTCCGGCGCAGCTGGGGGCCGACCACGTTCGCGGCCGTGGTGGAGCCGGTCGTCTACCTGCTCGCCTTCGGGTTCGGGCTCGGCTCACTGGTCGGCGCCGTCGGCGGCTACGACTACATCCAGTTCATCGGCACCGGCATCGTCGCGATGTCCGTGCTGTTCAGCTCGATGTTCCCCGGCCTGATCGACACCTACGTGCGCCGGGTCTTCCGGCACTACTACGAGGGCATGCTGGCCGCGCCGGTCGACGTGCGCGAGCTGGTCACCGCCGAGGCCACGTGGATCGCCCTCAAGGCCGGTGGCTACGCCTGCGCGCCGCTGCTCGTCGCCATGGGCTTCGGCCTGCCCCCACGGCCGACCATGCTGCTGGTCCCGCTGATCACGCTGGTCACCGCGTTCGGCTTCGCGCTGCTGGGGATCTGGCTGTCGGCGGTCGTCCCGTCGATGAAGACCATGGACTACATCATCTCGGGGCTCATCACCCCGCTGTTCCTCGTCGCCGGCACGTTCTTCCCGCTGGACAACCTGCCGGCCTGGGCACAGAACATCGCGGCGCTGAACCCCCTGTACCACTGCGTGGAACTGGTGCGCAGCGCCGCGTTCGGCCTGCGGCCCGCGGCCGACCTCGGCCACCTGGCCGCCATCCTGGCGTTCGCCGCGATCGTATGGTGCCTGGCGGTCTTCCAGATGCGACGCAAACTGATCGACTGATCTCTCCGGGCCCGTCAGCTCGCGGACTTGAAGTCGATCCCGCTGTAGGTGGCCAGCTTGCTGAGCCGGTGCTCGCTGCGGACCTTGCGGATGGTGCCGCTGCGACCGCGCATCACCAGGGAGTCGGTGATCGCGCCGCCCGCCTCGTAGCGGACCCCGCCCACCAGTTCGCCGTCGGTGATGCCGGTCGCGGCGAAGAACACGTCGTCGGAGGAGACCAGGTCGTCCGTGGTCAGCACCCGGGACAGGTCGTGGCCGGCCGCCTCCGCGCGGGCCCGCTCAGCGTCGTCCTGCGGCCACAGCCGGCCCTGGATCACACCGCCGAGGCACTTGAGCGCGCAGGCCGCGATGATGCCCTCGGGCGTGCCGCCGATGCCCAGCAGCAGGTCCACGCCGGTGCCGGCCCGGGCGGCCATGATGGCGCCGGCGACGTCGCCGTCGGTGATGAACTTGATCCGTGCTCCGGTCGCTCGGATCTCCCGCACGATGTCGGCGTGCCGCGGCCGGTCCAGGATCACCACGGTGACGTCCTGCGGGCTGCCGCCCTTGGCCGCCGCCACCGCTCGCACGTTGTCGGCGACCGGGGCCGTGATGTCCACCGCGTCCGCGGCGGCCGGTCCGGTGACCAGCTTCTCCATGTAGAACACCGCCGACGGGTCGAACATCGACCCGGCGGGGCTGACCGCGATCACCGAGACCGCGTTGCTCATTCCCATCGCGGTCAGCCGGGTGCCGTCGATCGGGTCGACCGCCACGTCGCACTCGGGGCCGCCACCGTCGCCGACCCGCTCGCCGTTGTACAGCATCGGGGCGTTGTCCTTCTCACCCTCGCCGATCACCACGGTGCCGGTCATCGAGACGGTGTTGATCAGGTGCCGCATCCCGCGCACGGCCGCTCCGTCGGCGCCGTTCTTGTCGCCCCGGCCGACCCAGCGCGCGGCGGCGAGTGCGGCCGCCTCGGTGACCCGGACGAGTTCGAGGGCGAGGTTGCGGTCGGGAGCGTCGGCGGGAGTCGGCACGGGCGCGGTGGGAGTGGTCATCTTCAGCCTTTCGAACGACGGCTCGACTGCGCTCGCCTGGTGGGTCACGGGCGCGACTCTGCGCCACCCGGCCGCCCGCGGCGGCTGCGTCCAGGTTAGCCAGCTGGCGTACCCTCGACCCGAGCCGCCCCGGTCACGGGCGAGCCGGGGGACGAGGCCACGGGGAGGAGCGCGGTGGACGCGGAACGGCCGGAGCACACGGAGGACCCCGGGATCACAGCGGACCCGGCGGGCGTGGGGGACCCGGACGGCGCCGAGCGGACGGTGCGCGTGTCACCGCGCGGCACGGCCACCCGCCGGGCGCTGCTGGACGCCGCGGAGCGCGTCTTCCGGACGGTGGGGTTCGACCGGGCCGGGGTCAGCGAGGTGGTCGCCGAGGCCGGCGCCAGCGTCGGCAGCCTCTACCACCACTTCACCGGCAAGGCCGACCTGTTCACGGCCCTGTACGCCGAGTTCCAGCGCCGCCAGCAGCAGCGCACCCGCGACGCGGCGGCCCGCGCCCGTGCGGCGGGTGAGACGGATCCCACACGGCTCATGAACACGGCCGCGCGCGCCTACCTGGAGGGCTGCATCGAGGAGCGCGAGACCGCGTGGCTGTTCTTCAGCGGTGACGGCCCGCCCGGCTTCGACGCGGCCATGCGCGACGAGCTGCGCGCGTGGACCGACCGCAACGTGGCGCTGTTCCGCAAGGCCGACGAGCCGGTCGACGAGGCGCTGCTCATGGTGGTGAGCGGCGCCATGCTGGTCGCCGTGGGCGAGGTCGTGCGACGCGACGACCACGACGCCGCGCGCCGGCTCGCCGACGATGTGATCGAGATCCTGGGCGGCCTGGAACGGGCCCGCAGGCCACCCCGGCCGGAACGCCCACCGTGGCTGCGGCAAGCTGGTCACGATGAGCAGACCGACTGACGCGCACCGCGCCCCGGCGACCCCGGGCGGTGCCGCATGAGCACCTACAACCGCGCCAACGCCACGTTCGGCGGGTACGCCGCCGCACTGGGGATCGTGGTGCTGATCGTCCTGGCCATGGCCCTCGTGGTCGCCGGCCGCACCCGAGAGCACATCCCGAGCGTCGACTACACGGCCGACCTGATCGCGCTGCGGGACGTCGCGCCCTACACCACGTACGCGCCGGAGGAGGTGCCCGAGGGCTGGGTGCCCACCAGCACCCTCCTGGACACCGGCGGGGCGCTGCCCGGCGAGGAGCCCACCGCGCCCGTCTCCTGGACCCTGGGCTTCGCGACCCCCGCCGACCGGCACGCCGAGCTGGCCATCAGCGACGCACCGCACGAGCGGTTCGTGGCCACCGCCACGGAGAACGGCGAGCCGGACGGCACGGCGGAGGTGGCCGGCAGCACCTGGGACCGGTACGTCAACGCGGCCGGTGACCACCGGGCCCTGGTGCTGCGGGACGGGGACGCCACCGTCGTCGTCTCGGGCAGCTCGGACTACGCGGAGCTCGCGGAACTCGCGGCGTCGCTGCGCCCCGACGGCGGCTGACCGGGCCGGTGCCGTGGGCTCCGTCACCCGGCGTGCCGGCGCGATTTCGGCGCGATTTAACGTGCCCATGAGGTTTCCTCGGGTACACCTGGGAGTCCACGACCCCAGGGCGCGATCAGGGCGTCCCAGCACGGAGTTGATACCAGGTGTTCAGCGAGATTGTCGATTGGTTCAAGGGCCTGTTCGGTGACGCGGCCGAGACCGCCGGTGGGGCCGTCGAGACGGCGGTCCAGGGAGCCGACGGCCTCACCGGAGGCGCGGCCGGCGACATCGCCCAGGTCGCGGGCGACCACTACGGCGAGCAGTTCCAGGAGGCGACCGCCGGAATGCAGGAGACCGCCGCCGCGGCCCAGGAGGCCTACGCCGACCCCGCGGCGGCCGCCCAGGAGCAGTTCCAGGAGGCCGCCGGCGGCTATGTGGAGACGGCCGAGCAGGCCGTCCAGGACCCGGCGGGCACGGCCACCGACGCGATCCGGGACCGGCTGGCCGACAACGGCTGACCGGCGATGACCGGGCGAAGGCCGCCGCCCCGTGGGGCGGCGGCCTTCGTGGTCCGCAGTCCGCGCCGGCGCATGCCGCGCCGCGCGGTGTCAGGAGCCGACGGCCTCGGCGCGCAGGTCGCGGCGGAGCTCCTTCGGCAGGGAGAACGTCAGGCTCTCCTGGGCGGTCTCCACCTCGTCCACGCTGTCGAAGCCGTACTCGGCGAGCCGGCGGAGCAGGTCCTGCACCAGGATGTCCGGCACCGAGGCGCCGCTGGTCACGCCGACCGTGCCGACGCCCTCCAGCCAGGACTCTTGCATGAGGGAGGCGTTGTCGATCAGGTGCGCGGCGCCGGCGCCCGCCTCCAGGGCCACCTCGACCAGCCGCACCGAGTTGGAGGAGTTGTCGGAGCCGACGACGATCACCAGATCGCACTCCGCCGCCATCTCCTTCACCGCGGCCTGGCGGTTGGAGGTGGCGTAGCAGATGTCGTCACTGGGCGGGTCCAGCAGGTTGGGGAAGCGCCGGCGCAGCGCGTCGACCGTGGCGTTGGTCTCGTCCACCGAGAGCGTGGTCTGCGACAGCCACGAGACGTTGTCGGGGTTGCGCACCCGCACCTTGTCGACCTCGTCCGGGCCGTCGACGACCTGGATGTGCTCGGGCGCTTCACCGCTGGTGCCCTCGACCTCCTCGTGGCCGGCGTGGCCGATGAGGATGATGTCGCGGTCCTCGGCCGCGAACCGCTTGGCCTCCTTGTGGACCTTGGTGACCAGCGGGCACGTGGCGTCGATGGTCTTCAGCCGCCGCTGGGCGGCCTCTTCGTGCACCATGGGGGAGACCCCGTGCGCGGAGAACACGACGATGGCGCCCTCGGGGACCTCGTCGGTCTCCTCCACGAAGATGGCGCCCCGCTCCTCCAGCGTGCGAACGACGTGCGTGTTGTGCACGATCTGCTTGCGCACGTAGATGGGCGCTCCGTACTGTTCCAGCGCTTTCTCGACCGTGACGACGGCGCGGTCGACCCCGGCGCAGTAGCCGCGAGGCTTGGCGAGCAGGACACGGCGGCGATTCGTCGCAGTCATGGCACCCATGGTAGGGCCTGTACCGGGGGCGCGGTCCGGTGCGGGGGCGCCCCCGGCGGCGGGAGGACCGGCCCGGCGCACGCGTCGCGCCGGGCGGGGCGGCGCTGCGGTAACGCGCGGGCCTCACCCCGCTTCCGAACTGGCGAAGACCGGGCTTCACAAGCTCCGCGAGCGCGAGAAACTCCCCTATTCTGGCTTATCTGCGAAACGAAACAGCGCCGTGCCAGCGGTTCGCACGTTCCGGGCAGCCGACCCCTCGCCGTCCCGAGGAGGCGCGCCGCACCACACCCCCGACCGCCAGCAGCAGGAGTCCCCGAGTCCCATGTCGAATGCCAGCAAGATCTCCGAGAAGGTCCGGCGCGTCTTCGCCACGTTGAGCCGGCGAGCCCGGCAGGCCGGTGATCGGCTGCTCCGGCCGACCGGGGCCGGCACGCCCGCGAAGCCCGCCGCCGAGACCCCGGCTCCGCCCGCGTCCGCCCCCGAGACCGCGACCGCCACCCCCGCCCCGTCCACCGCGCCCGCTGCCCCCGCCGCCGTCCCTGAGCCGGCCGGCGACACGCCGCAGCGGGCCGACGGCACGACCGCGCCGGGCGGGGAGCGGCCCGAGTCCGCCGCCCCCGGAACCCCCGCCGATGCCGCACCGGCCCCGGAGCCCACGGCCGCCGAGGAGCTGGTGAAGCCCGAGGAGAAGGCCGAGATCGCCGCGGAGCTCGCCAGCGCCAACGCCGAGACGGTCGCCGCCGACAGCTCCGTCTTCGTCGACGCGGTCGCCGCCGCCAAGGCCGCCGAGCGGGACGAGCCCGCCGCCGAGACCCCGGAGCGGGCCGCCACCGCCGCCGAGACCGCCGACGCCACGACCGCGGAGCCGTCATCCGCCGCCGAGCTGCCGGTGCCCAACTACGACGAGCTCACGCTGCCCTCCGTCCGTGCCCGGCTCCGCAAACTCACCATCGACCAGGTGCGGGCGCTGCGGGACTACGAGGCGGCGCACGCCGACCGCCCCGAGTTCCTCCGCATGTACGGCAACCGCATCGCCAAGCTGGAGTCGGAGGCCGCCGCCGAGTAGCGGGCCGGTCGCCTGGCCGGGGCGGCAGCGGCGGGGTGGCCCGGGTGTGTCGGCATCCTCCTCTAGGCTCGACAGATATGGGGATGCAGAGTTCCGCCGAGTCACCGCAGCCGGTGCGCGTCGTCCTCCAGGCGGTGGGCGGCTGGATCGGGCGGCTCGGCCGGATCTGGGTCGAGGGCCAGATCGCCGAGCTGAACCGCCGCGGCGGCACGGCGTTCATGACGCTGCGCGACACCGTCGCCAACGTGTCGGTGCGCGTCGTGTGCCCGGTGCGGGTCCTGGAGGCGGTCGCCCCCGCCCCGCAGGCCGGGGCGCGCGTGGTGGTCCACGCCAAGCCCGACTTCTACGTCGCCCGGGGCACCTTCTCGCTCCTGGCCCTGGAAGTCCGGCACGTGGGGCTGGGCGAGCTGCTGGCCCGGCTGGAGCAACTGCGCGGCACGCTCGCCGCCGAAGGACTCTTCGCCGACTCCCGTAAGCGGCGGCTGCCGTTCCTGCCGGGCGCCGTCGGGCTGATCTGCGGCCGCGGCTCGGCCGCCGAGCGCGACGTCCTGGAGAACGGCCGGCGGCGCTGGCCCGCGGTGCGGTTCGAGGTCCGGGAGGTGGCGGTGCAAGGGGACCGCGCCGTCGGCGAGGTCACGAACGCGCTCAAGGATCTCGACGGGAACCCGGAGATCGACGTCATCGTCATCGCCCGCGGCGGCGGGTCGCTGGAAGACCTGCTGCCGTTCTCCGACGAGGCCCTCGTGCGCGCGGTCGCGGCCGCCCGGACCCCCGTCGTCAGCGCGATCGGGCACGAGCAGGACAACCCGCTGCTCGACCTGGTGGCCGACGTGCGGGCCTCCACCCCCACCGACGCGGCCAAGCGGGTGGTGCCCGACGTCGGAGAACAGTTCGAGCTCGTGCGGCAGCTGCGCGAACGCGGCCGCAGGGTCATCCTCGGCGGCATCGCGCGCGAGGAGGCGTGGCTCGCGGGCATGCGGTCCCGCCCGGTGCTGGCGAGCCCGCTGCGCGAGATCGACCGGCTCACCGAGCAGGTCGCCGGCCTGCGGGACCGCGCCCGACGGTGCGTCGACACGGCGGTGACCCGCGCCGAGGACGACCTCGCCCACACCCGGGCCCGGCTGCGCGCGCTGTCGCCGGCCACCACGCTGGCCCGTGGCTACGCCGTCGTGCAGCGCTCCGACGGCACGGTGGTGCGTTCCGCCGAGCAGGTCACCACCGGGGAGACGCTGCGGGTGCGCTTCGCCGAGGACGGCATCACCGTGACCGCCGGCGACAGGATCGACCAGGAGGGGGACGCATGACAGCGACCAACGACACCGGCGGCGCCGGACCGAGCGAACCCGAACTCGGCTACGAGGAGGCCCGCGAGCAGCTCACCGCGGTCGTCCGCCAGCTGGAGTCCGGGGGGCTCTCGCTCAAGGACTCCCTCGCCCTGTGGGAGCGCGGCGAGCGGCTGGCCCGGGTCTGTGAGGAGTGGCTGGAGGGCGCCCGCGCCAAGCTGGCCGTCGCTCTCGCCGAGAAGGAGCCGGCGGAGGAGAACGGGCCGGCCGAGGCGCCGTTCTAGCCGACGGGCCGCCGCGTCTCAGGAGGCCGCGGAGTCCGTCCGGCCCCGGCGGCCGGAGTCCCGGCCCCGGCGGGCCGGACGGCCGCTGAGCTCGTCGCCGAGCTCCCGGATGTTGGCGGGCAGTCCCCGGAACGCCGTGATCGCCAGGACGATCCCGGTGCCGAGGAACAGTGACGGCGCGATGTCGGCGAGCCGGGTCGCCAGGCCGATCAGGACGGCGCGCACGAAACCGTCGCTGCCGAGGGTGAGGACGGCCTCCGCCGCCAGCACACCGGTGAAGTAGCCGAGCGGCGGGCTCACCGCGAGCGCGAGCAGGTCGCCCGGGCGCACCAGGAACGCCGCCAGCACGCACACCACCACGAACGTGATGCTCGTGGCCGACGGCACGCCGGCCAGCCGCTCCAGCAACGCGGCGCCGAACGTGGCGAGCACCAGGGCGAGGATCGCGCCGCGCGCCGTCAGCCGGAGCCGGGAGACCGTGGCCGGCCGTGCGGAGCGCCCGCGCTGCGGGCGGCGCCGTCCGCGGGGCGAGTGAGCCGTATCGCGTGGGACCGGGGTGCCGTCCGCGTCGTGGGTCGCGATCACCGTGTGCTCCTTCAGCCGCCTCACCGCGTCCAGTGTGTCACTTCGGCGGCGAAATCCGGATCCTCCCCGGCCTCTGTGTCGGTACCCCCGCCGTTGACGGCGGAGCCGTACAACCGGACGCGCACGTCGTCCCGGCGGTCGTCCGCGTCCTCCCGCGGCGCCGGGCCGCCGTCCAGGAGGCCGTCCTGCGCGCCGCCGCGCGAGGTGAGTTCCGGGGCGGTGAGCGGGCGCGCCTGCTCCCCGACGCCCTCCGGCGCGTCCAGCTCCTCATCCGCCAGCCCGAGTTCGCTGAACCTGCGGGCGGTCACCAGGACCCGGCTCTCCAGGGAGCCGACGGTCTGGTTGTAGGCGGTGACCGTCCGCGTCAGGGCGCGGCCGAGACCGTCGACGTGCCCGCCCAGGGTGGCCAGCCGCCCGTGCAACTGCTTGCCCAGTTCGAACACCGTCCGGGCGTTCGCGCTCAGGGCCTCCTGCTGCCACGCGTACTGCGCGGTGCGCAGCAGGGAGATGAGCGTGGTCGGGGTGGCGATGTGCACCCGCCTGGCCATCGCGTACTCCAGCAGGCCGGGGTCCCGGTCCAGCGCCGGGGCCAGGAACGCCTCGCCCGGAATGAACAGGACGACGAACTCGGGTGCGGGGCTGAACGCCGCCCAGTACGACTTCGCCGCGAGCTGGTCGACGTGCGTGCGCAGGTGGCGGGCGTGCGCGTCGAGCCGGGCGGAGGCGTGGCCGGGGTCGTCGCTCTCCACCGCCTCCAGGTACGCGGCGAGCGACACCTTCGAGTCGACGACGATGCTCTTGCCGCCGGCGAGCCGCACCACCATGTCCGGCCGCCGGACGCCGTCCGGCGTCTCGGCGCTCGCCTGCTCCTCGAAGTCGCAGTGGGCGGCCATCCCGGCCAGTTCGGCCACCCGGCGCAGTTGCAGCTCGCCCCACCGCCCGCGCGCCTCCGGGCGGCGCAGCGCGGTGACCAGTGCCTGGGTCTGGTCCCGCAGCCGCTCCGAGCCCTCGCGGACGTACTCCACCTGCTTGGCGAGTTCGGCGTGCGCGGCCCGCCGCCCGGCGTCCACCTCGCGGAGCTGGACCTCCACCCGGGCAAGGGTCTCCTTGAGCGGCGCGACCAGGTGCTCGACGGCCTGGCGGCGCTGGTCGAGTTCGTGACCGGCGGCCTGGTTGGCCGCGCGCAGCCGGCCTTCGGCGAGTTCCAGGAAGCGCTGGTTGGTGGCGTCCAGGGCCTGCGCCGAGAGTGCCCGGAAGCGTTCGGCGAGCTGTTCCTCGATGTAGGCCGCGCGCTCCTCGGCGGCGCGGGCGTCGGCGCGCGACTCCGCCTCGCGGCCCCTGGCGAGCATCCAGCCGACCAGCGTGCCGAGCGCGACTCCCACCAGCAGTACGAGTATCAGGTTGAGGCCGTCCATAGCGGCCCATGCTCTCAACCCGGGGGGCGGCGCGGGAATCGCCACGCGCGGCGGCCGGCGCGTCGTGCCGCCGGATTCGGGGATCCGCCCGAGCGCAACGGTGGCCCGTCCGGGCCGCCGTTCCGCCCGGACGGACGGGAGACCGGGGCCGGCGCCGGGCGACCCGGCAGGTCAGCCCGTGGGCGGCCGGCAGGCGTCGATCGCGCTCCGCCAGTTGTCCGCCGCGCGCCAGAAACCGGGGGCGGGGGGCTCGGGCGCGAACATCCACATCCGGTCACGGGATCCGTAGCCGCGGCCGGTGATCTCGGGGCGTGGGGGGTAGGGCGTCGCGCCGGACAGGTGGTACCAGCCGTAGTCGAGCGGCTCCAGAAGCGCCATCAGCCGCTCCTCGACGCCGCGGTCCGGCAGCACCTCGCAGAAGACCCACGGCCGGAACCGGCGCAGGACCTCCAGACCGCCGGCGATGACGTCCGGCTCGGTGGTCTCGGTGTCGATCTTGATGACCGCGGGCACCACCCCGGCCCGCTCCCGCCAGCGCGCGAGGGTGTCCAGCCGTACCGGTATCCGGCCCACCTCGCGGCGGAAGCCCTCGGCCAGCGAGTTGGAGGCGTCGGTCGTCGCGGACAGCCGCAGTGTGGCCGTTCCGCTGTGGTTGCTCAGGGCCAGTTCCTCGACCCGGAAGCCGAGTTCGTTGTCGGCCGCGATGGCGCGGGCGGTCGCCGCGACGTCGGGGGTGGGCTCGAACGCGTAGACGTCGCGGTAGGTGCGGGCGGCGGCGAGCGCCGCGTAGACCCCGATGTTGGCGCCCACGTCCAGTACCGCGCCGGGGCGGCCGTGCTCCAGGGCGGCCAGGAAACAGGCGAGCGTCTCGGGCTCGTAGCCCGCGAGGCCGCGTTCGGCCAGGCGCTTGGCCACCCAGAGCTCGCCCGGCGAGCGGACGGTCAGCGTGGGCGGCCCGATCGGAGAGCCGCCATCGCGAACCGGCAGTGCGAGCTCGAATCGTCTGATGTTCGGTGGTAGTCGGTCCGGATTGATGCCGCCCAGCCGTTCCGGCAGGTGCATGCGGATCCGTCGTGCCGCGCGCCGGACTGTGGGATGACGCCGGACGAACGCGCGTACCTGGTCAGGTACCACTGAAAGCCCCCAAGGTGGCAGACACGGATTCCGTGCGCCCGGGGCCGACCCGAACGCGGCCGGACCGGCGTCCGGCCGATCCGGCCGGCGCCGCCGGCACGGTCGGCGGGAGCGCGGCCGGCGGAGCGGCGAGCACGGCGTACACGGCGAAAGCGGTCAACTGTCAGCACTGCAGGCACCGCCGAGGCAGTAGATACGGATCGTGTCCGGATCGTCCCTGTTCGGACACGTACGGAACCCGGGCCGTTCCGCGGTGTAACGACGGTACCCGCGCACCCTGGCGGAACGCGGGCCATTTCATCCAAAGATCACCGTCGTGTCACCGAATCGTCCGACGCGGCAGCGCCTCGCGTCATCCGCCGCACGCCGCCGGGAGCGACTCGCCACCGACACATTCCCGTCACCGCCCTAGACTCGAACTCCGTGAGTCTCTCTATCGGGATCGTCGGCCTGCCGAACGTCGGCAAGTCCACGCTGTTCAACGCGCTGACCAAGAACGACGCTCTGGCCGCGAACTATCCGTTCGCCACCATCGAGCCCAACATCGGAGTCGTGGGTGTGCCCGACTCCCGGCTCCGCAAGCTGGCGGAGATCTTCGAGTCGGCCAAGGTCATCCCGGCCACGGTCAGCTTCGTCGACATCGCCGGCATCGTCCGCGGCGCCTCCAAGGGGGAGGGGCTGGGCAACCAGTTCCTCGCCAACATCCGCGAGACCGACGCCATCTGCCAGGTCATCCGGGCGTTCGCCGACCCCGACGTCACGCACGTCGACGGCGAGATCGACGCCGGCCGCGACATCGAGACCATCAACACCGAGCTCATCCTCGCGGACCTGCAGACACTGGAGAAGGCGCTGCCTCGGCTGCGGAAGGAGGCGAAGACCAACGCCAAGGACAAGGACCGGCAGCGGCTCGCCGCCGCGGCCGAGGCGGCACAGGAGGTCCTGAACGAGGGGCGTGCGCTCTCGACCGGGGGGCCCGCGGCCGGCATCGACCTCGCGGACCTCCGGGAGCTGAACCTGCTCACCGTCAAGCCGTTCATCTACGTCTTCAACCTCGACTCCGATGAACTGGCCAACGAGGAACTGCGCAAGAGGCTCTCGGACCTCGTCGCGCCCGCCGAGGCGATCTTCCTGGACGCCAAGATCGAGGCCGAGCTGGCCGAACTGGACGACGACGAGGCGGCGGAGCTGCTCGAATCCATGGGGCAGAGCGAGTCCGGTCTCGCCCAGCTGGCGCGTGTTGGCTTCGCCACACTTGGCCTGCAGACCTACCTTACGGCCGGCCCGAAAGAGGCCCGTGCCTGGACCATTAGGAAGGGAGCCACGGCTCCGGAGGCCGCCGGCGTCATCCACACGGACTTCCAGCGCGGCTTCATCAAGGCCGAGGTGGTGTCCTTCGATGACCTGGTCGAAGCCGGGAACACGCAGGCCGCGCGGGCCGCGGGCAAGGTCCGGATGGAGGGCAAGGACTACGTCATGCACGACGGTGACGTGGTGGAGTTCCGCTTCAACGTGTAGGTGACTCTTTCGTCACCCGCGAAAGCCGGGCCGACCAGCGCCTCCGCGCCACACTTGGCTAACTGATCAGCGAATTCCTCCTTTCCGGGCCTCCCGCAAAACCGGCGGTGACCTTGCCTCATTGTCCCGCTTCGTGGTCCCATGCGCCTCGACGCGGCATTGTGGCAGTCCGGTACGAGCCGGTGGAAAACGGGCCGGAGGAAAACACGATCGCGTAATAGCCATGGAGATCCCGGGTCATGCCGCACCATAGAGGATGGGGTAGACAGGCCGCGGGAAACAACGCCTGCGTGGCCGGGAACGTAGTCGGCGCTGCGTGGCCGGGAACGTAGACGGCGCCGCGTGGCCGGGAACGCACGATCTGGGTGCCCCTGGGCAGGCTCGGGTGTGGATGGAGGCGCGATGGCTCGCAAGTCGACCTCGGGGCGGGGCGCCGCCATGCCGGACGACGCCGCCGTCCCGGCGGCCGGCGGCTGGGCGGACGGTGCGCACGACACCGGTCGGCAGCGCGGCCGGCCGCGGCGCCCGCGCGCCGGTGCCGGCGGGCGCTGGTGGGTGTGGGTGGGGCGGGCCTTTCTGTGGGCCTTCATCCTCGTCGTGCTCTTCAACGGGGTGTGGCAGCCGCTCCGCTCCGGCCTGGCCCAGCCCGACCCCAGGGAGCCGGAGCCGGCCGACACCGTCGACTTCCCGCAGACCGCCGCGGCCGCGTTCGCCGTCCGGTTCGCGGAGGTCTACCTCAACTCCGCGCCCGGCGGTGGCAACGAGCGCGCCGACGCCCTGGCGGCCTTCCTCCCCGAGGGGCGCGCGACATCGCTCAACATCACCGGTGGCGAGCTGACCGGCGACAACATCGAGGTCATCGCGGTCGACGCCCAAGACGACAACAACGCCGTCGTCACCCTCAGCGCCGACGTCAACGGCCAGCCGGTGAGTCTGGACGTGCCCGTCTACGCCGAGGACGGCGGCGCCGCCCTCGTCGTCTCGGGGCAGCCGGCCCTGCTCGCCGCGCCCGGCCGGGCGCAACTCCCCGAGGCGCCCGGTGTCGAGAGCGACGTGGACGCCCGCGACGAGCTCGAACCCATCCTGGAGGGCTTCTTCGAGGCGTACGCGCAGACCCCCGAACACCTCTCCCGCTACCTTGAGCCCGACGCCGAGGTCGCCGCGCTGCCGGCCGGCACCGTCGAGTTCGCCGACCTGCGCGACCTCACCGTCCCCTCGGCGGCGGGCGCGGGCTCCGCCGACACCCGGCAGGTCCGCGCCACCGTCGTGTGGCGGCTCGCCGGAGGGGAGAACGCCGACAACGCCGCCGAACTCGCCCAGAGCTACCAGTTGACCGTCGTCAGGGAAGGCGAAAACTGGTACGTCCGTGACATCCACGGCGCCCCGAACTCGTTCGACTGAGCAGGCCCGGACGCCCGGCGACTCGATGACCAGAACCGACCCGGCGTGGGCACCAGTAAGGAGACGTGACAGAACATGCAGCTGAGATCTGAGCCTCAGGGGGGCGGACGCTAGATGCTCCCCCTGTTTTCCAGCGTCACGCACGCCGCCGCCGATACCTTGGTCCCCGTCGTGCTGGCCGCGAGCGTGGACGGGCCGGATACCTCGGGACTGGCCGACTGGCTGCGCGGATTCTTCGGGCCGCTGTTTCTCGTGATCGTGTCGATCGTCGCGATCTTCTTCCTCTTCACCCGGGAGATCACGCGGTTCGCGCAGTTCATCATTCTGGCGATCTTCATCGGAATCGTTTTCTACGTGCCGGGGATCATCGAAGTCATCGCGGTGGCGATCGCGCGGGCCATGGGCGTGACGACCGAGTAGGAGGGCCGGGACGTGGACCTGCCCACGTACACCAACATCTGGCGGATCGAGAAGCGGCTGTACAAGCTGTACGATTTCCGGCTGCCCACGCCGCTTCCGCTGGTCACGTTCGGTGTCTGGCTGGGCGTCACGTTGGTGTGGATGGTGCTGATGAGCATCATCGGCGTGCCGTTCCACACGCCGTGGCACGTCCTGTGGATCGTCCCCCCGTTCGTCATCGCCTTCCTCATGACCCGGCCCGTCATCGAGGGCAAGCGCCTCACCGAACTGCTCCTCTCCCAGGGGCGCTACCTCGCCGAGGCGCGGGTGTACACCCGGCTGGCCCCCCAGTACGAGCCCGCGGAGATCACCGTGACGGCCCGCGTCTGGCACCGCGACCCGGCGGCCGGGCCGCTGCCCGAGGTGCACCGTACGAAAGTGCGCCTCGCGGCCCGGCGCGCGACGGCCGTGGCGCCCGGACGGGCCGGTGCGCGGCCGGTCGAGTCGGCGGATCCTGAGCGCGCGGACGCCCGGCCCGCGGCTCCCGAACCCGTGGCTCCCGAGCCCGTGGGGACCGACGAGGCGGTCCGTGCGGCGGCAGCCCCCACGGAGCAGCCCCCCGGGCCCGCGGAGCGCGCCCCCGCGCCGGCCGAGACCGTCCCCCCGCAGCCGGCCGTCGGCGCCGCGACGGAGCAGGTCCCCGCGAAACGCTCCATCGGGCTGCGGGTCCTCAACTACTTCGGGTTCGCACTGCCGCGTCCCGCAGAGGACGCGGTCCCCGAGCGTGCGCGGCCCGCGGCCGCCCGGGGCGAACTCGGCACCGTGAAGCGCCGCGAAGAGGCGCCGAGCATGCTGCCGGCTCCCCCCGCCCCCACGACGCCCGGTGACGCGGACGCCGACCCCGACCCCGCGGACGCCGCCCGGCCACGCGCCGACGCGAACCCCTGGCTGTCGGCGGCGCGCCCTTCTCCGGGCGGGCCGCCGCCTCCGTACCCGGCCGAGAGCACCGGCACCGCCCCGGACACCGCGGAGAGCGAGCGGGTCGCGGCCCGGCGGCGGGCCGAGGAGATCATGGCCGCACCGGCGCCCGGCAGTGGGCACGCGGAGGTGCCTCAGGCGCGGTCGCGGCCCGCCGGGACGCCCGGCCCGGAGGCGCCCGACGTCGGCATGCTGACCGCTCCCGGCGACATCACCACCCCCCGCGAACGGGTCGTCGCACGTCAACGCGCCGAGGCGTCCGGGCACGAGCCGACCCCGGAGCGCGACCCGTGGCGCGGCCGCGAGGCCCAGCGCCGGCTGCGCGGGCGCGCCCAGGGGGCCGAGGTCGCCCGCCGCCTCCAGCGCGAGCGCGCGGCCGCCGAACCACCGGCCGTGGAACCGGCCCGTGGACTCGGCGCACCCGCCACCCCGGACGAGGCGCACGAGCAGCGGCCCTCCGGCCGGCAGCGTCCCCGCCCGCACGCCGCACCGTGGGAACTGTCGGCGGTCGCTCCGGACGGCCCGGCGCAGCAGGACGGAACCGCTGTGGCCAACGGCCTCGCCGACTCCCGGCCCACCACGGGCCCGGCCGAGTCGACCGATCTGTCCTCTCTGCCCCCCGGAGCCGCCGCACCGGCCGACTTCCCCGACCCCGGCCCCGCGGTCCCCGCCGCGCCGGAGGCGGCTCCCGACACGACCGGAGCCGCCTCTTCGCACCCTGCCGACGGCACGTCCGCCACCGGTCCCGCCGGGTGGACCGCACCGCCGGAAGCGGACGCTTTCGCGCCCGGCGTCGACGCGCCCGGCCAGGGGCAGGGCGGCGCCACGGGGCACGGTGCGGCCACCACGTCCAGTGAGGGACCCGCGCAGCCGGAAGACGACGCGAGCGGCGAGCCGCGCCCGCCGGGCCGTGGCGCTCCGTCCGGGCGGGAACCCGAAGCCGCCGTCCCGGACGGCCCGGCGGCTCCGGACGCCGGGCACCCGGGCGATCCATCCCCGCTGCCGGGCCGGGACGGCGGCCCCGCGTCGGCGCTGGTGATCCCGGCCAAGCCACCCCTGGAACTCGACCACGGCACCGGAGAACACGAGAGCTTCACCGACGTCGCCGAACCGGGACCCCGCATGACACTCGGCGAGCTGCAGGCCGCCGAGCGGGCCGCCTTCCTCCGGCGGCGTGGTGCGGACGCCACGCCGCGCGCCGCCGCCGCGGCGGCCGAGAACGCCGCCATGGCCGAATCCCACGGCGTCGAAGCGCCGGACGCCGCCGCGAGCCCGGAGCAGCGGGCCGGCGGGCCGGAAGACGAGGCCCGGACCGCCGGTTCCGCTCCGGGGCCGGTGGCCGAACAGAACGGTGCCGCTCCGGCCGGCGAGTCCGCCCGCGAGCCGGGCGCCTTCGAACGCGTGGCGCGCAACACCCGTAAGCTCGGGCAGCTGTTCGCTCCCGCCTCCGGCGGATCCGGTGCCTCCGGCGGCGAGACCGCCGGGCCACGGCCGCCGGAGCACGAGGCCACCGCCAAGCCCGGTCTGGAGCTCGACCACGGCACCGGAGAGCAGGAGGTGCTCACCGGGCGGATCCAGGTGGTGCCGGACGACGGCACCGCCGTGTCCCCGGCCGACGTCCCGGGTGTCCCCCGCACCGACGCGCCGGGACGCGACCCGGACCAGCGGCCCGCCGCCGACGCCGCCCCACAGCCCCCCGCCGTCCCCTCACCGCCGGGCGGCACCCGCGGCTGGCGGCGGCTGGCCCGGGTGGTCACCGGTGGCAACACCGCCGCGTCGCGGTCCGAGCTGCCCCCCGCCGACCTGGACCGGCTGCGCAGCCGCTTCGAGGGCACCCGCCGCATCGTCGTACTCGGCTGCACCGGCGGGGCCGGCCAGACCGTCACCACACTGATGCTCGGCCACACCCTCGCCGCGCACCGCGACGGGCGCGTCGTGGCGGTCGACGTCAACCCGGGCGCCGGCGCGCTGTCCCGCCGGATCCGCACCGAGACCCCGGAGACCCTCACCTCCCTGCTCGCCAACGCCGAGGACGTGCACGGCTACCTCGCCATGCGCGGCTACACGTCGCAGTCGAGCTCCGGCCTGGAGGTCGTCGCCACGCTGGACGACCCGTACGTGCAGACGCTGGACGACCGCGACTACGCCGGTCTCACCGGGCTGCTGGAACGGTTCTACGAGGTCACCCTGCTCGACCCCGCGGCCACCGGCGTCGCGCGCGCGCTGCCGATCGCCGACGCGCTCGTGCTGGTCGCGCCGGCCAGCGCCGACGCCGCCCGCGCGGTCGCGATGACCTTCGAGTGGCTGGACGGGCACGGATACGCCCACCTGCGAGCGAAGGCCGTCATGGTGGTCAACGGGGTGAGCAAGCGCAGCCTCGCCGACGTCGACGCCGCCGAACAGGTGGCGCGCGGCCGATGCCGCGCCATCGTGCGGGTGCCGTGGGACGACCATCTCGCCACGGCGCGCGGCGTCGTCGATGTCGGCGAGACCGCCGCGCTGCGGGCCACCACCCGGCGGGCGCACGCCGCCCTCGGCGGGGTGCTCATGTCGGGTTTCACCGGGACCGGGACCTCCGGCCCCCGGACGTCGTCGGAGGTGCGGAGGTGACCGGGCGACGGCCCGGCCGGCCGGGGGCGGCGGGACGATCCAGGGCGGGTGCCGGGCGACCCCGGTGCGGCACCCCGTGAGCACAGCCGGAACAACGCAGCTCCAGCACACCCCGTGGGAGGGCAGCCAATGAACGGCAGCAGGGGCGCCACCAGACTGGCGGTCCGCTACTTCGACGACCGCATCCTGCTCAGCGACACCGAAGCGTGGGCCTACTTCCGGCTGCCCACCGTGTCGTACGAGTTCGCCACCCCCGAAGAGCGCGAGGCCCTCGCCACGAACATCACCATCGCGCTCGCCGCCATCCGGATGAACGACGCCGAGGTGCACCTGCGGGTCGCGCACCGCACCTACCCGGCCGCGTCATGGGCCACCCGGCTGAACCGCACCTCCGACTCCGGGCCCGGCTGGTACGACTACCTCGACGAGATGTACCGGCACGTCTGGGCCAAGGACTTCTGGACGAAGGAGGTCTACCTCGGCGTCCGGCTCGGGCAGCGCGGGGTGCGCGCCCAGCTCTCCCAAGGCGTGTTCGCGCAGCTGTTCGGCGCCTACCAGCGCACCGAACAGGTCCTCGGACTGGAGGACGACGCCATCGACGCCCGCGAGATCGCCCGGTGGACCGAGCAGGCCGAACGGCTCGGCCGCGCGCTCGCCGCCAGCTCGCTGCACGCCCGCCACGCCACGTCCACCCAGCTCGCGTGGCTGATCCGGCACGCCGTCACCGGCACCATCGAGGAGCCCCGCCGGTCCGCCGCCGGCCGCCGGACGTGGGGCCGCGGGGAGATCGAGGCGCTCGTCGAGGGCGTCATCCACAACGGGCGGTCGATGCTGCGGCTGGAGCAGCCGACCGGCTCCACCTACGTCGCACACCTCTCCTTCTCCCGCTTCCCCGACCTGATGCCGTTCCCCGACGGCGAGCCGTGGCTGCACTACAGCGACGCGCTCCCGTTCCCGGTCGAGGCGTCGCTGCGCATGAAGCTCGTCCCGCCGGCCAAGGCCAGCAAGGACGTCGGCCGCAAGCTGGCGCACGCCCGGGACATGGACGCCCACATCCGGGAGGCGGGGGTGGAGGCGCCGCTCGCGCTGGCCGAGCAGATCGACGCGGCGCGGATGCTGGAACACGGCATCACCAAGGAACGGCTGCCGTTCGTGTACGGCTGGCACCGGCTGATGGTGTCGGCCCCCACCGAGGACCTGCTGGTGCAGCGGGTCGAGGCGGTCGTCGAGCACTACCGCGACATCGGGATCGACGTGGTCAACTCCACGGGAGACCAGTTCTCGCTGTTCTGCGAGTCGCTGCCCGGCGACCGGATCCGGCTGAACGCCTACGCGCAGCGCCAGCCGCTGCGCACCATCGCCGGCGGAATGCCGACCGCGACGATGGAACTCGGCGACCGGCCCGACTCCTCGGGGGCCGGCTGGGTCGGCCCGTACGTCGGCGAGACACTGGGGCGGGCCCGCTCGATCGTGCACTTCGACCCGATGGTCGCCGCCGCCCGCAACCGCCCCACGGCCATCGCGATCACCGGCGAACCGGGCGGGGGCAAGACGACGCTCGCGCTGCTGCTCATCTACCAGCTCGCGCTGCGCGGCGTCACCGTGGCCGCCATCGACCCCAAGGGCGACGCGGAGTCGCTGGTCCGCCTGCTCCGCCGCCGCGGCCGGCGCGCCCGCGTCATGTCGCTCGGCTCGGCCGAACCGGGGCTGCTGGACCCGTTCGGGTTCGGGGACGACCTCCCCACCAAGAAGACGATGGCCACGGAGACGCTGCGGCTGCTGCTCCCGCGGATGAGCGAGGAACGCGAGTCGGCGATGATCCAGGCGGTCGCGGCGGTCGCCAACCAGCCGCGGCCCAGCCTCGCCAAGGTGGTCGACTACCTGGAGTCGTCGTCGGACCCGGCGTCGCGCAACCTGGGCGCGGTGCTGCGGTCGATGTCGGAGATGCGGCTGGCGAGCCTGTGCTTCGACCCGCAGGGCGAGCACCAGGTCGACAGCGAGGGCTGGACCACCGTGTTCACGCTCGGCGGCCTCACACTGCCCGACTCCGCGATCCAGCGGGACGACTACAGCTACGAGCAGCGACTCAGCGTCGCCCTGCTCTACCTGGTCAGCCAGTTCGCCCGGCGGCTGATGAACGGCCTGGACCGCAGGCTGCCCAAGGCCATCTTCCTGGACGAGGCGTGGGCGGTCACCTCCACCCCGGAGGGCGCCAAACTCGTGCCGGAGGTGTCCCGGATGGGCCGCTCACGTAACACGGCGCTGATCCTCGTCAGCCAGAACGCCGGCGACCTCCTGAACGAACAGGTCACCAACTGCCTGTCCTCGGTGTTCGCCTTCCGCTCCTCCGAACGGGTCGAGGTCGACAACGTCATGGCGCTGCTCGGGGTCGACCCCTCGGAGGAACACCGCGCCATGCTTCGCAATCTCGGCAACGGCGAGTGCATCTTCCGCGACCTCGACGGCCGCGCCGGACGCATCGCCGTCGACCTGGTGTCGGAGGAACTGCTCAGGTGGCTCGACACCAACCCCACGAGACAACGGCCCGACGCTGATGACGCCGAGGAGGATGCTGCTTTGGTCGGCACGGGGCAGGAGCTGCGGCCATGAACCCACACCCGGGAAACCCACCAACCTCGGGCCGCCCACCCGGCCCGTCCACCCCCGCCACCGCGGCGGGCACCGCCGACGCGACGGGCGCGGAACAGCGCGGGTGGCGCCGCATGCTGTTCATGGCACTGCTGATGGCGGCCTTCATCCTCACTCCCCTCGGCTCGGCCCAGGCCGCCGTCCCCGGCTGCGAGGGAGAACCCGCCCCGCAGCCGGAGGCGGCGGGATCGGGGGCGGACGGGTTGCTGGTGCCGCCGCGATCGCAGGCCTCGATCGACGGCTCCCCGGACGGGCTCCCGCCGGACGCCAGCCTTTACGGGCAGTACGGGACGGCGGGCCAGCAGTGGCACGTGATCCGTGAGTCGTGCGTCGACAAACTCAGCTCCAGCGCCGTGGCGACCCTCAGCAACACGGCGTGGGATCTGTCCAAGACGATCAACCAGTCGACCATCACGGTGTACCAGGCGGCCACGTCGGACGGGTTGCTCGTCAGCTTCAATGAACTGGTCGAGAACGTCGTCGTCGAACTGCGGGAAGGGATCTGGCGGCCGCTGCTGCCGACGGTGATCATTCTGGGTGCCGTGTGGCTCGGGTGGTACGGGCTCATCCGCAAGCGGGTCACCTTGACGATCGAGAGCACCATATGGATGGTGCTGGCGACGGCCATCGGAATCTGGATTCTGGTGAATCCGGGGCAGATCCTTGGATACGCCGGGACCGTCGTGAATTCCGGTGGGCAGTTGGTGAACACCGCGGTGTCCAGGGTGGCGGTGCCGGGCGTCTCCAACTCCTGCCCTGCGGGAGCACCGCAGATCGAGCAGGCCGATTGGGAGAGCGACAACGATTTCGCGGTTCGGCAGAACTCTCAGATGCTGTGGGTGGGGCTCGTCTGCCGTCCCTGGGTCGCCGGCGAGTTCGGAACCGGAGCGGTGGCGAACAGCGCCGCCCGCGAGCACGGTGTGGCGCTGCTGGAGGCGCAGGCCATCAGCCGGGTCGAGCTGCAGCGCATCAGTCAGGGCGACCTCGACCCCGTCGAACTCACCCAGGACAAGGAGAGCCAGTACGAGGAGATCGCAGCGAGCATTCGGGAGACCTATCCCGAGGTGTATCCGCTGTTCGAAGGCAACCAACAGGGAAGCCGCCTGGGGGTGGCGACGCTCGCGCTCTTCGCCTCGATCTTCGCCGGAGGCCTCATCCTTGCCGGCTCCGTGGCACTCATCGTTCTGAAGATCGGATTCCTGCTCCTGCTTCTGCTCTCCCCGATATTCCTGCTCATCGGGATTCATCCGGGGTACGGGCGCACAGTCCTGCTTCGATGGTTTGAAATGGTCCTCGGACTGCTGCTGAAGCAGATCTTCGTGATTTTGCTGATCTCCTTGCTGGTCATGAGCTATGGCCTCGTCATGGCGACGGATCTCGGGTGGGGCCTGCAGATGATCCTGCTCGCCCTCTTCACACTGGCGCTCTTCATCTACCGCAGGCCCTTCGCCCACCTCTTCGCGTCGGTGAACGCCAACACCTTCACCTCGCGGATGGTCAGCGACGCCGTGACCAGCAGCGCCCTGAGCCGGAGCGCCAACATCCTCCCGCCGGTCGCCTACATGCGGGCGCAGAAGTGGGGCCTGAAACGCGCCCCGCAACTCGCCGCCGCGGCCGCCGCGGTGCCCCCCGGTGCCGGTGCCGCAGCGGCGGCCGGAGAGGGGGCAGAGACCGCCCGGGGCGCCACGGCGACGGCGGACACCGGTGCGAACGACGCGGCCACCGCTCGCGGCGAATCCGGCCGGGCCCGGGGAGTCGCCGGGTACGGGCGGGCACGCGGTGGCGCCGCTCCGCCGCCGCTGCACCTCGGTTCCCAGGAGGCGGGAGCCGAAGGGGGCCGCAGCGGCGGCACGTCGTCGACGCGGCGATCCGACCAGGCTCCCCGGCTGAGCGACGTCGCGGCGGCCAGCGGAGGACTCGGCTCCTCCGCCGCGCCGGCCGGCAACGCGGGGCCGATCCCGCCCCGGCCCGCAGGGGGCTACACCGGGACGGGCGACACCGGATGGGCATCGGTGTTCGGCACCGGCTCGGGCAGCGGGCACCGCGCCGCGTCGAGCGGCAATACCGCGGCGCCGGGCGGAGGAGGGGCCGGGGGAGCCGCTGAGCGGCCCGCGCCCAGCTCCGGCCGTGGGATCTTCAACGGCCGTTCCAGCACACCCCCGCAGGGAAACGTGTCCCAGCGCGGCTCGCGATGGGGCGGCCCTCGGACCCGGCCCGAGAAGGCGGCGCCGCCACCGCGGACGCCCCGGCTGTCCGGCGGCGGCGACGAGCGCGGCACCTGGTTCACGAACTCCGGCGGCTCGAACAAGGACGCGCCGACGAGCCCGTTCTGGGCGGGCACCGGACCGCAGCGCCGGGAGAACCGTCGGGACGTCCCCTTCTGGCTGCAGGACGACGACTAGCGGACGGCGGTGGGGGCGGTGTGCGCACCGCCCCCACCGCGACGCGCATACCGAAATCGGAGTCGTGACGACCGAGTAACCACCCGAAGCAGCACCCGAGAGAGCTCCGAGAACATGCCCCAGCCCCTCTCCGACGGCGCTCAGCGCCTCGTATTCGGCATTCTCGTCGTGGCGTTGGTCGCGCTCGGCATCTACCTCAGCGTCGACGGGTTCCGCGGTGACGAGGAGCCGGAGCAGCAGCCGGGCCAGGCGAGCGGCGACACGTCCGCGGCCGACCCGGCGCAGCCGGACGCCGCACCGCCGAGCCCCCTCCCGACCGCCGACGCCGCCGACATGAACGTCATGGACTGGTTCCCCTTCTCCGAGGAGGAGTTCCGGGCGGCGGCCAGCGTCGCGCAGCGGTTCGGCGCGGCGTACGGCACCATCGACTACACACGATCACCCGAGACCTACTACGACAGCCTGGCCGCCTTCACCACCGAGGACTACGCCAGGACCGTGGAGAGGAGCTCCGGCGCGGGCGCCCTGTGGGGTGAGATGGCCGAGCAGGAGGCCGTCGCCCAAGGGCGTGCCAACGTCGAGTCGGTGCGCAACTTCGACGCCGAATCCATCGTCTTCGTCGTCCGGACGCAGTCGATCGTGGAGGGCGGCGATGCCGCCGACTCCGACCTCGGGGACTTCGCGGTCACCATGGTCCGGGAGAGCGGCGAGTGGCGGGTCTTCGACTTCCAGCCGGCCGACGCCGGGAATCTGGGGGACGGCAGATGACCCGGCTGTTCGTGCACCCGGACCCGGACCGGGGTTCGTGTGCCACGCGGCTGGCGATCGCGGTGGGCGTGTTCATCGCGGGTGTGCTGGTCCTGGCGATGATCGTCATTCCGACGGCGTCGATCAACCGTGGGATGAGCGCCCTGACCGGGCTCCGCTGCACCAGCGAGACGGAGCAGGTCGCGGCGTCGGGGTACGCCGAGAACTCCATTCCGGAGAACTACCTGGAGATCTACCGGGAGACCGGGGAGGAGAAGGGCATCCCCTGGAACGTCCTCGCGGGGATCGGGCAGGTGGAGACCCACCACGGGCGCTGGGACGGGCCCGGCGTCACGGAGGGGCACAACGACTGGGGCGCGTCGGGACCGATGCAGTTCGGCTCACTGAACGGCTCGGCGGCCGGCAACAGCTGGGGCGGAGAGCCGATCATGCCGGTGGACGAGCGCCCCGAGGACGGCTACGGACAGGACGGCAACGGCGACGGTGTGGTCAGCGTGTACGACCCCGCGGACGCCATTCCGGCCGCCGCCGACTACCTGATCGCCCACGGGGCGCGTGAGAACCTCCGCAACGCCATCTACGGCTACAACCACGCCTGGTGGTACGTGGAGGACGTCCTTGAGTGGGCCGAACGGTACGCCGACGGGAGCTTCTCGACCGACCAGGCGATCGAGACCGCGGTCAACTGCGACCTGACCGCGTCGGGAGATCCACTGGGACAGGCCCCGGACGAGCTCACCCAGGCCGTTGTCGACTGGGCGCTGGACCAACGTGGCAAGCCCTACGTGTGGGGCGGTACCGGCCCGAACGGGTTCGACTGCTCCGGGCTGCTCATGCGCGCCTACGAGAGCATCGGGGTGAGCATTCCACGGGTCTCCCAGGACCAGTGGAACTTCGGCCCACGGGTCGAGCCGGGGCAGGAACAGCCGGGAGACCTGGTTTTCTTCGACGTCCAGCGCCCCGGGGAGCCGCCGGGGCCCGGACACGTGGGCATGGTGGTCGGAGACGGGCTGATGGTCGAAGCGTGGTGCACCGCGTGCGGTCCCATCGCGACCCGGGAGTACAACGACCCCAGCCGCGCGGACGTTCTGGGATTCACCCGGCCGTTGGCCGACGCCGGGGCTCAGGCTCAGCTGGAGCAGTTGGGAGAGCTGTAAAACCGGCCATCGTTCCTGGAAAGCAGTGATCGGGAGATGCGGAATGTCAGATTCGGAAAGCACGCCACAACGCCGGAGGGAACTCCGCGGATGGCGAGCATTCGCGGTGATCGTGCTTTCTGGAACACTGGTGGCGCTCCTCACGGTTGGCGGAGTGGTGGGCATCGTCAATGCGTTGACGAGGTCCGTGGACCCGTCCGCCGGTCCTCGGGTATCGCCGTCTTGGCAAGCCGTTGAATCCGTTGATCCCGGTGAGTTCGACCTCTGCGGACAAACGGTCGACACGCTCGGTGTGACCGACTACCGCCTTGATGACGGTGCAGGCTACGAAGACACGGCGACGTCGAGCCCTTCGGCGCGGCCCAGGGTGGTGAGTGACGAGTGCGCCTGGGAGATCACGTCGGCGGCGGCCGGGAAGATGGAGATGGCCATCTCCTATGAGGTGTTCATCGCCGAATCCGGAGAAGAAACGGGGAGCGACTTCGCCCAACGATCCTTCGAGGAGATGAGGGCCTCACTTTCCGATCAATTCGAGACGATCGTCGATGAGGGGGAGCGAAGCGATGTGATCCCGTCCTCCTACTACGTGTACGGCTCTGCGATCGAGGACGAAGGCGCTCTCCCCAGGTACGTCTTTCTCGGCCGTGTGAAGAGTGGCGTTTTCCGCATCGTTCTGCAGGACATACGATCGTCGCCGAGCGAAGCCTTGGCCGACGAGTCGGCGTTCCTCGCAGAATTGCGTGGCATCGTTCCCGATGTTCAGATAGATCTCGAACGAAGAATCCCTGACTGACGGTTATTAGAGATATGGAGCCAGGAATCTGCCTGCGCGTGCTACTGCGGCGCCCGAGCGTGCCGTCAGCCCCGGTCTGTCAGGATGACGGCCAAGCGCTGAGGAGGTGATCTCGTGGCAACCGGAGAGGCGTTTCGGCCGGCGGTCCTGGAAGGGGTGCTGGAGCGGGTCACCTTCGCCAACGAGGAGACGGGGTACACCGTCGCCCGGGTGGACACGGGGCGGGGTGGGGATCTGGTGACGGTCGTCGGGGCGCTGTTGGGGGCGCATCCGGGGGAGTCGTTGCGGATGGAGGGGCGCTGGGGGTCGCATCCGCAGTATGGGCGGCAGTTCATGGTGGAGAACTACCGGACGGTGCTGCCCGCGACCGTGCAGGGGATTCAGCGGTATCTCGGGTCCGGGCTGGTCAAGGGGATCGGACCGCGGATGGCGGAGCGGATCGTGCGGCACTTCGGGGTGGACGCGCTCGACGTCATCGAGCGGACGCCCGAGCGGTTGATCGAGGTGCCGAATCTCGGGCCGAAGCGGACGCGGCTCATCACCGAGGCGTGGGAGGAGCAGAAGTCCATCAAGGAGGTGATGGTCTTCCTCCAGGGGATCGAGGTCTCCACGTCGCTCGCCGTGCGGATCTACAAGAAGTACGGGGACGCCGCCATCGATACGGTGCGGACCGAGCCGTACCGGCTGGCGGCCGACGTGTGGGGGATCGGGTTCCGGACCGCCGACACCATCGCCCGGGCCGTGGGGATTCCGCACGACAGCCCCGAGCGGGTCAAGGCCGGAATCCAGTTCACGCTGTCGGAGTCCACGGGGGACGGGCACTGCTATCTGCCCGAGGAGCGGCTGATCTCCGAGGCGGTCAAGATCCTGCAGGTGGACTCCGCGCTGGTGATCGACTGTCTCGCCGAGCTGGTGGCCGAGGAGGGGGTCGTCACCGAACGGTTGCCGGAGGACGGCGCGGACGGTGCCGAGAGCGTCAGTGCGGTGTATCTCGTCCCGTTCCACCGCGCCGAGTTGTCGCTCGCCGGGCAGTTGCGTGCGCTTCTGGCGGCTCCGGTCGACCGGATGCCGGCGTTCGCGGACGTCGACTGGGAGACCGCCCTGGGCTGGCTGGCGCGGCAGACCGGGGCGGAGCTGGCGGCCGAGCAGCAGGAGGCGGTGCGGCTGGCGCTGACGAGCAAGGTGGCGGTGCTCACGGGCGGTCCGGGGTGCGGGAAGTCGTTCACGGTGGCGTCGGTGATCCGGCTGGCGGCGGCCAAGCGGGCGAAGATCCTGCTGGCGGCGCCGACCGGGCGGGCGGCCAAGCGGCTGACCGAGTTGACCGGGCACGGCGCCTCCACCGTGCACCGGCTGCTGGAGCTGAAGCCGGGTGGCGACGCCTCCTATGACCGGGACCGGCCGCTCGACTGCGACCTGCTCGTCGTGGACGAGGCGTCCATGCTCGACCTGCTGCTCGCGAACAAGCTCGCCAAGGCGGTGCCGCCCGGCGCGCACCTGCTGCTCGTGGGGGACGTCGACCAGTTGCCGTCCGTCGGCGCCGGCCAGGTGCTGCGTGACCTGCTCGCCGACGGATCTCCGGTGCCCGCCGTGCGGCTGACCCGGGTGTTCCGCCAGGCGCAGCAGTCCGGTGTGGTCACCAACGCGCACCGGATCAACACCGGGAAGCCGCCCATCCTGGACGACATGCCGGACTTCTTCCTGTTTCCGTGCGATGACACCGACGCCGCGGCGGAGCTGACCGTGGACGTGGTCGCCCGCCGGATTCCGCGCCGCTTCGGGCTGGACCCGCGCCGGGACGTCCAGGTGCTCGCTCCCATGCACCGGGGCCCGGCCGGCGCCGGCAACCTCAATACCCTGCTGCAGGCCGCGCTCACGCCGGCCCGGGAGGGGGTGCCGGAACGCCGGTTCGGCGGGCGGGTGTTCCGGGTCGGCGACAAGGTCACCCAGATCCGCAACAACTACGACAAGGGCGCCAACGGGGTCTTCAACGGGACGCTCGGTGTGATCACCCGGCTGGACGCCGAGCAGCAACTGGTCACGGTGCGGACGGACGAGGACGAGGACATCGAGTACGAGTTCCCCGAACTCGACGAATTGGCGCACGCCTACGCGGTCACCGTGCACCGTTCACAGGGCAGCGAGTATCCGGCGGTGGTGATCCCGGTGACGACCAGCGCCTGGATGATGCTGCAGCGCAACCTGCTGTACACGGCGATCACCCGCGCGCGGAAACTCGTGGTCCTGGTGGGCTCGCGCCGGGCGATCGCGCAGGCCGTGCGCAATGCGACCTCCGGCCGCCGGCACACCGGGCTGCGGCACCGTCTGGCGGTCGCCTGATCGGGTGGAGCCGGCTGGCCCTCACGTGGCGGACGTCGCCTCGGCTCCGAACCGGCTCCGCTTCGCGGTGGGGACGCCCCTGGCCGGGGCGCTGACCAGCGCGTTCGCGGTGGCGCGACGGCGCGATCCGCGGGGCTGTGGCCTCGGGCTTCCGCATGCGGTATGGCAATTTGCCTAGTCAACACGCCAAAGTAAACGCTAAAGTCGTCCGTAAAACCTCGCATAGGTGATCTTTCGCCAAGGGCTTGTGCCGGTTGCCCGATAAAGCGAGTGAAGTTCGTGCCCGCTGCCCAATGGATTTCTCTCGGTATCGACCTAACGTTGGTTTCGCGGTCGCGCGAGAGAACTCTCCTTCACCTCGTGTCATCGCCGACCGTGGTGCCGTCCCTCCCTCTCCCGGACGCGGACCACGGTGGCCGGGAGCTGTCGTTTCTCGGGGGCTGTTCTGCGTCCTCCCCTCCTCTTTCGCGGAACAGTTGAACGACAGCCTCCCGGCCTTCATCTTCTCCGGGTGTCCCGGCAGATTTTTTCCGGTTTCCAGCACGCCGCCCACCCATTGGATTTAGGCTCACCTCATGAGACTGAAACCCGGGCGGAATCCGCACACGGCGTGGAGTCGGGACCGGTCAGGCGCCGAGCGGCGGCCGGCGGGGGACGACCGTGCCGCGCCCGGGCGATCCGAGGGCGCGACCGCCCACCCCACGAGACGCTGACGCTCTTTCCACTCCCCCCGGAGAGTGTCAGCCCCTCGGGCGCCGGTAACCGCCGGCGCCCGAGGTCTCTTTCGGGGGTGCCGGCCGGGCGGGCCCGGCCGCGGTGTCCGGCTAGCGGTTCTCGTGCGTGGCGGGACGGGAACGTCGCAGGACCGCCTTGCCGCAGGTGGCGTCCACCGCTCCCGACCGTCCGCGGAAGGTGATGTGCAGCCGGATCGCCCCGGGATCGTGGTCGGCCCGGATGCTCGCGACCCGCGCGTCCGACCAGAGCGTCTCCGTGGCGTCCTGGAAGCCGAATTCGGTGACCTCCTCCAGCGTCAGGGTGTGGTCGGTGAACCCGTGCTGCCCGTCGCCGCTCGGCCCTTCGCCACCCGTGCGCAGACCGAGCATCACGCGGTGCCGCGGCACGTCCATCCAGACGCCGTCGAGCGCCGCCCCCGTGAGGGCGTCCAAAGCCGACATGGATCCGACCTCCCCCTTGGCCCGTGGTCCCTCCCGTGCGAAGACCCTGCCCGCCGAACGCCCGCCTCACACGGGCCGGGAGGTCCGGCGGGCCGCCGGTGCACCGCCGCAGTCGCAAAGACGCGGGGGCCATAGCCGAAACCGTGGCGGGCGGGAAGGGGGAGACGGCACCGCCGGGTGCGCGGCTGTGGCGCATCGGGGCAGGACGGGACAACCCGTCCACCCTAGAGGTGCGCGGCACCGTAATCAAGAAGTAATCAAAATGGAAAGAGAGTGTTTGCGGACGCCGTGTCCGCGGGTATTAGGGACGCTGGCGGCGGGGCCACCCGCCGGCCGACCCCCGTAGTGGTCACGGGCGCCCCGGAGCCCGCGACATCGCATGGAAAGGCACCCGCCTCGTGGGCACCCTCTCGTGGATCGACGGCTCCATCCCGGCATCGCCTGCTCAGGCCATCGGCATGCTGCACAGCTACCTCACGGCGGCCGGCATGCAGCGCCTGTACCCGGCGAACCACACGACGGTGGCGTCGCTGTCCATCCGCGCCGGACTCACCGTGTGGTGCATCGGGGGGCTGTTCCGGTGGCGCGACGACCTGGGCCGGCCGGTGACCCACCCCGCGAGTGATCCCGAGGGCGCCGCCCGCCGCCTCAACGGGATGGCCGCGCCACTCCGTGCCGCCGCCTAGCCGCCCGGACACAGGCATAGTGGTGCCCGGGACCAGGGGGGACCCCCTGATTCTCATCCAACCCGCCGCGCACCGCCCGCCGCCACCCCGATCCGCCGCCTGTGGACGACCGGATCACACCGCGGCCGGTTCGAACCGCCGCCGCACCTCCCGCCCCGCCGTCCCGGACGGCCCCCGCGCCCGGCGGCGGCACCGCCCGGACCCCGTCTCGCCGGGGCGAGTACCGTGGAGCCTCGTGACAGAACCCGTGATCGTCGTCGGCGCGGCCATCGTCCGCGACGGTGCGCTGCTCGCCGCCCAGCGGGCCGAGCCGCCGCAGCTGCGCGGCCGCTGGGAGATGCCCGGCGGCAAGGTGGACCCCGGTGAGAACGACGAGGAGGCGCTCGTCCGCGAGTGCCAGGAAGAGCTCGGGGTGCGGGTCCGCCCGCTGCGCCGGATCGGCGACGACGCCCCCTTCCCCCTGCGCCCGAACTCACCACCCGCCGTGCTGCGGGTGTGGCTCACCGAAGTCGTGGAGGGAGAACCGCGGCCGATCGAGCATCTGGCGCTGCGCTGGCTGTCCGCCGACACCCTGGACGACGTCGACTGGCTCCCGGCCGATCTCCCCTTCCTCGACGGCGTCCGCCCCTTCCTGACGCCGGAGCGTTCGGAGTCCGACGAGCCGCTGCCCGACCCGAGCTGACCGCCGCCACGGCGGGGTCCCGCGGCCCCGTCGAGTTTCGCGGGGAGGTGACCAGGCAGCGCATAAACTGGAGGACGGCCGCGGGAGTCGCGGTGTTCCCCAGCAGATGAGATCGAGACTTTCGCATGCCCAGCGCCACCCCCGTCGCCGGATCCGCACGCCGTGCGGACCTGCGCAACGTCGCCATCGTCGCGCACGTCGACCACGGTAAGACCACGCTCGTGGACGCCATGCTCTGGCAGTCCGGAGCCTTCCGCGCCAACCAGGACGTCGACGAGCGCGTCATGGACTCCAACGACCTGGAGCGCGAGAAGGGCATCACCATTCTCGCGAAGAACACGGCGGTCCACTACACCACGCCCGAGGGCGAGGACGTCGTCATCAACATCATCGACACCCCCGGTCACGCCGACTTCGGCGGCGAGGTCGAGCGCGGCCTGTCGATGGTCGACGGCGTGGTCCTGCTCGTCGACGCCAGCGAGGGCCCGCTCCCGCAGACCCGGTTCGTGCTGCGCAAGGCGCTGGCCGCCAAGCTCCCGGTGATCCTGGTCATCAACAAGGTCGACCGCCCCGACAGCCGCATCGCCGAGGTGGTGGACGACACCTACGAGCTCTTCCTGGATCTCGACGCCAACGAGGACCAGATCGAGTTCCCGATCGTCTACGCCTGCGCCCGCGACGGCAAGGCCTCTCTGGAGCGCCCCGCCAACGGCACGGTGCCCGGCAACGACGACCTCGAACCGCTGTTCCGCACCATCCTGCAGACCATCCCGGCCCCCGAGTACACCGCGGGCGCGCCGCTGCAGGCGCACGTCACCAACCTGGACGCCTCCCCCTTCCTCGGCCGCCTCGCGCTGTGCCGGGTGCACCAGGGCGAGATCCGCAAGGGCCAGCAGGTGGCGTGGATCCGCGGCGACGGCACTACCGAGCAGGTCCGCATCACCGAGCTGCTCATGACCGAGGCGCTGGAGCGCAAGCCCGCCGAACAGGCCGGCCCCGGCGACATCATCGCCATCGCCGGCATCCCGGACATCATGATCGGCGAGACGCTCGCCGACCCCGACGACCCGCGCCCGCTGCCGCTCATCTCAGTGGACGAGCCCGCCATCTCCATGACGATCGGCACCAACACCTCGCCGCTGGTCGGCCGGGTCAAGGGCGCCAAGGTGACGGCTCGGCTGGTCAAGGACCGGCTGGACCGCGAGCTCGTCGGCAACGTGTCGCTGCGGGTGCTGCCCACCGACCGCCCCGACGCCTGGGAGGTGCAGGGCCGCGGCGAGCTGGCGCTGGCCATCCTGGTGGAGCAGATGCGGCGCGAGGGGTACGAGCTGACCGTCGGCAAGCCGCAGGTGGTCACCAAGGACATCGGCGGCAAGCTGCACGAGCCGGTGGAGCGGCTGACCGTCGACGCTCCGGAGGAGTACCTGGGCGCCATCACCCAGCTGCTCAGCGTCCGCAAGGGCCGCATGGAGCAGATGACGAACCACGGCACCGGGTGGGTCCGGATGGACTGGCTGGTCCCGTCGCGCGGGCTGATCGGCTTCCGCACCGAGTTCCTGACCGAGACGCGCGGTACCGGCATCGCGCACCACGTGTTCGAGGGCTTCGAACCGTGGTTCGGCGAACTGCGCACCCGCCCCACCGGCTCACTGGTGGCCGACCGCTCCGGCCAGGCCATGACCTACGCCATGTTCAACCTCCAGGAGCGCGGCACGCTGTTCGTCGAGCCCGGTACCGAGGTGTACGAGGGGATGATCGTCGGCGAGAACTCCCGCGCCGATGACATGGACGTCAACATCACCAAGGAGAAGAAGCTCACCAACATGCGCTCCTCCACCGGCGACGAGCTGGAGCGCCTCGTACCGCCGCGCCGGCTGTCGCTGGAGCAGGCCCTGGAGTTCTGCCGCGAGGACGAGTGCGTCGAGGTCACGCCGGACGCCGTGCGCATCCGCAAGGTGATCCTCGACCAGAAGGAGCGCGGCCGCATCGCCGCGCACAAGAAGCGCGGCTGACCGCCGGTCCCCGCGCCGCGGCCCGTGCTGCCCCCTGGGCGGCACGTGGTCAGGCCGGCTGCGCGGGGTGCCGGGCCAGCGCGCCCAGCAGGTCGCCCGCCGAGCGGCGCAGCTCGGCGCGCGATGGGTGCCGGGCCGACGCCGGTCCGGCCACGAAGTCGAAGATGACGCCGTCCGCCCACGCGATGAGGTCGCGGGCGTGCCGCTCGGGGTCGGGCGAACCGAGCACGCTCGTCACCCTCTGGGCGAGCGCGCGGAACCGCGCGCCGACCCGGTCGTAGAGTGGCCGCAGCTCGGGGCGCCGGGTCGCCTCCAGCGCGAGCTCGTACCGGGCCAGCATCCGGTCCCGGTCGCGGTGGATGGCGGTGTACATGAAGTCGGCGACGAGGTCGGCGAGCGTGTCGAGGTCGTGGTCGGCCGTCATCAGGACGGTCTCCTCCGCACGCCCCTCCTCGTCGGCCATCCGGCGCAGCGTCACCTCGATCAGCCGGGCTCTGGTCCGGGCGTGATAGGAGGTGGAGCCGGGCGGCAGTCCCGCCGCCTGGTCGACGGCGCGGTGGGTCAGCCCCCGCAGCCCCCGGGACGCGATGAGCCGCATGGCCGTACGGGCGATCAGTTCCAGGCGCGGGCTCGCGATTTCCGCCACTCCCGCATTTTACGGGACTCTACAAATGTAGAGTGCTGTGCGCTACGGCTGTAGAGCGACGGGAGGGATGGTGCCCATGGCCCGACCACATGCGGTCGTGATCGGAGGCGGGATCGGCGGGCTCACCGCCGCACGGGCGTTACTGGGCGGCGGCTGGGAGGTGACCGTTCACGAGCGTTCCCGCTCGCTCGCGCCGGCGGGCGCCGGTCTGGCCGTCGCCCCCAACGCCCTGCGCGCTCTGGACACCCTCGGCCTGGGCGACGCCGTCCGCGAGCGGTCCTCCCTGCACGGCGGCGGGATCCGCCGATGGGACGGCCGCTGGCTGATGCGGATGGACGCCGACCGGATCCGCGCCTGGTTCGGTGACCCGATCGTGCTGCTGCGCCGTTGCACGCTGGTCGACCTGCTCGCCGCCGGGCTGCCCGCGGGTACCGTGCGCACCGCCAGCGCCGCCACCGTCGTCGACCCGGGCGGGCGGGACCGCCCGGCCCGCGTCACCACCGGCTCCGGCGAGCTGACCGCCGACCTCGTCGTGGCGGCCGACGGCATCCACTCCGTCACCCGCCGCGCCCTGTTCCCCGAGACCCCCGCCCCCGTGCACGCCGGATTCGCCACCTGGCGGTTCGTCGTCCCCGCCGACCGCCCGATCGTTCCCGCCGAGAGCTGGGGACGCGGCGCCGTCGTCGGCCTCATGCCGCTGGCCGATGGCACCGTCTACGTGTACGTCAGCGTCTCCGGCGCCCCCCGCGAGTGGACGCTGGAGGAGCACGCGGCGCTGCCGCGCCGGTTCGCCCACTGGCACAGCCCGATCCCGCAGCTGCTGGCCGCCGCGGCTCCCGGTGAGATGCTGCGCAACGAGGTGTGGTACCTCGACACCCCGCCGCGCAGCTACCACCACGGGCGGGTCGCGCTGCTCGGCGACGCCGCGCACGCCATGCCGCCGAACCTCGGCCAGGGCGGGTGTCAGGCGATCGAGGACGCCGTGACCTTGGCGCACACCGTCTCGGGAGCCGGTTTCGCCGACGTCCCCGCCGCCCTGGTCCGGTACACGGCCGCCCGGCGGCCCCGGGCCGCGCGGGTGGTGCGCCGCTCGGCGCAGGCCGGGGCCCTGCTGTGCAGCGGCTACCGGAGCGTGGCCACCGTGCGGAACATCGCGCTGGTCGCGCTCGGGCCGTTCGGCCCGCAGGTGGTGCGGCGCAGCGTCACCGGGATCTTCGACTGGTCTCCGCCGGGCGCAGCCCGGCGGTGAGGCCGGCGTCCGCCGGCCGTGGAACGCCGGAGTCGGCGGTCCACGGAGCGTGCCGGGCGGGCTCTGGTGCGGCCCACCCGGCACGCCCGCAGCTCACGGCCGGTGAGCCGGCACCGTGTTGGGCACGACGGGCGTGTCGCGGCGCAGCCCCGGCCGCAGGCCGATCGTGCGCCCGAGCCACACCAGCGGGTCGTAGCGACGGTCCGCGACCCGTTCCTTCATCGGGATGAGCGCGTTGTCGGTGATCCGGATGCTCTCCGGGCAGACGTCCGTGCAGCACTTGGTGATATTGCAGTACCCGAGCCCGAACGCCTCCTGGGCGATCATCCGCCGGTCGGCGGTGTCCTCGGGATGCATCTCCAGCTCGGCGATCCGCATGAGGTAGCGCGGGCCGGCGAAGTGCGGCCGGTTCTCCTCGTGGTCGCGGATCACGTGGCAGACGTTGTTGCACAGGAAGCACTCGATGCACTTACGGAACTCCTGCGAACGTCCCACGTCGGACTGCGTCATCCGGAAGTCGCCGGGCCGGGTGCCCGGAGCCGGGGAGAACGACGGGATCTGCCGCGCCCGCACGTAGTTCTCGGAGACGTCGCAGACCAGGTCGCGGACCACCGGAAAGGTGCGCATGGGCGTCACCGTGACCGGCTCACCGGGCTCGAACACGCTCATCCGCGTCATGCACGCCAGCCGGGGCCGGCCGTTGATCTCCATGGAGCAGGACCCGCACTTGCCGGCCTTGCAGTTCCACCGCACCGCGAGGTCGGGCGCCTGGGTCGCCTGCAGCCGGTGCAGCACGTCGAGCACCACCTCGCCCTCGTGCGCCTCGACGGCGTAGTCGACCAGCTCGCCGTCGCCGCCGTCGCCGCGCCAGACCCGGAACCTCGCCTTGTCGCTCACCTGCCGGCCTCCTCGCCGTCGCCGCTCTCGTCGTCCGGGTCGCCGGATCCGCCGGCGCCCGGGACCGCCTCCGCCGCCCGCGCGCCCGCCGGGCCGGGAACCGGGATCTCCGCCATCTCCTCCTCGGTCAGGTACTTCGCCAGTTCCCCGCGGTCGAACAGCGCGATGACGTCGGGCCGCAGTGCCGGGAGCGCCTGCCGGCGCAGCTCGATCCGGTCGCCGGACAGCCGGGTGACCAGGGTGATCCGCCGCCACTGCGGCGACATGCCCGGGAAGTCGTCGCGGGTGTGTCCACCGCGCGACTCCTGGCGTTCCAGCGCCGAGTGGGCGACCGCCTGCGACACCAGCAGCATGTTGCGCAGGTCCAGGGCGAGGTGCCAGCCGGGGTTGTACACGCGTCCGCCCTCGGCGCGCACCCCGGCGATCCGGTCCCGCAGCTTGTCCAGGGTCTCGATGGCCTGCTCCATCTCCGGTTCGCGCCGGATGATGCCGACCATGTCGTTCATCGTCTGCTGGATCTCCTGGTGCAGCGCGTACGGGCTCTCACCGGTGGCGCGGCCCAGCGGAGCCTCGGCGGCACGCGCGGCGGCGGCCACCGCGGCCTCCGGCACGGCCGGGCGGCCGGCGAGCCCGTCCAGGTACCGCGCCGCGCCCAGCCCGCACCGGCGGCCGAAGACCAGCAGGTCCGACAGGGAGTTCCCGCCCAGGCGGTTGGAGCCGTGCATACCGCCGGACACCTCGCCGGCCGCGAACAGCCCCGGGACGACGGCGGCCCCGGTGTCGGCGTCGACCTCGACGCCCCCCATCACGTAGTGGCAGGTCGGGCCGACCTCCATCGGCTCGGCGGTGATGTCGACGTCGGCGAGCTGCTGGAACTGGTGGTGCATCGACGGCAGCCGCCGGATGATCTCCTCACGGGGCAGCCGGCTGGCGATGTCCAGGAACACCCCGCCGTGTGGAGAGCCGCGCCCCTGTTTGACCTCGTTGTTGATGGCGCGCGCCACCTCGTCGCGCGGCAGCAGCTCCGGCGGACGGCGGTGCAGGTCCGGGGCGGTGTACCAGCCGTCGGCCTCCTCCTCGCTCTCGGCGTACTGGGACCGGAACACGTCGGGGACGTAGTCGAACATGAACCGCCGGCCCTCGGAGTTGCGCAGCACGCCTCCGTCGCCGCGCACCGACTCGGTGACCAGGATGCCCTTGACCGACGGCGGCCAGACCATGCCCGTGGGGTGGAACTGGACGAACTCCATGTTCAGCAGGGTGGCCCCGGCCCGCAGCGCGAGCGCGTGGCCGTCGCCCGTGTACTCCCAGGAGTTCGACGTCACCTTGAACGACTTGCCGATGCCGCCGGTCGCCAGGATCACCGCCGGGGCCTCGAACACCACGAAGTCGCCGCTGTCGCGCAGGTACCCGAAGGCACCAGCGATGCGGTCGCCGTCCTTGAGCAGCTCGGTGATGGTCGTCTCGGCGAAGACCCGGATCATGGCCTCCGGGTCCCCGTGCTCGGCCGCGTCGGCCTGCTGGAGCTGCACCACGCGCTGCTGCAGGGTGCGGATCATCTCCAGGCCGGTGCGGTCGCCGACGTGCGCGAGCCGGGCGTACTCGTGCCCGCCGAAGTTGCGCTGGCTGATCCGCCCGTCGGCCGTGCGGTCGAAGAGCGCCCCCCAGTACTCCAGCTCCAGGATGCGGTCCGGGGCCTCCTGGGCGTGCAGTTCGGCCATGCGGGGGTCGTTGAGGAACTTGCCGCCGCGGAGCGTGTCGCGCAGGTGCACCTGCCAGCTGTCGTGCGGGTTGACGTTGCCGAGCGCGGCCGCGGCGCCGCCCTCGGCCATGACGGTGTGCGCCTTGCCGAACAGCGACTTGGAGATGATCGCCGTCCGCTTGCCCTGCTGGCGTGCCTCGATCGCGGCACGCAGACCGGCGCCGCCGGCGCCGATGACCACCACGTCGTAGGAGTGCCGTTGCGTCTCGGACATGTGCCTGACTTTCCGTGCCTTGGTCCGGTCCTTCCCGGTCGCCGGCCGGTGGTAACGGGCGGCGCACCGGATATCCGGATATCCGTGCTGACTGGGGGCGATCGGGATTGGGGTGGCGATCGGTGGTGATCCGGTGGGGGGTCGCCGGCCGGATCGGCCGCCCGTCGATAACGACGGTCAATTGAAGAAGCGCGGGTCGGTGATCGTCCCGCTGGAGACCAGCAGCACATAGAAATCGGTCAGCATCAGCGTCCCGAGGGTGATCCACGCGAACAGCATGTGCCGGGAATTCAGCGCGGACACCCACGTCCACAGCCGATAACGCACCGGATGCCGGCCGAAACTGCGCAGCCGTCCCCCGATCACGTGCCGGCAGGAGTGGCAGGAAAGGGTGTAGCACCACAGCAGGATGACGTTGCCGAGCAGGATGACCCCGCCGAGCCCGATCCCGAACCCGCCGTCGCGGCCGTGCGCCAGCGCGGCGAGGGCGTCGTAGGTGTTGACGAGCGAGATGAGCACCGCGATGTAGAAGAAGTACCGGTGCAGGTTCTGCCCGAGCATGGGGAAGCGCGACTCACCGGTGTAGCGCGCGTGCGGTTCCCGCACGGCGCACGCGGTGGGCGCCTGCCAGATGGAGCGGTAGTACGCCTTCCGGTAGTAGTAGCAGGTGAAGCGGAAGAGGAGCAGGAAGGGCAGGCTGACCAGCGCGTACGGCAGGAACCACGGGAAGGCCCACGGCAGGGTGCCGAAGACCGCGGAGCCCGGCGCGCACGAGGCGCTGAGGCAGGGGGAGTAGAACGGCGTCAGGTAGTGGTACTCGGCCGCCCAGTAGTGGTCCTGCTGGAACACGCGGGCGGTGGCGTAGCCGACGAACACGGCGAGGCCGAGCGTGGTGAACAGGGGGCCGACCCACCAGCGGTCGGTGCGCAGGGTGCGGGCCGCGAGCCGGACGCGAGTGCGTCGGGGGCCGTCCGGCGGGAGTGCTGTCTCGGTCATGGGCCGGGCATCTCCATCTCCACCGGTGAGCGGCGCGAACGGCGCGAGATGGTGTGCGGAGATATCGGGCCGCTCTCCGAGTCAGCGAGCAGTGCGGGTGCGTTCGGATTGCCAACGTTAGGCCGTTGCGATCGCGAATTCAGCAACGGTTTCTCGCGGTTTGGCTGTGAAAAACGCCACTTCATTTCTTGGTGAAGTGGCGTTTGCCGAAACGCGAGAGATTTTTGGGGTCATTGGGAGTGATGGGAATTCTGACGCACCTGGAGAATTGTGAGGCGTGGTTTCCGGATGTATCGGGAAATGTGGGAGGCGTCGAGTCCGCCGGGCCGGACGCTCCCGCCGTGTTCACCTCTCCACGGAGCTGATCACCTCCAGGTCCTCGCCGAGTTCCGCCTGGCTGAGCCGCGCCAGGTAGCCCATCAGGCCGCGGCGGAACGCCTTGGCCGTGTGCGAGGGCTCCACGTCCTTGCGGTGCGCCAGCGCGATCGTGCGCAGCAGCCGCGGCTGCGCCAGCGGGGTGCCGCGCAGGCCGGGACGGTTCTTCAACACCATGCTGGGCACCACCGCCACTCCCAGCCCGGCCTCGACGAACCGCAGCACGGCGTCCATCTCGCCGCCCTCCACGGCCAGCCGGGGCTCGAATCCGGCGGCCCGGCAGGCGTGCAGCGTCGCCTCGCGGACGTCGTAGCCCTGCCGGAACATCACGAGCGGCAGCTCACGCAGGTCGGTGATGCGCATGGCGGCCTGCCGGGTCGGCCGCGGTGCGTCGGCGGGGGAGACCACCACCAGGCTCTCGCGCAGGATGGGAGTGGTGACGAAAGCGGGGTCGCTGCTGTGCAGAGGCAGTATGATCAACGCGAGGTCGAGCTCACCGCGCCCCAGAGCGCGGATCAGGTCGCGCGACCCGCTCTCCTCCACGTGCAGCTCGATCCCGGGGAACCGCGAGTGGAACCGGGCCAGCGCGTCCGCGAGCAGACCCGCGCACAGGGACGGCGTCGCCCCGAGCCGGACCCGCCCTCTCCGCATACCGGCCAGCTCCTGGACCTCGCGGCGGGCGGTCTCCATGTCGGTGAGGATGCGCTGGGCGAGCGGAAGCAGGGCCTCGCCGGCCGGGGTGAGTGTGATATTTCCCCTGGCCCGGCTGAACAACGCGGCTCCCAGCTCCTCTTCGAGGTTGCGGATCTGCTTGCTCAGACTGGGCTGGGCGACGCGCGATAACTCCGCTGCACGGGTGAAATGCCGTGTCTCGGCCACGGCCAGGAAGTAGGCGAGTTGCTGGAACTGCATGGTCAATAGCCTATGGCTATGGAGACGAGCAGTCCTATGACTTAGACGTCGTCCTTTATCGAGTTTTAAAGTGACACGTTGTGGCGAACAGTACCCTGACCAAGCAGCGGTCAACGGCATACACGTCCACGGTGGCACTGAAGGCCGCGATGGCCGTCACCGGGGCGATCCTCGTGCTGTTCTTGATCGCGCACATGTACGGCAACCTGATGATCTTCGGGGGGCCGCAGACCTTTGACACCTACTCCGCGCACCTCCGCGAGCTCGGCGAGCCGATGCTCCCCTACGAGGGCTTCCTGTGGATCATGCGCGTCGTCCTGCTGGCGAGCGTCCTCATCCACGCCTACGCGGCGGTGACCCTGTGGCGGCGCGCCAAGCGGGCCCGGCCCGCCGGCCAGCGCTACCACACCAAGAAGAGCGTGCAGCGCAGCTACGCGTCCTACACCATGCGGTGGGGCGGTGTGGTGATCGTGCTCTTCGTGATCTACCACATCCTGCACCTGACCACGAACAACATCGCGCCCGGCGGCGCCTCCGACAGCCCGTACGAGCGCGTGGTGAACGGCTTCCAGATCTGGTGGGTCGTCCTCAGCTACGTGATCGCCCTGGCCGCGGTCGGCTTCCACCTGCGGCACGGCATCTGGAGCGCGATCGCCACCCTGGGCGGGAACCGGGCGGGGCGGCAGCGCGCGCTCAACATCATCGCGACCGGGCTCGCCCTGGTCGTCACGATCGGCTTCCTGATCCCGCCGTTCGCCGTTCTTCTCGGGCTGGTGAAGTAAATGACTGACCTGTACATCGAGGGCGCCCCGATCAAGGACGAGAAGGCGCCCGAGGGACCGATCGAGCAGCAGTGGGACAAGCGCCGCTTCTCCGCCAAGCTGGTGAACCCCGCGAACCGGCGCAAGCTCTCGGTCATCATCGTCGGCACCGGCCTGGCCGGAGCCTCCGCGGCGGCCACCCTCGGCGAGGCGGGCTACCAGGTCACGTCGTTCTGCTACCAGGACAGCCCGCGGCGCGCCCACAGCATCGCGGCGCAGGGCGGCATCAACGCGGCGAAGAACTACCGCAACGACGGCGACAGCATCTACCGCCTCTTCTACGACACCGTCAAGGGCGGCGACTTCCGCTCGCGGGAGTCCAACGTCTACCGGCTGGCGCAGGTCAGCGTCGAGATCATCGACCAGTGCGTCGCGCAGGGCGTCCCCTTCGCCCGCGAGTACGGCGGCCTGCTGGACAACCGCTCCTTCGGCGGCGTCCAGGTGTCGCGGACCTTCTACGCGCGCGGCCAGACGGGCCAGCAGCTCCTCATCGGTGCCTACCAGGCGCTGGAGCGTCAGATCGCGGCCGGCACCGTGAAGATGCACACCCGGCACGAGATGCTGGAGCTCATCGTCGTGGACGGCCGCGCCCGCGGCGTCATCGTCCGGGACATGGTCACCGGTGAGATCGAGACCCACTTCGCCGACGCGGTCGTGCTCGCCTCCGGTGGCTACGGCAACGTGTTCTTCCTGTCCACGAACGCCATGGGCTGCAACGTGACGGCGACGTGGCGCGCGCACCGCAAGGGTGCGCTGTTCGCCAACCCGTGCTTCACGCAGATCCACCCCACCTGCATCCCCGTCAGCGGCGACTACCAGTCCAAGCTCACCCTCATGAGCGAGTCGCTGCGCAACGACGGCCGCATCTGGGTGCCCAAGAAGGCCGGTGACACCCGCGACCCGCGGGAGATCCCCGAGGACGAGCGCGACTACTACCTGGAGCGCATCTACCCGTCCTTCGGCAACCTGGTGCCCCGCGACATCGCCTCCCGCGCCGCCAAGAACGTCTGCGACGAGGGGCGCGGCGTCGGCCCGGGCGGGCTCGGCGTGTACCTCGACTTCGCCGACGCGATCAAGCGCATGGGGCTGCCGGCCGTCGAGGCCAAGTACGGCAACCTCTTCGACATGTACCAGCGCATCACGGGCGAGAACCCCTACGAGGTTCCGATGCGCATCTACCCGGCCGTGCACTACACCATGGGCGGCCTGTGGGTGGACTACGACCTGCAGAGCACCATCCCCGGCCTGTTCGTGACCGGAGAGGCGAACTTCTCCGACCACGGCGCCAACCGGCTCGGCGCCAGCGCGCTGATGCAGGGGCTGGCCGACGGGTACTTCGTGCTCCCCAACACGATCAACGACTATCTCGCGTCCGGGCCGTTCGAGAAGCTGGACGAGAACACCCCCGAGGCCAAGGAGGCGGCCGAGGCGGTGCGCGCGCGCATCGACAAGCTGCTCTCCATCGACGGCAACCGCACCGTGGACTCCTTCCACAAGGAACTCGGCCACATCATGTGGGACTACTGCGGCATGGAGCGCACCGAGGAGGGCCTGCGCAAGGCCATCGAGCGCATCCGCGAGCTGCGGGACGAGTTCTGGCAGAACGTCAAGGTCACGGGCACCAACGAGGAGCTCAACCAGGCTCTGGAGAAGGCCGGCCGGGTCGCCGACTTCTTCGAGCTCGCCGAACTCATGTGCATCGACGCCCTCCACCGCCGCGAGTCCTGCGGCGGTCACTTCCGGGCGGAGAGCCAGACGGAGGACGGCGAGGCGCTGCGGCACGACGACGAGTTCGCCTACGTCGCCGCGTGGGAGTTCACCGGCACGGGCGAGCAGCCGGTGCTCCACAAGGAGAACCTGGAATACGAGTACGTCGAGATGAAGCAGCGGAGTTACAAGTGAACATCACCCTGCGCGTTTGGCGCCAGAAGAGCCGCGGCGACGAGGGCCGGATGGTCACCTACCAGGTCGAGGACGTCTCCCCGGACATGTCCTTCCTGGAGATGCTCGACGTCCTCAACGAGAAGCTCACCCTTGAGGGCCACGAGCCGGTGGCGTTCGACCACGACTGCCGCGAGGGCATCTGCGGCGCGTGCGGCGTCGTCATCAACGGCGTGGCGCACGGTCCGGAGACCACCACGACCTGCCAGCTGCACATGCGCAGCTTCAAGGACGGCGACGTGATCGACGTCGAGCCGTGGCGGGCCAAGGCGTTCCCCGTGATCAAGGACCTGGTGGTCGACCGCGGCGCGTTCGACCGCATCATCCAGGCCGGCGGGTACATCAGCGCCCCGACCGGCACGGCGCCGGACGCCCACGCCATGCCGGTGCCCAAGGCCGACGCCGACCGCGCGTTCGACGCGGCCACCTGCATCGGCTGCGGCGCCTGCGTGGCGGCCTGCCCGAACGCCTCCGGCATGCTGTTCACCGCCGCCAAGGTCACCCACCTGGGCATGCTCCCGCAGGGCCAGCCCGAGCGGGCCGCCCGGGTGGTGAAAATGGTGAACCAGCACGACGAGGAGGACTTCGGCGGCTGCACCAACATCGGGGAGTGCGCGGCGGTCTGCCCGAAGGGCATCCCGCTGGACACCATCTCCCAGCTCAACCGCGACCTGCTCGGGGCCCTCGCCAGCGGGGACCTCGGCTAGCCGGATCGCGGCGGCGTGCCGCCCGCTCCGGCGGACGGCGAAAAGGGGGCCGGCCCGGCACGGGCCGGCCCCCTCACGCGTCTCGGCGGAAAGCCGTCCGGATCGGCGGAGCCCCGTCGGCAGGGGAGCCGGTCAGGGCGTCTGGCCGAACACGTGGGCGCGGACCCACGCGTGCATGGCGATCGCCGCCGCCGCTCCGGCGTTGATCGAACGGGTGGACCCGAACTGGGCGATGGACAGCACCGCCGTGCAGGACCGCCGGACCTCCGCCGACAGCCCCGGCCCCTCCTGGCCGAACACCAGCACGCAGGCGTGCGGCAGCGGGCAGGTCTCCAGCGGCACCGAACCGGGCAGGTTGTCGATGCCGATGACGGGGAGATCCCGCTCGGCCGCCCACGCCACCAGGGCGCCGGTGTCGGGGTGGTGGTGGACGTGCTGGTACCGCTCCGTCACCATGGCGCCGCGCCGGTTCCACCGGCGGCGGCCGACGATGTGGACGGCGGCGGCGCCGAACGCGTTGGCGGTGCGCACCACCGACCCGATGTTGAAGTCGTGCTCCCAGTTCTCCACGGCCACGTGGAACGGGTGGCGGCGGGTGTCCAGGTCGGCGACGATCGCTTCACGCCGCCAGTACCGGTACCGGTCCACGACGTTGCGGCGGTCGCCCTCGGCGAGGAGTTCCGGGTCGTAGCGCTCGTCGTCCGGCCACGGACCCGGCCACGGGCCGACCCCGACGGCCGGCCGACCGGGGTCGCCGGCGGGCTCGGGGGCGGACGGGACGGGCGGGGCGACCTGCTCACTCACGCGGTCCAGGGTATCCGCACCGGGGATCAGTCCCCGGAGGAGCCGAGCCGGGCCCGGACGCGGTCCGCGCCCGGATGGTGGACGTCCGCGTACAGCCGCTCGGCGGCGGTCAGCGCCGCGCGCCAGGCCGTCCGGTCGCCGGCGCGCAGCGCCAGGTCGGCACGGACCTCCAGCGCCTCGGCGAACCGGACGCTCTGCCCGGACTCCCCGAACACCGTCAGCGCGGATTCGACGGCGCCGAGCGCGGCGGTGTCCTCACCGAGTTCGGCGAGGACCCGGGCCAGGACGACCCGGGCGCGGGCGTGCAGCTTCGCGTCGGCGTCGACCGCCAGAGCCGCCTCCAGCATCTCCCGGGCGAGGACGGGTTCACCGGCGAGCAGGTGCACCCGGCCGAGCTGGTAGCTGTTCAGCGCGACACCGCGGTCGTTGCCGGCCGCCCGGTGCAGCTCGATCACCTTGCGCAGGTTGCCGGCGGCGGCGGCGAAATGGCCGCGCTCGCGGTGCAGCCGGTGCTCGCCGTCCAGGACGACGGCGAGGTCCAGCGGGGAGTCGGACCGGGCGGCGGCCTCCCGGGCGAGAGCGAACTGTTCGGCGGCGGCGCGGAACTCGCGCTCGGCGAGTTCGCGGTGGTACGCCGCGTCGGCGGCGTGCCCGGACCGGCCGCCGCCGTCCGGTGCGGCGGTGTTCCGCGCGGCCCGGAGCGCGCCCGCCCCGAGGTCGGTGTGCACCCGGGCCAGGTGGTCGCGCATCAGCGCCTCGGCGCCGTGATGGCCCAGCAGCTCGGCGCTCTCGACGGCCGTGGTGTAGGCCGCCTGGGCGTCGACGTACAGCTTGTCGCTGTCGTACAGCGCCCAGGCGCTCCCGCAGAGCCGAACGACCGCGGCGTGCTGCCCGATGCCGGCGGCGAGCTCGATGACGGCGTGCAGGTTGTTGCGTTCGGCCCGCAGCCATTCCAGGGCGTCGGGCTTGCCGCGGAAGACCACGGCGGGGCTCCGCGGCAGTCCGGGTACCGGCAGCCGCTCGCGGAGCCGGAGCGGCCGGCCGAGCGCGGTGTCGTCGGCCGAGGCGGCGGCCGCGGTGTACCAGAGCACCATCCGGACCATGGCGGCCTCGCGCTCGGGCACGGGATCGGCCAGTTCGGCGCGCGCCCGGGCGTCACGCCGCGTCAGCTCGGAATAGCGGTACCTCCGGCCATCGCCGACCTGCTCGATGAGGTGGTGGTCGGCCAGCACTCGAAGCGCGTGGGCGGCCTCCGGGGAGTCGGACGGCAGGCCGAGGAGGGCGGCGGCCACCCCGTTACTGAGGGTCGGGCCGGGGACGAGGCCGCCCAGCCGGTAGAGCCGTGCCTCCAGCGGTGGGAGTTCGTCGTACACGAGATCGCAGATCCCCCTGGGCGTGCGAACCGCCGCGGCGTCCTCGGAGTCGGTGAGCGGGCTGAACTCGTCGAGCCGTCCCCGCGCGTCGGCGAGCCGGTCGGCGACCTCCGTCAGGGGAACGGCCGGATTCAGGTACAGGTAGCTGCCGACGATGCGCAGCGCCACGGGGACTCCCGCGCAGTGGTCCACGATCCGCCGCAGCGCCGCGGGGTCCGGGGCCCAGAGCGTGGGATCGGGGTGGTCGCGCCGGGCCATGCGGGCGATGAGCTCCGCGGAGGCGGCGTCGGACAGTGGGCGGACGGGCACGAAATCCGCGCCGGGGTCGAGGTCGAGCGAGCGGAGCTGCCGCCGCGTCGTGACGATGACCACGCCGCCGGGGGAGTTGGGGATCAGGTCGCGGACCTGCGCGGCCGAGTCGGCGTCATCGATGAACACGATGACCCGGCGCTGCGCGGTGATGGACCGGAACAGTGCCGCCCGTTCCTCCAGGAGTGCGGGGACGGCGTCGGGAGGCACGCGGTAGTGCCGCAGGAATCCGGCCAGGATGTCGCTGGTACTGGGGCGGGTGCCGTCGGCCCGGCGGGCGAGCGAGGCGTACAGCCGGTCGACGTCCGGCGACGCGTGCGCGGTGTGGCCGAAGTGCAGCGCGAGGGCGGTCTTGCCCAGGCCGCTGAGACCGTGCAGCACGGCGATGCCGGTCCGGCGTTCGTGCCGCGCTCGCTCACCCGTGCGGCCTACCCGGTGGAGTTCGGCGTCGCGATTGACGAAGGGTGCGACCGGGGCGGGGAACAGCGTGGGAGCGCTTGGTGCGGTCGGTTCGGAGTGAACGTGCACGCCGCCGTGGATGACGCCCGCCTGCACGAGGCGCCCCAGGACGTCACCCGCCAGATTCTGATGCGCGGTCGCCTCACCTCCGCGTGAGCCGTCCTCCTCCGGCATGGCACTCCCTCCCCGAAACCCCAGCGGCTAACGGGAATCTACGGGAGACTGCGATGCGCGGGCCACCCCGACGCGGAGCCTGTGCACAATCCCGGAATCGGGTGCCCAGGGGTGTACCCGGCACCCGGAAACCCGGGACAATGCCCCGAGTGGAGCGTCCGCGCCGCCTCCAGCCGGCCGGGACCGCCCCGAAGCCGCCCCCTCGTCCACCGGGAGGACCAATGGCCGATCCGATCTCCGTGGCGGTCGCCGCCGCGATCGCCGGGAAAGTCGCCGAATCCCTCACCGACGCCGGAAAACGCCTGCTCGCCGCCCTGCGGCAGCGCGTCCAGGACAAGCTCAAGGACGACCCGAACGGCCTGCTGGCGCTCCTCGCCGCCACCCAGGATCCCGAGAACCCCGACCGGCACGTCGAACTGGCCGAGATCGTGGAGGCGGCCGAGGCGGCCGACCCCGCCTTCCGCACCGAGGTCCGGGAACTGTGGGACCAGGTCCGGGCCGAGACCACCGGCTCGGGACCGGTGCGCAACACGATCCGGGGCGATGTCCGAGACGGCAGCACCGTGGTGCAGGCCGGGCACATCAATGGGGACATCAACCTACGCTGATGTTACGGAGCGGCGAGCCGCCGAGCGTCCGGAGCCGCCGATGTCCTTGCGCGTAGCGCCGTTCGCGTTGGCGGCGGAGGAAAGTGAGGTGGCGAGCGCGACCGGGAGCACAGCGGCGAGCCGCCGAGCGTCCGGAGCCGCCGATGCCCTTGCGCGTAGCGCCTCTCGCGTTGGCGGCGGAGGAAAGTGAGGTGGCGAGTGCGACTGGTGGTACAGCGGCGAGCCACCGAGCGTCCGGAGCCGCCAACGCCGATTGCGGAAGGCCCCTTCGCGTCGCCGGTGAAGCGTAACGCGGCGGCGAATGCGATCACAGGTACCCGTCGCCCGGTCCCGAGGTGCGCGCACCGGGGGATTCGGCGGTGGCCGGATCGCGGTCAGTCCGACGGGTCGTGCCGTGGTCGCGAGGTGGCGGGATCGGCGGCAGACCGGCGAAAATCATCGGGGGGGGGGTACCTCGGATGACGGTTCGGCGGGCGCCGATGTGTACCGGTACCCCGGCAGCCAGCGCGGGCAGCGGACGGCCGTCCACCGCCCATGCGTAGACGGCCGTCGCGGCGACGAACAGGTCGGTACCGGGCGCGTCCAGTTCCAGCGCGCGTCCGTCGCGCAGCCGCAGCAGTGCCCGGGATCCGCTCAGCGAGGCGGCCGCCAGCCCGCAGCCGGGGAAGCGGCGCAGCGTCCGGACGATCCACTCCTCGGGCGGCTCGCTCTCCGAGGCGTGCGACCGCACGGCGATGTCCGGGCTCGCCGCGGTCGCCGGGTGCAGTCGCTCCGCCGCCACCACCTCGAAGCGTTCGGCGTCGCCGGTACCGGCGGCGAGCGGCGCGAAGCGCCGCACCCGCACGCCGTCGCCGTCCACGGTGGCCTCCACCGCGAAGCGCTCGGGTTCTTCGGTGTAGGACTCGGGCGTTCGCAGTGGTGGCGGCTCCGGGGCCGGTACCGGCGGCGGGTCCAGCCGTAGCATCTCGTACAGCAGCCGGCGCATCCGGCCGGCCGAGCCGCCGGGGTGCTGGATGAGCAGGTCGGCGGCGGTGAGCGAGCCGCCCTCGCGTTCGGCCGTCGCGAGTTGCGCGCGGAGGTCGCCGTCGGGGTCGAGGCGGGGCGTCGCGCGGCCGAACTCGGCGAGCGGCGAGTCGGGCGCGATGAGCGTGTCGCCGAACGTCGCGAGCAGCACCGGGCGGCCAAGAGCGGCCGCGTAGTAGGAGACCGAACCGTGGTCGCCGACGACCACATCGGCGGCGACGAGCGTGGCCCGCCACCCCTCCAGGGGCGGGACGAGCCGCAGTCCGGCCTCCAGTTCGGGCGCGAGCCATCGCCGTAGCTGCGCCGGGCTGTACCGGTACCAGATGTTGGGGTGCGCGATCAGCGCCACCTGATACTCGTCGTGGGGGAGTTGTGACAGCAGCGCGCTGACCAGCCGACGGCCGTGCCGGCCGAGCAGCGAGTCGTGGTGCCAGGTCGACGTCACCACGACCAGCCGGCGCCCCCCGGTGGCGCCCAGCGCCCTCCGGAAGTGCTCCCGCCGTTCGAGGTTGGCGAGCATGCGGTCGTAGCTGGGGTCGCCGACCACCACCGCGCGGCCGGCCGCCTCCGGGTAGCTCGCGCGCAGCCGCTCGACCTGTTCGGGGTGCGAGAGGGCGAGCCGGGCGGGGAGGGTCCGTCCCCGGTGCTCCAGTTGGGAACGCGCCAGCCCCGACGCGACGCTCAGCGACCCGGGCAGGGTCCCGACGAGCCGGTTGTGCCCGGCGCCGTGCGGCATGAACAGCATGGGGACCGGCAGCCGGTGCAGTTCGCCCTTGGGGTTGGCGACCAGAGCGAGGTCGAATTCCCCTTCGGGGGCGACGGCGTGGTTCCAGGGCACCAGCCGTTCCACGCCCGCGTCGTGCAGCATGCCGGTGATCCCCGCGCCGAACCGGGATCCGGCGTTGACGGTGAAGTCGACGGCCACCCGTTCATCGCCGCGGAAGAGTTCGGCGACGTCCAGCAGCCGGGCCGTGCACGGGACCGTCCGGGCGACCGCGAGCACCGTGCGCGCCACCGGGAGCGTGCCCCACGGATCCTGGCCGGTCACGCCGCCGTCGCCTCCTCTATCAGGGTCCGGCCCGCTCAGCCGGCCACCGGCCGGCGGTCACGGCGCCGCGTCACCAGGTGCGCCACCGCGCGCCAGCCCACCAGGGTGGCGCCCAGGAAGATCGAGGTGACGATGACGAAGGACAGGGGCGCGCCGTCACCGGACAGGACGCGCAGCACCATGCCACCGGCGACGGTGGCGGCCCACACGCCGACGCCGGTACGCAGCGGCCGGGCGGGCGCCCGCCACGCCAGGGTGACGAGCCACCCCGCGGCGAGGGCGGCCGTGAACGGCCACGCGGTGCCGAGGAACCCGAGCAGGGCGTTCTCCTCGCCGTGGCTGGAGCGCCCGATGAGCACGAATGCCGCGACGCACAGCAGGTCGAGGAGGGCGGCGGGGAACAAGCGCATGACCGACAGGTTATGTCCTGCCTCGCGGTACGGGCCCGGCGCACCCCGTGCGCGCCGGGCCGGGCGGTCCGCTCAGACCTCGTCGAGCGCGGTGTCCCTGGTCTCCCGGCTGACCAGCAGCGCGGCGAGCGTGATGGCCGCGGCCAGGGCCAGGTAGCCGCCGACCCAGCCGAGACCGAAGGAGGCGGCCAGCCAGGTGGCGACGTACGGGGCGATCGACGCGCCGAGCAGCCCGGCGAGGTTGTAGGCGATGGAGGCCCCGCTGTAGCGCACCCGGGTGGGGAACAGCTCCGGCAGCACCGCGCCCATCGGCCCGAACGTGAAGCCCATGAGCGTCAGACCGAGGACGAGGAACAGCAGGACCACCGGGGTGGAGCCGCTGCCGAGCATGGGCCCGAGCAGGAGCCCGAACACGATGATGCACACGGTGGTGATCACCAGCGTCGGGCGGCGCCCGAACCGGTCGGCCAGCAGCCCGGAGATCGGGACCGTCAGGCCGAAGAAGACCACGCCGACGAGCAGCAGCACCAGGAATTCCGATCGCTGGTAACCGAGGCCGTCCGGGCTGGTGCCGTAGGAGAGCGAGAAGACCGTCATCAGGTAGAAGAGCACGTACGTGGCGAGCATGATGAACGTGCCGAGCACCAGGGCGGGGGTCGCCGTGCGGAACACCTCGGTGACCGGCGTCCTGGCCCGGGTCCCGTCCGCGATCACCCGGGCGAACGCGGGCGTCTCGTGCAGGCTCAGCCGGACCCACAGCCCCACCACGATGAGCACGGCCGAGAGCAGGAACGGCACCCGCCAGCCCCACGCGAGGAACGCCTCCTCGCTCATCAGCTCCGAGAGGGCCAGGAACACGCCGTTGGCGAGGAAGAACCCGATGGGCGCGCCGAGCTGGGGGAAGGTGCCGAACAGCGCGCGCTTGGCGCGGGGCGCGTTCTCGGTGGCCAGCAGGGCGGCGCCGCCCCACTCGCCGCCGAGGCCGAGCCCCTGGCCGAACCGGCAGAGCGCCAGCAGCAGCGGCGCGGCGACGCCGATCTGGGCGTGGACGGGCAGCAGCCCGATGACGACGGTCGAGATGCCCATGGTGAGCAGCGCCGCCACCAGCGTGGCCTTGCGTCCGACGCGGTCGCCGAAGTGGCCGAAGAGGGCGGAGCCCACCGGCCGGGCGACGAAGGCGATCGCGAACGTGGCCAGCGATTGCAGGGTGGCGGCCGTGGGGTCGTCGGCCGGGAAGAAGAGGTGGGGGAAGACGAGGACCGCGGCCGTCGCGTAGACGTAGAAGTCGTAGAACTCGATGGACGTGCCGACGAGGCTGGCGGCGATGACCCGGCCTGCCGGGTTGGTGGGCGGAGCGTCGGCGGCGGGCTCCGAGCCCGGTTTCTGGACGGCCACCGCGGTGGTACCTCCCTGTTTGGCGTGTTTTGACCAGATCAGCGTAGGGCACCGGGCGGAGTCCGTGAGACCAGTGTCTCATGAAGTGAGACAGTTACCTGGGACGGGTGCCGGCCGTGTCGCCGGCCGCCCGCTCACCGGGCCGGGAGCGTCCCGGCCGGCCGCATGCGCCCTCCGGAACGCGCGAGTCCCCGGCGCCCGCTCGGGACGCCGGGGACTCGGGGGAGGGGATCAGCCGGTGGTGAGCGTCAGGCCCCACTCGTCCAGGATCGGGTTGATCGGCTGGAAGTAGGTGGTGCCGCCGGAGCTGCAGTTGCCGGAGCCGCCGGAGGTGACGCCCTGAGCCTCGGTGCCGCTCAGCCAGGAGCCGCCGGAGTCACCGGGCTCGGCGCAGACGTCGGTGCGGGTCAGGCCGTTGACCTGGCCCTCGGGGTAGACCACGGTCTGGTTCTTGGACTCGATGGTGCCGCAGTGCCAGCCGGTGGTGGAACCGGACCGGCAGATGGACGCGCCCTCGGCGGCCTCCTCCGAGCCGGTGACGGTCACGGTGCCGCCCTCGTAGTCGTTGACCGTGGCGGTCGGCGTCCAGCCGCTGCCGGCCTCGACGTAGCCCATGTCATTGCCGGGGAAGATCGACCCGGCGACGGTCCCGGTGCCGCTGCCGTCCTCGCTCTCCACGGGCGTGCCCTCGGTGCCGCAGTGGCCGGCGGTCGCGAAGCCGCCCTCCACCGCGAACCCGATGGAGCAGCGCCCGCTGCTGTCGATGTAGTAGGGGTCGCCGCCGACGATGTCGGCGTAGGTGCGCGGCTGCTCCGCGGACTCCTCGACCTCGACCGCGCCGGCGGTCACGCCGGCCTCGTCCACCAGTTGCTGCGCGGCGGCCGTCTCGCCCTCCTGGACGGTGATCACGACGGCGTCCTGCGCGGTGTCGACGTACCAGCCGGTGACGCCGCTGTCGCTGCTGGGCGTCGTGGCGTTGAGGTCGGCGACGATGCCGTCCAGGGCGCGCTCGCCGTAGGTCACGACGCGCGGGGTGGCCCCGGCCTCGCGCACGGCGTCCGCGGCGCTCTCCTCGGTGACGGAGACGGTCAGCTCGCCGGTCTCGGTGTCGAAGACGCTGCCGCCGAAGGCGTCGCCCAGGTCCGCGCGCAGGTCGCTCTCGACCGCGCGGGCCTGCTGCTCCTGGGTGAGGAGCCGGCCGGCCTCCGCGGCGGAGAGTCCGAGGTCGCGCTGGAGGGCGTCGAGCTGACCCGGTGCCGCCACCAGGTCCTGGGGTGCGGGGTCGGCCGCCGCGAAGGGGGCGGCGGCGACCACCAGGCCGAACGCCACAGCGGCGCCGCCAAGAGTGCGGGTCAGGGGGGACTTTCGCACGTTCTGCCCTTTCTGTTGTGCTGCTGGGGGCGGATCCGCGCTAACGAGCGGGGACTCAACGCGGGTCCTTCGGGCCACCCGGCCCCGAAGGGCGGGGCGGCCGCCGTTTGTTACCGGACAGTCGGTAAACGCTTCGCAACCTTAGGTCATCGAACGCGCCAAGCAACAGACCAAAAGGAACGTGAAAAATCCGGCATATGACGGATAGGTCGAGTTTGTGGCTATGTGACGGCGTACGGGAGGCGGTCGAGAACCGCTGGAAATCCGGCGTTGAGCGGCGGTCGAGGGGGTGGCCGGAGCCGTTCCGCCGTGCTCCGCAAGAGTCCGGGGCTGGCCGGTTGCGGCCATCGTCCCCGGTGGCGGCGCTTGTGCGATCACACAGGCCCGGTCCGTCACTCTCGTCACAACCGCCGAATCGGGCGGCGGGCGCACCCGCCCCGAGGACCGCCTCCGGCCACGGCCGCGCGCCCGCGCGACGCCGCGGGCCGGCCGGGCCGCCGGACCGGCAGGCCGCTCACCTGCGCCGTCCGCGGCCGGGCGGGAGAGCACGCGGGACGGAGGGGGACGCCGGACGGCCGGACGGGCACCCGGCCCGCCCGGCTCACAACCTCAGGAGGTGGCCCCCAGGCCCAGGGCCGAGCGCAGGAACTCCACCTGCAGCACGAGCAGGTTCTCGGCGGTGGATTCCTCGGTGGGCATGTGCGTGATGCCCGAGAGCGGCAGCACCGTGTGCGGGCGTCCCGCCGCCAGCAGCGCCGAGGAGAGCCGCTGCGAGTGGGCGAACACCACGTTGTCGTCGGCCAGGCCGTGGATCAGCATCAGCGGCCGGCTCAGCCGACCCGCGTCGGCCAGCAGCGAGCTGTCCCGGTACGCCGCCTCCTCCTGCTGCGGCATCCCCAGGTAGCGCTCCGTGTAATGCGTGTCGTACAGCCTCCAGTCGGTGACCGGCGCCCCGGCCACCGCCGCGTGGAACACGTCGGGCCGGCGCAGCACGGCCAGCGCCGCCAGGTAGCCGCCGAACGACCAGCCGCGGATCGCCACCCGCTCCAGGTCCAGGTCCGGGACGCGCTCGGCGGCGTCGTGCAGCGCGTCCACCTGGTCCGCCAGCGGCGGTCCGGCGAGGTCGCCCCGCAGGGTGTACTCCCACTCGGGGTCGCGACCGGGGCTGCCGCGGCCGTCCGCCACCACCACCGCGAACCCCTGCTCGGCGAACCACTGGGAGGTCAGGTACGCGCCGCGCGCCGCCAGGACCCGCTGCGCGTGCGGGCCGCCGTAGGGGTCCATGAGCACCGGCAGCGGACCGGAGCCCCGCTCGTGCCAGGACGGCAGCAGCACCGCGGTGCGCAGCCGCCGCTCACCGGTGGCGAGCAGTGTCACCGTGAAGTCCGGCAGCTCCGGCCGCTCGGCGAAACTCGCGATCTCCGCCACCGTCTCGCCACCGCGCCGTACCCGGGTCTCCACCTCGGTGCCGTCCAGCGACCTGCGCTGAACGACGAGCGTGCCGCCGCGCAGCCGCCCCGCGTGCACCCCGTTGGGCCTGGTCAGCCGGCGCGGCCCGTCTGCGGGGCCGAAACTCCACAGATCGATCTCGACCGGGTTCTCCGAGGCGGTGAACAGCACCGTGTCACCGTCGATGTCGCCGACCGCGCGCACGTACAGCCCGGGCGGCGTCACCGGGTCCTCACCGATGATCAGCCGCTGCTGGCCGTCCCGCACCCCGATCCACACGGCGGCGCCGCCGTCGGTGACGGCGGGTACCCCCGAGGGCACCTCCACCCACGCCTCGTGCGTCTCCTCGCCGAGCAGCCGGGTCCGCCCGGTGCCGGCGTCGGCGGCGAGCCGCTGCAGCGTGCGCTGGTCGCGGCTCTGCACCACCAGGACCGGCTCGGCCGGCCCGTCCCCGGACGCGGCCTGCCAGCCGGCCGACGCCACGTACGGCAGCGCGGCGCGGTCCCACTCCACCCAGACGGGCTCGGCCGGGCCGTCGCCCGCGAGCGGCAGCACGGCCAGCCGCACGTCGGCGTTGGCGGTGCCGGCCGCCGGGTAGGCCATGACCTGCGCGGGGGCCTCGGGGCTGGCGGGGTCGGCGATGTGCCAGCGGGTGACGGCGCTGTCGTCCACCCGGGCCGCGAGCAGCGCGGAACCGTCCGGCGCCCACCACATGCCGCGGTAGCGGCCCATCTCCTCGGCGGCGATGAACTCCGCGAGCCCCCACGTCACGTTCGGTTCCCCCGGCCGGGCCACCACCCGGTCCGCTCCGGACGCCAGGTCCAGGACGTGGACGGCGCCACCGCTGACGTAGGCGACCGCGTCGCCGCGTGGGCCGATCACCGGGTCGACGACCGGGGCCACGGCCGGAAGCTCGCGGGGCTCGGCGCCGTCGGTCAGGTCGACCGAGTAGAGGCGGCCGGACAACGTGAACACCGCCCGCTCGAACGCGTCGTCCACCGTGTAGGCGACGATGCCGCCGCCGGTCTCCCGGAGCCGTTCGCGCCGGGCGCGCTCCTCCGGCGGCAGATCCTCGTCGATCCGGCCGATCCGCCGCGGGTCGGCGACCACCCGCTCCCTGCCGCCGCGGAGATCGAGGATCCACAGCGACGTCGCGGTGTCGGTGCCGTCACGGCCGCGCAGGAACGCGACCCGGCCGCCGTCCGGGGAGATCTGGAACGCCCGGGGCACGCCGAGCGTGAAACGCCGGGTCCGGGCCTGCTGGCGAGGGAAACTCATGAGCCGATTGTGGCAGGGGTGCTGATCATGCCGGCGGCGCACATACGGTCGGCCGCACCTGGCCTCCGGTTTCGGTACGGCGTTACCGAACATGCGGCGTCCGGCCAGGTATCGTCCCGGATATGACAGATCGCCGCATCCTGCTGGTCCATGCCCATCCGGACGACGAGACCATCGTCACCGGGGCGACCATGGCCAAGTACGCGGCCGAAGGAGCCCAGGTCACCCTCGTCACGTGCACGCTCGGCGAGGAGGGCGAAGTCATCCCCGAGCATCTCGCGCACCTGGCGAGCGACCGGGACGGTGGCCTCGGCGAGTACCGGGTGGGCGAACTGTCCCGGGCCTGCCTCGCCATGGGCGTGCGCGACCACCGCTTCCTCGGCGGCCCCGGACGGTACCGCGACTCCGGCATGATGGGCGCGGCGACCAACGACGACCCCCGCTGCTTCTGGCAGGCCGACGTCGAGGAGGCCGCCCACGAGCTCGCGCTGGTCATCCGCGAGGTCCGCCCGCACGTCATGGTGACCTACGACGACAACGGCGGTTACGGGCACCCCGACCACATCCAGGCGCACCGGGTCGCGGTGCGCGCCTTCGGCAGGGCCGGCGAGCGCGCGCTGCCCGGCACCCCGTGGCAGACCCGCAAGCTGTACGCCGTCGCCCAGCCGCGATCGGTGCTGGCGGCGTCGGTGGAGCGGCTGCAGGACGACTCCGGCTCCTTCAGCGCGCCCAAGACCATCGAGGACATCGCCCCGGGCACGCCCGACGAGCTCGTCACCACCCGCGTGGACGCCGGCGCGTACTGGGCCGCCAAGGTCCTCGCCCTGCGCGAGCACGCCACCCAGGTCACGGTCGAGGCCGACCTGTTCGCGCTCTCCAACGGCATCGCGCAGGAGATCAGCGCCGTGGAGTACTTCTCGCTGCTGCGCGGGCCCTCACCCAGACGCGGACCGGGCGGGTACGAGACCGACCTGTTCGCCTGACCCGCCCGTCCGGCGGGAGCCGGCCACCGGTCGGCGCGCGCCGGGGCGGCCGGGTAGCCTGCGAGGGTGGCAACCTCCTCGCCCCAGTCCCAGCGCACCCCGGCGGCACCGCAGCCCCCGCGTGCCGGCGCCCGCCCCGGGCGGCTGCCGCGTCTCGTGCTGGCGGGCGCGGCCTACACGCTGCTCGCGGTCCTCGGCGTCGTCGCGGGCACCGTGTGCGGGCTGGCATCGAGCTGGCTGTCATGGCTGTGGCTGACCGGCCCGGTCGGCCAGGGCCTGGCGGCCGGCACGCTGGCGCTGGTCCTGCTCGTGCTGTTCGCCGGCTGCCGCGCTGCCGGATGGGGCATGGGCACCCGGCTCGGCGCCGGACTCCCCGCGGCCGGATGGATCGCGGCGAGCTTCCTGCTGGTCAGCTGGTCGTCGTCCGGCGACGTGATCCTCACCTCGGCCGCGATCAACTACGCGTTCCTGTTCGGCGGCATGGCGGTGTCGGTGCTCGCCACCGCGCTGAGCACGCCCGCCCCGGTGGCGCCGCGTAGCCGGTGACGCCGCGGCGCGCAGCGTCCGCCCGTGGTCAGCCCACCCAGAACTGGAAGAGCAACTGGCCGAACCCGATGTAGTCGCGGTTCGGGCCGACCAGTTCCATCACCCGGTACATGAGGTCGAGGAAGGCGGTGTGCACCGGCGGGAACCAGAGCACCGCGAACACCGCGATCGAGCCGAAGACGCCGGCCGTGTGCCCCTGCCGCGCCAGTTTCTCCGGAAGGAACGGCGCGATGACGTCGAAGCCGTCGGTCCCCGGCACCGGCAGCAGGTTCACCAGGGCCGCCGTCATGGCCAGGAAGCTGACGTACATCAGCCCGACGAGCAGGTAGTTGTTGGTGACCGCCCCCGTCGGGACGAGCGCCCCCACGACCAGGCCGAGCGCGACGGCGAGCAGCAGGTTCGCGACGATGCCGGCGAGCGCGACGAGGCTGCGCCGCGCCCGCCCCCGCACCGCGGCGCGGTCCAGGTGCACGGCCGGGCCGGTCATGCCGAAACCGCCCAGCACCAGGTAGACGACCGGCAGCAGCAGTCCGGCGAACAGCTCCCGGTACCGGAACGGGTTGAGGCGCAGGTAGCCGCTGCCGCGGAGGGCACGGTCGCCGAACCGGTAGGCGAGGACGGCGTGCGCGAACTCGTGCAGCGCTACCGTGACGATCCACGCCCCGAGGATGAGCACGAACGGCGCGTACACCACGTTGCCGTCGGACCAGTTCTCCTCGGCCCGCGTCCAGGAGAACCAACCGGCCAGACCGGTGATGCCGAGCAGCAGAACGAACATCGGGCTGGGCGCGAACGCCCACCGGCCGGCATCGCGGGACCCGGACCGGTCCGCGCCGTCCCCCGCGGCCGCCCCGCCATCGGGCTGCCCGGACGTCTGGACCGCGTCGGCCGCGCCGGTCTCGGCGGGTTCGCCCGGGTTCCCGGCCCCGGTGGCCGCGGAGCGGGTCTCGGACTCAGGCGTGGACATGCAGTGCTCCTGCTGATCGTGTCGGTGGCCGTCGGCGCCGGACCCGGCGCCGGTGATCCACCTGTCAGGCTATGGGGTCCCGCCGGCGCACCGGCACCGGGTGGCTTCGAGCCGGGCCGGCCACCGGCCCGGCGCCTAAAGGGAGGCGCGCGGCGTGGTCGCCGAGAGATGCATCGCGGTCAGCACGAACGCCCGGCCGACCGTGGTCAGGCGCTGGCAGCGCGCCTCGCCGAGCAGGCCGGGGTCGCGCAGGCAGCCCAGGGTCTCCAGCAGCCACGTGACCGTGATCAGCACCGACCGCACCTGCTGGGTGCCCGGTTCCTCGCCGGTGCCGTCGTGTTCCCACCCGGCGTCGGTCAGCACGAGACGGGCCTCCTCGGCGATACTGACCCCATCGCCGTCCTCCCGCCGATGGCTCCCCGCGCGCGGGGAGCGCAGGAGCAGCAGACCGAACAGCGTCTCGGCGGCGGCCTGCTGGAAGCCGTCGGTCCGCAGCACGCTCTCCGCAACGGCACGCCACAGCGCCTCGGTGCTGGCGTGCAGCCGCTGGCCGCGGCGCGTCAGCACCAGCCGCCGGCCGGAACGGCGGACCGCTCGCATGCCGCGCAGCAGCTTGTGCAGCGCGATGAGCTGCATGACGTCGGTCTCGCTGCGCGGCGGCGACGGAGAGGTGGACCAGTCGAACTCCGCGCACAGCTCCCGCACCACGGTCGGGGAGATGTAGCCGATCTGGGTGAGCTGGATGCCTTCGTCGGCGTAGTCGAGCAGCCGGTGCACCGGGGCCAGCGCGCGTGCCGCGCCGTTCGGGAGCTCGGCCCCGGCGATGATCTGGCCGAGCAGCGGCCACAACTGCTGCCGGTGCGGGTGCGAGCGCGCGGCCAGCCAGTCGCGCACCCGCTCCTCGCGGATCCGGTCCAGCCGGCTCCGGCCGTGCCCGTCGGGCTGGGTGAGGAAGACACGGGCGTGCTGCTCCTGCGCGGCCCGCCAGCCGGGCGTGCCGGGCCGCACCTCACCGGCGGCGATGGCGAGTTCCAGGGCGGCCGAGGTGGCCTGGTACGCCTCGATCTCGGCGCTGCCCAGCGCGGTGCCCCACGTCAGCTCGGCGAGATCCGGCGGCTCGATCCCCGAGGCGCGCATCCGGCGCTCGTAGGCGGCGACACCGGTGTGGTGCCCGAGCGCGTAGGCGGCGAGGATCTCACGGGTGTGGTCGGAGGTGCAGATGCCGGCGTAACGCGGCAGGTCGAGGAGGGAGAACAGCCGGCCGAGCGAGTGCGCCACGAACAGCCGGTCCTGCGACTCCGCGGAGAACCGGGCCGGAAGCACGTACCAGCAGAACTCCTGTACCGCGCGCTGGGTCAGCCGCTCCAGATCCTGCCCGGCGGTGAGGCTGGCCAGAGCGGACTCCGCGCTGCGGGCCGCGGCCGGGTCCAGGCGAGCCATCTGGGCGAGAGCGGACGCGACGGTCTCCTGCATGGTGTGGCTCCGTCACCTCCTGCTCGGGCCGCGCGCCCGGCTGCGGCTGCTCCTGTTCTCCCCGCCGGACCGTGACCTAGGGGTCCCGGCCATCCCGCCCGGTGCCCGGAGCGCCACGGCGCCGGGGCGGGTGCTGCGGCACGACTCTGCTCGCGACCACGTCGCGCGCCGCGACCTCGCCGACGGAGCCGTCTCGGCGGCGCACCCGGAGGACGCCGTTCTCCCATGACACCAGGACACCGACGATATCTCGGAACCGTCCGTCTGGCAGCCGGTTGCGCAGAGTGACGCGCCGGCCGACGTCCTGCGGTGTCACCGAATCGGCCAGCCGCGCGACGTACCCCACCTCGTGGACCCCCAATTACGCTCGAAGGCCGAAGCAACGCAATACTAGAAACAGCGAAACGCGTGTCCACCGGCCGACGTTCCCGCATGCCACCACCCCGGCATCGCCAGGCTATGTGACACCGCGAACATCCATATGCGCATATGCGGTCAACGTGGCGAAGACCGAAGAGGAGTACGACGTGACCTACGTCATCGCGCAGCCCTGTGTCGACGTGCTCGACAAGGCATGCATCGAGGAGTGCCCCGTCGACTGCATCTATGAGGGCCAGCGCATGCTCTACATCCACCCGGACGAGTGTGTCGACTGCGGTGCGTGCGAGCCGGTGTGCCCGGTCGAGGCCATCTACTACGAGGACGACCTGCCCGAAGAGTGGTCCGGGTACTACAAGGCCAACGTCGAGTTCTTCGACGAGCTCGGTTCCCCCGGCGGCGCCTCCAAGGTCGGCAAGATCGAGCGGGACCACCCGCTCGTGGTCGCGTTGCCCCCGCAGAGCGAGGGCTGACGGAGCCTCCCGTGGCGAGTGAACGGGAATGGATTCTCTCCCGTGGCGAGTGAACGGGAATGGATTCTCTCCCGTGGCGAGTGAACGGGGATGGGCTCTCTCCCGTGGCGAATGATCGGGAGGGTGGCCCGGGGCGCGGCCGCGGTGGCCCCGCGGCGCGGACCCCACCCGCCTCCGCCGCCGGCCGGGCGCGCGGGGTGCACCAGCGACCGTGTTCGCGACAAGCGAAATCGAGGTGACAGCGTTCATGGGGCTCACTGGCTCGGAGAGCGGGCGACGCCGCGTGGCGGACCGGCTGCCGACCTTCCCCTGGGACCGGCTGGCCCCGCACAAGGAGGCCGCCGCCGCACATCCGGACGGGCTGGTCGACCTCTCGGTCGGCACCCCGGTCGACCCGGTGCCCGAGGCGGTGCGCGCCGCCCTCGCCGGCGCGGCCGACTCCCCGGGCTACCCCGCCACCTACGGGACGCCGCGGCTGCGCGAGGCGATCGCGGGCTGGCTGGAGCGTCGCCACGGCGTTCCGCTCGACCCGGCCGCGGCGCTGCCCACCATCGGCTCCAAGGAAATGGTCGCCTGGCTGCCCACCCTGCTCGGCCTGGGGCCCGGCGACGTCGCCGTCCACCCCGAACTCGCCTACCCCACCTATGACATCGGCATCCGGCTCGCCGGTGCCACTCCGGTGCCGGCCGACGGGCTGGCCGCGCTCGGCCCGCGGCGGGTGCGGCTGGTGTGGATCAACTCGCCTGCCAATCCCACCGGGCGGGTGCTGCCCGCCGTCCACCTGCGCAAGGTGGTGGAGTGGGCGCGCGAGCGCGGAGCCGTCGTGGCCTCCGACGAGTGCTACCTCGACCTCGGCTGGGACGGCGTGCGGCCGACGTCGATCCTGCACCCCGACGTCTGCGGTGGCTCGCACGAGGGGCTGCTGGCGCTGCACTCGCTGTCCAAGCGGTCCAACCTGGCCGGCTACCGGGCGGCGTTCGTCGCGGGCGATCCCGAGCTGGTCGGCGAGCTGCTGGCGGTGCGCAAGCACGCCGGGATGATCGTGCCCGCCCCGGTGCAGGCGGCCATGACGGCCGCGCTGGAAGACGACCGGCACGCCGACGAGCAGAAGGAGCGCTACCGCGTCCGCCGCGAACTGCTGCGCGGCGCCTTCGAACGCGCCGGCTGGCGGATCACGCACTCCGAGGCCGGGCTGTACCTCTGGGCCGCGCACCCTCGGCACGACGCCTGGGACTCCGTCGCCCGGCTCGCCGACCTGGGGATCCTGGTCGCGCCGGGCGACTTCTACGGCGCGGACGGCGGCGGGCACGTGCGCGTCGCGTTCACCGCCACCGATGAGCGGGTCGCCGCGGCGGCCAAGCGGCTGGCGGCTCTGGAGGTGTAGGGGGCCGGAACCGGCGCTCCGGCGGCCCCCTAACGCAGGACGATCTCCGCGGACTCCCCGGCGTCCTCGGCCGTGGGCGCCGCGTTCTCGCCCCCGACCTCGGTCCAGCCGTCGATGCCGTCCGCGGCGGTCCACCGCCAGCCGCCGTACTCGACCGTCGTCAGCCCGTACTCCTCGGCGTTCGCGACCGCCCACAGCGCCATGGCCCACCGCCGGTCGCCGGTCTGCGGCTCCGCGCCGTCCGCCGGCCGGTCCTGACCGGCCGAGAACACCCGGTCCATCTCCGCCCGAGCGCCTTCGACGTCGGCCGCGTCCGCGGCTTCGGTGTCGTACCAGCAGGTCACCGCGGGTCCCTCCGCGCCGGTGAACGCCTCGGCCATGGTGCGGGAGCGCGACTCGTGCTGGTCGTAGGCGAAGCCGTCGGCGCTGCGCTGCACGGCCTGGGCCGCCTCGTAGACCGGCATGTCCTGGTAGCCGGACAGCTCGGCCAGCCGCTCGTAGAACGCGCGGCTGGAGTAGACCGGGTCCATCAGGTGCTCCGGGTCGCCCCATTCCTGCGACGGGCGCTGCTGGAACAGTCCGACCGAGTCACGGTCGCCGAACCCGATGTTGCGGAACTTCGACTCCTGCCAGACAGTGGCGTACGCCACGACCACGGCGTGCGGCGGCAGATCCATGCCGAACGCCACGCCGCTGATCGTCGCGGCGTTCGCCGCCTGCTCGACCTCCAGCTCGTCGGTCTCGCCCGCGGCGGTGAGGGTACAGCCGGACACGGGCGGCGGCGGTGTCAGCTCGACCCGCTGCACCGACCGGACCACGTAGTAGCCGCCGGCGACGATGGCGGCGCAGACCACGGTGAGCGCGGTGAGGATCTTGATGAAGGCGGAGATTCTTCGACGCTTCTTTGGCACACGCAGACCGTAATGGCTAGGGGCGGGACCGGAACCGGGCCGGGGGAGCCGCCTCGACGGACAGAACGGGTGACGCCGACGCGCGGCCCCGTCTCCCCACGGCCGCGGCAGGGCGTGGTGCGGTGGCGGGGCAGCCGCCGGAGCGTGGCTGGTGGCTGCCGCCCGCGACGGGCGGCACACCCGTGCGTACCGCCCCGCGCCGCTCCTCGCCGAGCACGCCGGCCGGTGTGGGCGGCGCCGCGCAGGAGGGCGGGGCCCCACCAGACACGCCCCCGATACTAGAGGGCGCGGATGAACACGCCCGGGGCGAACCCGCGCCGCCGGCCCGCCCTGTTCGATCCGGCCCGGCCGGACCCAGTAGGCTCCACAGCCATGACCACCTCGTTCACCAGTCCGCTTCCCGCGTCGATCGACGAGCTGTGGGAGCGCCGATCCGAGCTGACCCCCGACGACACCGAGGCCCGTGACATCATCGTGGGCGCGGTCGACGAACTCGACGCCGGCAAGGCCCGCGTCGCCTTCGTTGACCCCGAGACGGACCGGGTCGTCGTCGACGAACGCGCCAAGCGCTCGATCCTGCTCAGCTTCCGAGTCCTGGGCATGGTGGAGTCGAAGGTCGGCGAGTTCCACCACCACGACCGCATACCGCTGAAGACCCGGTTCGACGGAGTCCGGGTCGTCCCGGGCGCGATCGCCCGCTGGGGCGCCTACCTCGCCCCCGGTGTCGTGCTGATGCCGTCGTTCACCAACTTCGGCGCGTGGGTGGGGTCCGGCACCATGGTCGACACCTGGGCCACCGTCGGCTCCTGCGCCCAGGTCGGCGAGAACGTGCACCTGTCCGGTGGTGTCGGCGTCGGCGGCGTCCTCGAACCGCCGCAGGCGTCGCCCGTCATCATCGAGGACGACGCGTTCCTCGGTTCCCGCAGCATGGTCGTCGAGGGGGCGCGGGTGCGCCGCGGGGCCAAGCTCGGCGCCAGCACCATCCTGACCGCCTCCACCCGCGTCTACGACGCCGAGACCGGCGAGGAACTGCCGCGTGGCGAGGCCCCGGCGTGGTCGGTGTGCGTCACCGCGAACCGGGTGAAGAGCTTCCCGGGCGGCGACTTCGGCGTGCCGTGCCTGCTCGTTCTCAAGCGCCTGGAAGAGGGCCAGGAGCACGAGAAGCTCGCCCTGAACGACCTGCTGCGCGAGCACGGCCTCAACGCCTGACCTCCGCCGGCCGCCGCCCGAGGCGGCGGCCGGCCGCCCGCACCCGGCACGAACCCACGACAGTCGAGAGCCGAAAGCCCTGCCATGTTGGATCTCAGCGCCGACGTCCGCACCCTGACCGCCCAGCTCGTCGACATCGAGTCGGTGAGCGGCGGCGAACGCGTGCTCGCCGACGCCGTCGAGCGGGAGCTGCGCGCGCTGCCGCACCTGAACGTGCGGCGGGACGGCGATTGCGTGGTCGCCCGCACCGACCTCGGCCGGCCGCAGCGGGTGGTGCTCGCCGGGCACATCGACACCGTGCCGATCGCGGGGAACGTGCCCTCGCACGTTCGCGACGGGCGGCTGTACGGGTGCGGGACGTCGGACATGAAGAGCGGCGTGGCCGTGCAGCTCCGGCTGGCCGCGACCGTGCCCGAGCCCGTCCACGACGTCACCTACGTCTTCTACGACTGCGAAGAGATCGACGCCGAGCGCAACGGGCTGCGGCGGCTGGCGCGGACCCGCTCCGACTGGCTGGCCGGCGACTTCGCCGTGCTGCTGGAGCCGACGGACGGCGTGATCGAGGGCGGCTGCCAGGGCACCATGCGCGCGCAGGTCGTGGTGCCCGGCCGGCGCGCGCACAGCGCGCGATCCTGGATGGGGCGCAACGCCATCCACGACGCCGGGCAGGTGCTGGACATCCTGCGCGCGTACACCCCCCGCCGCCCCGAGGTCGAGGGACTGCGGTTCCACGAGGGCCTGAACGCGGTGTTCATCTCCGGCGGGGTGGCCGGCAACGTGATCCCCGACGAGTGCGTGGTCACGGTCAACTACCGGTTCGCCCCCGACCTGACGCTCAAGGAGGCCGAGGAGCACCTGCGCGACGTGTTCGACGGCTTCGAGGTGCGCGTCATCGACGCCGCGCCCGCCGCCCGGCCCGGCCTGGACCACCCGGCAGCCGACGCGTTCGTCCGCACGGTCGGCGCGGGGCAGGCGCGCGCCAAGCTGGGCTGGACCGACGTCGCCCGGATGGCCGAACTCGGCATCCCCGCCGTCAACTACGGGCCGGGGGACCCGACGCTGGCGCACACCCGCGACGAGTACGTCGAGCTGGACGCGATCGCGGCGGCGGAGAGCCGCATGGCCGGCTGGCTGACCGGGGCCTGAGCGGACGTGCCGGGGGCCGCGCGGCCGCCGCACCGTCCCGTTCGCCGCTGGTCGCCGGCCGGTGCCGCCGACGTCGATCCGAGGGCACCCGATCCGGGTAGCGTGACTCCATGACGGAATCGCGATCGAAAGTCCGCCGGGCGGGCCCGCTGACCTACCGCGGCGGCGCCATCCCCACGACCACCACCGACCAGCGGCTGCTGGACAGACGCGGACCCACCGACTGGGTGCACACCGACCCCTGGCGAGTGCTGCGGATCCAGTCGGAGTTCGTGGAGGGCTTCGGACTGCTCTCCGAGGTGGGCCAGTCCGTCAGCGTGTTCGGTTCCGCCCGGATCAGGCCGGGCAACCCCCATTACGCCGTGGGCGAGGCCGTCGGGCGCAGGCTCGCCGAGGCCGGCTACAACGTCATCACGGGCGGTGGGCCGGGCCTGATGGAGGCCGCGAACAAGGGGGCGCAGGAGGCGGGCGGCACCTCGATCGGCCTCGGCATCGAGCTGCCGTTCGAGCAGATGCTCAACGACTACGTCGACGTCGGGGTCACCTTCCGGTACTTCTTCGTGCGCAAGACCATGTTCGTGAAGTACTCGCAGGCCTTCGTCGTGCTGCCGGGCGGCTTCGGCACGATGGACGAGCTGTTCGAGGCGATCACGCTGGTGCAGACGGGGAAGGTCACCCGCTTCCCGGTGGTGCTGGTCGGTTCGGAGTTCTGGGGCGGGCTGTGCGACTGGATCCGGCGCACCCTGCTGCTGGAGGGCGTCATCTCCCACGACGATCCCGGCCTGATGCACCTCACCGACGACCCCGACGAGGTGGTGGAGATCATCCGCAAGTCGCATGTCGACCTCGCGCGGCAGGAGTTCGAAGCCGACCAGGTCGAGGCGACCGCGGCCGACATCGAGGCCGCCGAGCGGAGCGGGAACGGCACGTAGCCACCCGGGCGCCGCGCCGCGGCGCCCGTGGGCGGACCGGCGGTATCAGGCGCCCGATTCCGGCCGGCCGGGCGGGGGGAGAACCCCCAGCAGCGCGGTGGCGTCGTCGTGCGGCTTGCCGCGCGGGACGCCGTGCCGCCGCTCCTCCGCGCGGACCCACGCCACGAGGGCGGCCGGGCCGTCCTGTGTGAGCCGGTCCCAGACCGCGTCCCACCGGTGACCGTAGTACTCCACCAGCCGGGTGACACCGTCGGTGAGCAGCGCGAACCGGCCGTCGGCCGAGCGGACCGAGCCGGTCACCGCCTCGTGGGCCGCTCGCGGGTCGGTGCTCGCCACCCAGAACCCGCCGGGGCTGTTGCGGGCGGCGCGCACCAGTTCGAGCGAGTAGGGGCGGCCGCCCGGCAGGTGGTCCAGCCGGTCGTCGGTGACCGCGGTGATCGCGCCGTCGGGGGTGCGGAACAGTGCGGCGGAGTCGGCCAGCAGCAGGTAGTCGAACCCGGGCCCGGTGCGGCGCACCAGGGCGACGGTCGAGGACGGGCTGTCAGGGTTGCCGAGGTCGCAACCCGGCCCGTGCGCGGCGCGGGTCCGTTCGATCGCCGCGGCGAGCAGGTCGGCCAGCGGGTGCTCCCGGCCGGGCGGGTCCGCGGCCAGCTCCGCGGTGAGCGCCCCGGCGAGCTGGGCGACCAGCCAGCGGACTCCGTGCCGGCAGCCGGTGTCGACGCCGGGCGGCGCGGTGGCGCCGTCGAGCACGAACGCCCAGTCCGTCCCCGCCGCCGCGTGGTCCTCGTTATGGGCGCCGGTGCCCTGCGCGCTCGCGTAGCTGACCTGCACGCGGCAACCCTAGGCCAGACCCGGCGGGCCTCCGGGGAGGGGGGCCCGGGAAACCGCCGTTCGGCCGACGGTCGCCCGGCACCGACCCGGTGTCGTGGCGCAGCGTGTGCGCGCCGATACGCTCCGTCTATTCCGGGTCGACGGGAAACCAGGAAAAGGGCGGGCGGGAATTCTGTGAATCGCGGCCGGTGGCCCCCGATACGTAGTGGCGGAGGGCGGCCATGACGGGCCGCCGGTGAATCCGTCATCGCGGGAATTCCGGTATTTGTACGGCGGTCGACCGGTCGGCGAATCCCGGTTTCGGTCGCCGCCGTCGATGATCACATTACGCCGTTCCGCTTCGCGGGCGCCGTCGACACTCCGGCGCTGTCGCGACGTGCGACGACGGTTACCCGCCACCGGCGCGCAATTGGTGACGGCTGATACCGCCGTTTCGGTTGGGCGCAACCGGGTGACGGAATCGGACTTCGGTGTGCACGCCACGAAGGTAAAGCATCGGTAAAGTGCGCAGGTGGCATGTGTGTTCCATATTTGCTGGAGGGAATTTCCTCGACTGGTGAGACGAGATGGCCCGCCGCCGGAAAGGGGGTGATCCCCATGTACGACACGACGCCGGTGTACGAGACCCCCGTCCTGGTGGAGGTCGGCGATTTCGCCGAACTCACCACCGGCTACGGCCTGTTCCCCGTCTACGACGGCTGGGATTTCGGAATCTGGCCCTGAGCCGACACCGGCGGGCCGCGCACCTTTCGTCGGCCCGGGTACGCCCCTCGTACGACCGTCTTTCGCGGTCAGCGCCTCCCGGTGCCCCGCCGGCCGGCCCAGCCGTGTGGACCGCGCGACGTCAGGAGACACCGGCCGGTCCGCCACGGCTCCGCGGACCGGCCGGTCCCCTCCCGCCGCGACACCAGCCGCGACATAAGAGGTGTTGATTGTCCGAGCACGTGTGGTTCGCCGTGTTCCCCGACGACGAGGGGGGCAGCGCGGCGGCGCGGGAACTCCAGCCCGAGCGGCTGCGGAGCGGGATAGTGCCGTCCGAGCGGCTGCGGAGCGGGATAGCACCGTCCGAGCGGCTGCGGAGCGGGATAGCGCCGTCCGAGCGGCCACCCGGCGGCGATCACTCGTGCGCCGCGCAGGTGTTCACCCACGCGTCCGGGCGGCCGTGGCTCATCGGCAGCTGGCCGCCCGGCGAGGTCACCGTCGCGGGTGCGGGCACCGCCATGATCGCCGTCTTCGGCCGCTGCTCCGCGAGCGCCGCGGAACTCGCCGCCCTCATCCGCGACACCCCCGACATCGGCCTGATCCAGCACCGGACCCGCACCCTGGCCGGCAGCTTCCACCTGGTGGCCTCCATCGCCGGAACGGTGTGGGCGCGGGGCGCCGCCTCCGGAACTCGCAGGCTCTTCCACGCCCGGATCCGCGGCGCCACCGTGGCCGCCGACCGCGCCGACGTCCTCGCCCGGCTCGGCGACGCCGCCATCGACGAGCGCGCGCTCGCCCTCCGGCTCGTCACCCCGGCGCCCGCGCCTCCCCTGGAGGAGCGCAGCGTATGGCGTGACGTGCACAGCGTCCCCCCTGACCACGCCCTCGTGCTGGCCCCCGGCGCGACCGTCCGCATGGCCCGCTGGTGGCGCGCTCCCGAGGCCGCGCTCTCCCTCGCCGAGGGCGCCGACCGGGTCGCCGACGCCCTCGGCGGAGCCGTCGCCACCTGCGCGGCCGACGGCGGAGTCGTCAGCGCCGACCTTTCGGGCGGGCTGGACTCCACCGCGCTGTGCTTCCTCGCCGCCCGCACCGGAGTCCGGCTCGTCACCCATCGCTGGGGCGCCGCCGACGCCGGCAACGACGACGCCGTGTGGGCGCGGCGGGCCCGCGCCGCGCTGGTCCGGGCCGAGCACCAGATCACCGGCACCCAGCGGCTGTCGCCGTGGTTCTCCGGCCTCGTGGAGCCGCGGCTTCCGCTCGATGAACCCTTCCGCTGGGTCCGCGGGATCGCCCGGGTGCCTGAGATCACCGCGTCCCTGGTCGAGGCCGGGTCTCGGCTGCACCTCAGCGGACTGGGCGCCGACGAACTGTTCACCGGCACCGCCCTGTACCTGCACGACCTGCTGCGCGTCCGCCCCTGGGCGGCCGTCCGCGCCGCGCGCGGCTTCCGCGCCCTGCACCGCTGGCCGCTGGACGCGACCGCCCGCGCCCTGGTCGGCCACGACTCCTACCGCGCCGCCTACGACCGCGCCGGCCGCGCCCTCACCGACCCCGTCCCGCGGCCGCACGACCCGCACCTCGGCTGGATCCTGCCGGCCCGCCTGCCCGCCTGGGCCACCGACGACGCCGCCGCCTTGGCCCGCGAGGCGGTCCGGGACGCCGCCGAGTCGGCCGCCCCGCTCGCCGCCACCCGGGGCCGGCACGCCACCCTGGCCGCCGTGCGCACCTCCGGGGTGACGCTGCGTTCGCTGGCCGTGCTGTACCGCGCGGCGGGGGTGTCGCTGGCCGCCCCCTATCTCGACGACACGGTGGTGCACGCCGTGCTGGCCGTGCGCCCGGAGGAGCAGTGCACGCCGTTCCGCTACAAGCCGCTGCTCGCCGAGGCCCTGCGCGGCGTCCTGCCGGACGGCCTGCTCGCCCGCCGCACCAAGGGGGACTTCAGCGCCGACGCCTTCGCCGGGCTCCGGTACAACCGGCCGGATCTCGTGGCGCTGACCGAGGATCTCCGGCTGGCCCGGCTCGGACTCGTCGATCCCGTGGGGCTGCGCGAGGCCATCACCGGCGTGCACCCGAGCGCCACGACGCTCAGCCAGATGGAGGCCACGCTCGGGGTGGAGGCGTGGCTGCGCTCGACGCAGGTCGACCCGGGCCGGTCCGTGCCGGCCCGCGTCCTGGGCGGGCGGCCATGACGGCCGTGGGCGGGCGGCGCCCGCCGGGCCGGGGCGGCCCGCCGCTGCCGGCCTCTGGAGGAAGGAAAGTCATGACACTGGCCCTGCGCGCCGATGTCTCGGCGGCGGACACCGGGGAGGGAATGGTGCTGCTCGACGAACGCACCGGACGCTACTACCAGCTCAACGGCACCGGCGCGGTGGTCACCCGGCTGCTCCTGGACGGTTGTACCGCCGAGGAGGCGGCGGACCGGCTGGCCGACCGTTATCCGGTGCACCCCGACCGCGCTGCGGTCGACGTGCGCCGGTTGCTCGCGTCGCTGCGGCGGGCCGGGCTGGTGGCGCCATGAGCGTCCCGTGCGCGATGCCACGCCGGCGGCGGCTGCCGTTCGGGCGCCGGATGTCCGGCCGGGTCGCGGTCGGCCTGGCGCACGTGCTCGCCACCCTGCCCCCGCGGCGCATCCGCTCGGTGCTGCGGCTGCTGCGGCGCGGCGCCCGGCCCGCCACCGCGGTGCAGGCGCGCCGCGCCCGCGAAACGGTCGTCGCCGTGAGCCTGTTCTGCGCGGGAGAGGGCTGCGTGCAGCGTTCCCTCGCCACCGTGCTGCTGTGCCGGATGCGCGGCGTGTGGCCCACCTGGTGCCTCGGGGTGCGCACCGAGCCGTTCCGCGCGCACGCGTGGGTCGAGGTCGACGGCGAGCCCATCGGTGAGCAGCAGCGGGCCGGATACTACCGCCCTCTGATCATGGTCCCCGAGCCGTGATCGCCGCCGGTGAAGCGGGCCGGTGGGACGCCGTCGGCGCCGGGACGGCGGCGATCCGGGCGCGCGGCCTGCGCAAGCACTTCGCGGGAGTGCGGGCGGTGCGCGGGGTGGACCTGACCGTCCACGCCGGCGAGTCCGTCGCGCTGCTGGGCCCGAAGGGCTCCGGCAAGTCCACGACCATCGCGATGCTGGGCGGACTGGTACCGCCCAGTGCGGGCCGCGCCGAGGTCGGCGGCCTCGACGTCACGGCGTTCCCCGAGCGGGTGCGGCGCGGCGTGGGCGTGGTCGGCGCGGCGGCGGGGGACCTGGACGAGCGGCTCACCGCGGTGGAGATCCTCTGGCGGCAGGCCCGCGACTGCGGGCTGTCGCGCAGCGCCTGCTGGGAACGGGCCGCTCGCATGCTGGAGGCCGTCGGGCTCACCGACCGCGTCCGCGGGCCGGTGCGCGGGTTCACCCGCGACATGCGGCGCCGGCTGGAGGTCGCCCGCGCGCTCGTGCACGACCCCGAGGTGCTGTTCCTCGACGAGCCCGGCGCCGGACTCGACCCGGGCAGCCGCGCCGAGATCTGGCGCTGCCTCGACCGCGCCCGCCGCCGACGCGGCGGCACCCTGGTCCTCGCCACCACCGAGTGGGCCGAGGCCGAACGCTGCGACCGGGTCGCCGTGCTGGTGCGCGGACGGGTGGTCGCCGAGGGACCACCGGACGCCCTGTGGCGCGATCCACCCCGCCGCCGCGCGTCCTGACGCCGATCCGGGGCGGCCAGCGCGCCCAACGGGCCGCCGGGCTGACGGCCGGGACGTGGACTCCGGCGGCGCCGAGGACCGCCTGTGGCCGTCCGAGGGTCGGACCGGGCCGGGCGGGGAGGTGCTCGGAGACCGGTGAGCCGGATGTGGGCGAACATGGACCCTTGCGCGGCCGTCAAGATGTTGCGGTGGTGCCATTTCTCGCGCTGCCGGTCGCTATCTGGGGGACGGCGTGTGCGGCCGATCACCGATGAGCGCCACGCAGCTCGGCGGTGGCCTAGCCGAGTGGTTCTTTTGTGGCTGGTGGTCGTAGGCGATCAAGGACCTGGTGACCGGTGCGCCGGTGTGGTGGTCGTGCCGGATCGCGGCGGTCATGGCCGGGATCGGCCGGCCGGCCCTGACCGCGGCACCGCTCGAAGGACCCGTCCGCCGTGGCGCTCCAGGCCGAGCCGGCCTTCGAGAGTGTCGTTGACCGGCTCGATCGACTGCCGCACCGCTGTGAGCGGGTGTTCGCCGGGGCGGGGCCTGTCCCGCTTGAAGGGAGGGCCGCAGCAAGCGTGATCCCCCGCGCGAGGCGTCCAGCCTGGACCTGCCGGGAGGCGAAGCCCTGGCCGGCGATCAGGATCGGCCCCTCCCCGCCGGGCGGCCGGGTGCGGTTCTGCTTCCCGCGTGGCCGCCAGGGCCGCGCGCTCGCCGGCTCTTCGGGCCGGCCGGGCGCCACGTGACGGGCAGGCGGTGCGGGGTGCGCGCCAGGAGCAGGCGCGGTCCCCGGTAGAGGCGCGAGTGGGACCGGCTGCGGTAGCCGTGTGCGGCCCCGTCCGGCCGGGCCGGAGCGTTGCACTGTGGGGCGGGAGCGACCGCACTGCACGGGGGCGGTGGTCCACACGGTGCCGTGCCGGAAGCCGGTGCCGGGGGCGGCCGGCCGGGTCGTCGATCTTGACGTGGAGTGCGGTGAGGAGGGTGTCCAGGTCTTGCGTCACGACTCGGTCTTGGACGCCCGCTCTGCATGCCCGGAGACCCACCGAACATCGGAACAACTTGTCCAGGTGAGCCGGATGTGGGCGAACGTGCAACCCTCGCGGGGCCGTTCGGGCCGTTCGGGCCGTTGCGGTCGTGCCACTTCTCGTGCTGCGGGCCGATATGTGCGGCCCGTCGCCGATGAGCACCCCGCCGCTCTGCGGTGGCCGAGGGGCGGGTGCGCCGCTCAGTGATCGCTTGACCGGGCCGCCGTTCAGTCAGCTGGATGGCGGCGTTGCGTGTGCGGAGCACCGGCAGGGGCGCGTCCGCAGTTCTTCGGGGGGCGTGGACCGCGCCGCTTCGGGCCGAGCCGGTCGTCCATGTCCGGATCACGGCCGCCTCGACGCGCGTCCCGGTGCAGCCTTTGCCGCCCGGACGGGGCCGGTCCCCGGTGCGGGCGTATCGCGTTGAGCAGGTGCACCGCCTGCTTGCGCTCGTCCAGTTCCTCGGGTCGGGGCAGGGACGCCGGCACGGTTCCGTCGGAGGTGGCCGGCAGCGGTTCGGCGCCTGGTCCCAGGCCTGTTCTTCCCTGCCGTGGCCGGTGACGCCGCCCGAACGCTGAGCGTTCCGTCGGCACCCGGGAGGCCCACGGCGCGGCGGACGCCGTCCAGCAGCCTGAGCTTCTCCCGGCAGGGGGACGAAACGGACCGGCCGCATGGCGGTTGCGCGCGGCAGGGGCGTCAGGGCGCGCGTCGGGGCCACCGCCGACCGGCCGGGCGACGTGGACGCGGCCGACGAACGCGGGGCATGGTGACGCCCCCCGGGCAGCGGCCGACTTCAGCCGGTGGGCGCCGGCCGAGCGGTTCCCGGCAGGATCCCGGAGTCCGTGACGGCCTGGGCGAGCGGCGCCGCGAGCCGCGCCAGCCGGGCGCAGCCCTCGGCGCCGAGGGAGGCGTAGGCGGGCGCGGCGAGCCGGTCGGTGTGCTCCTCGATCTCGGCCCGGGTCCGGCGGCCCAGCTCGGTGAGTTCGACCGGTCGGCCGTCGTCCCCGCCCGTGACCTGGCCGCGGTCGCGCAGCCGGTCGACCGCGGCGGCCCACGCCTCGGCCGGCCAGCCGCGCGAGGTCCGCAGCCTGTGCGCGTCGGCCCGTCCGGCGGCGGCGTAGCTGACGAGGGACTCCACCGGGTCGAGGCCGGCGGTGAGCAGCGCCGCGAGGTGCCCGTCGCCGCGGAACTCGCGCAGCAGCGTCTGCGCGTGCCAGAGCACCAGGTGCGGTTCGTCCGGCCAGTCCAGCGTGGCGTGCGCGGCGAACAGCGGACGGCCGTGCGGCTGCTCGATGGCGGAGAGCGCGGCCCGGCGCGCGAGCTCGGCCGCCTCGGCGATGCCGGGCGAGCGGAGGAGGTCCGTGGGGGCGACCGCGCGCAGGGCGGCGTCGGCACCGCGCAGCCGGGCGGCGGTGATCGCGGCCGGGGACACGGTCTCCCAGACGCGCGGAACCGAGGCGCGCACGAGTTCGGGGCTGAACGAGTAGAAGGCGGCGATCACCACGTCCGCGGCGACCGTTCCCAGCGGCGCCGACCGTGACGCGAAGTATCCGTCCTGGTACGTCGCGACCCCGAGCGCCTGGTACTCGGCCGTCGGTTCCGGCGCGAAGTACACCAGGGTGTGCACCCGCTCCACCGCCTGCCACGTGTCACGGACCTGCGCCAGGGAGACGGGGGAGAGGGTCGCGGAGGACATGGCGGCCTCTTTCGTTCTGCGGTTCCGGTGACCGGATCAGGGCGACCCAGGTTAGCCCGGCGGCTTCCATGATCGGTAGGAGCCGTTCGGCCGGACCCGGCCGGACCGGACGGCGCTCTTCCCCGCGATTCGCAACCGTTGACGGACCGCTCGCCCGGCCGTTGCGGGGAGTGGACCGGCGGCACGTCACCGGTCCGCACCGACGCGGAGGGACACCGGCCGGTTCGACGCGCTGGAGGAGTTCCGTCCACGACGCTCCCGTGGGAGAACCGCGGTCCCGCCCGGCCGAGTTCCGGACCCGGGCCGGCCGGGGCGGCCGACGCGCAGCGGCGACCACGTCCAGGCGCACCGCGACGACGACATCGCGATGGCTCCGGCGCATCGCCTGCCGCCGTTTCCAAAGCGCGGATATTAGCCGGATATTAGCCTGCGGCTGCTCTTGACGGTCCCCGTGACCCGAAGGCAGTGTGCTGGCTAATCCGCACCGGCACTCGGATAGCGCGCACAGCCGGGAGCTAATGCGTATTAGCGAAGGAGGTGGCGCATGGTCGAGAAGCGGCCCGCGAAGGTCCGGCGGGGGCGGCCGCGGCAGGCGGAAGTGGCCCGGCTGGCCGGAGTGTCGCAGACGACGGTGTCGCTGGTTCTCGGGGGCAACCGGCAGGGCATCGCGCTGCACCCCGACACCCGGGCCCGGGTGCTGGAGGCCGCCCGGGAGCTGGGGTACGTGCCCGACCCCGCCGCCCGCCGGCTGGCCGCCGCCCGCAACAACCTGCTCGGCGTCTTCAGCTTCACCGCGACGTTCCCGACCGCCGTGGAGCACTCCTACTATCCTTTTCTCGTCGGAGTCGAGCAGGAGGCCGCGGCCCACGGCTATGACCTGGTGCTCTTCACCGGGTCCAGCCCCGGCGGCGCACAGGCCGGCGCGCCCGGCGCACTGGAACGGGTCCGGCTCGCCGACGGATGCCTGTTCCTCGGCCGCCACATACCCACCGGCGAACTGCGCCGGCTCGTCGAACACGGCTACCCGGCCGTGCACATCGGCCGCCGCGACGAGCTGGACGGCCTGGCCTGGGTCGGCGCCGACTACGTCGACGCCAGCGCTGAGGTGGTACGGCACCTCGCCGGGCTCGGCCACCGCCGCGCCGTCCTGGTCCGGGAAGACGACGACGCGCCCGCCTCCACCGACCGCGAGCGCGGCTTCCGCGAAGCGCTCGCCGCCACCGGGCTCGACGGCCCCGACCCCGTGATGCGGGCCGCGGACCCGGCCGCCGAGATCACTCCCGCCTGGCTGCGGCGGCGGCGCGCCGAGGGTGTCACCGCGTTCGTCGCCGAGGAGACCGACACCGGCGCCGCCTGGCGGGCGCTGCTCGCGGCCGTCGAGGGCGCGGCGCTCGACGTTCCCACGGACGTCTCCCTCGTGCTGCTCGGCTCGCCGCCCGCCGACCTCGCGGGACGGCCCCGCCCAACGGGCTTCGACGTCCCCAGGGCCGAGCTCGGCGCCGCCGCCGTGCGCGCGCTCACGGCCCTGCTCACCGAGGGCGAGACCGAGTCGCCGCTGGTGGCCTGCGCCTTCCGGCACGGGGACACCACGGGCCCGGCGCCCGCCCAGTGACTCGCGACCCCGCCAGAACGAGGAACGAGTAAGGAGCACGCAGCACATGCCCACCCCCATCGCCACCCCCGCCGAGACCGACGTCCTCATCGTGGGCGGCGGCCTCGGCGGAGTGGCCGCCGCCCTCGCCGTCTGCCGGGCCGGGCGCACCGCTGTCCTGACCGAGGAGACCGACTGGATCGGCGGCCAGCTCACCGCCCAGGCCGTGCCCCCGGACGAGCACCCCTGGGTGGAGCAGTTCGGCGTCACCGCCACCTACCGGGCGCTCCGCGAGGGGATACGCGAGCACTACCGTCGCTGGTACCCGCTGCGCGCCGAGGCCCTCGCCCTGCCGCGGCTCAACCCCGGCGCCGGCCGGGTCAGCAAGCTCTGCCACGAGCCGCGGGTGGCGCTGGCGGTGCTGGAGGCGATGCTCGCACCGCACCGCGCCGCCGGCCGGCTCACCGTGCTCACCGAGCACCGCCCCGTCGCCGCCGAAGCCGACGGCGACACCGTGCGCGCCGTCACCGTGGAGGACGTCCGCGACGGCGCCCGCCACACCATCACGGCCCCGTACGTCATCGACGCCACCGAGACCGGCGAACTGCTCGAACTCGCCGGCGTCGAGTACGCCATCGGCGCCGAGGCCCGCGCCGAGTACGACGAGCCGCACGCCCCCGAGACCGCCGACCCGCTCAACCAGCAGGGCATCACCGTCTGCTTCGCCCTCTCCCACCACGAGGGCGAGGACCACACCGTCGACCGCCCGGACGGCTACGACTTCTGGCGCTCGTACCGTCCCGGCTTCTGGCCCGGGCCGCTGCTCGGCTTCCTCGCCCCCGACCCTCGCACGCTGGCGCCCGTCGAGCGCACCTTCGCACCCAACCCGGAGGTCGACCCGCTGAACGTCACCGCCGACCAGAGCGCCGACGCGGGCGACAAGGAGCTGTGGGGCTTCCGCCGCATCCTCGCCCGGAGGCTGCACCGTCCCGGCGCCTTCGACTCCGACGTCACCCTCGTCAACTGGCCGCTCAACGACTACTGGCTCAAGCCCCTGGTCGGCGCCGGGGACGAGACCGCCCGGCAGGCGCTCGCCGGGGCCCGGGAGCTGTCGCTGTCCGTCCTGTACTGGCTGCAGACCGAGGCCCCGCGCCCCGATGGCGGCACCGGCTTCCCCGGCCTGAAGCTTCGCCCCGACGTCACCGGCACCGCCGATGGACTGGCCAAGTCCGCGTACGTGCGCGAGGCCCGCCGCATCAAGGCGGTCACCACCGTCACCGAGCACGACGTGGCCATCGACATCGTGGGCCCGTACGGCGGCACCCGGCACCGCGACTCCGTCGGCGTCGGCGGCTACCGCATCGACCTGCACCCCTCCACCGGGGGCGACAACTACATCGACATCGGGTCGGTGCCCTTCGAGATCCCACTCGGCGCGCTCGTGCCGCGCCGGGTCCGCAACCTGCTGCCCGCCGGCAAGAACATCGGCACCACGCACATCACCAACGGCTGCTACCGCTTGCATCCCGTGGAGTGGAACGTCGGCGAGGTCGCCGGCGCGCTCGCCGCGCACTGTCTCGCCGAAGGCGTGCGGCCGCACCAGGTTCAGGAGGAGGACAAGAGGTTCGAGGAGTTCGCCCGCGTGCTCGACCGGGCCGGCGTGCAGCGCCACTGGCCTGACGTCCGCGGCTACTAGCGCCGTGAAGCATGAGCCGCCGAGCGTCCGGAGGCGCCGACGGCGCATGCCGGAGGCCCACCCCGTTGGCGGTGGAGGGGAGCGAGGTGGTGAGTGCGACCGGGGGCATGGAGCGGCGAACCGCCGAGCGTCCGGAGCCGCCGACGGCGCATGCCGGAGGCCCACCCCGTTGGCGGTGGAGGGGAGTGAGGCGGTGAGCGCGACCAGAAACACAAGGCGGCGAACCGCCGAGCGTCCGGAGGCGCCGACGCTCTCGCGCGTAGCGCCTTTCGCGTTGGCGGTGGAGGGGAGTGAGGCGGTGAGCGCGACCAGAAACACAGGGCGGCGAACCGCCGAGCGTCCGGAGCCGCCGACGGCGCATGCCGATGGCCATGTCTCGTGGGCGGGCGGAGCGGTGGCACGGCTCGCACCCGTCCCGTCGAAAAACCGGCCCGCACCGATCCGCTCGATCCGTGTACGACAGAGGAAGGTGTCCCCATCATGGCCCCGCACCGCATCCGCGTCGGCATCGACGTGGGCGGAACCTTCACCGACGCGGTGGCGATCGACTCCGCCACGCTGGAGCTCATCGCCCAGGTGAAGGTCCCGACCAGCCACCACCACGCCGACGGTGTCGCGCACGGCATCGTGACGGCACTGGACCGGCTGCTGAACGACGTCGGGTGCGCCCCGGATGACGTCGCGTTCCTCGCCCACGGCACCACCCAGGCGACCAACGCCCTGCTGGAGGGCGACGTGGCCCCCGTTGGCCTTATCGGCATCGGCACCGGCCCCGGATCCGTGCCGACCAGGCGCCTCGCCGGGCTCGCCAAGCTCGAACTCACCCCCGGCAAGCGGCTCCCGCTGCGCTACGCGCACGTCCGCGACCCCGGCGACGCGGCGGCCGTGCGCGCCGCCGTCGAGCAGGTCACCGCCGCCGGGGCGGAGGTGCTGGTGGCCAGCGAGCCGTTCAGTGTCGACCTGCCGGACGGCGAGGAGGCCGTGCTGGCGGCGGCCCGGCCGTGCGGGCTCCCGATGACCGCCGCGCACGAGATCACCTCGCTGTACGGACTGCGCAAGCGCACCCGGACCGCCGTCGTCAACGCCGCCATCATGCCGAAGATGCTGGCCACCGCCGACCTGGTGGACTCCAGCATCGCGGCGGCCGGGGTGAAGGCGCCGCTGATGGTGATGCGCTGCGACGGCGGCGTGATGTCGCTGGCCGAGATGCGGCGGAGGCCGCTGCTGACCGTGCTGTCCGGGCCCGCCGCCGGGGTGGCGGGGGCGCTGATGCAGGAGCGGGTCAGCGAGGGGGTGTTCCTGGAGACCGGCGGCACCTCCACCGACATCAGCGTCATCCGTCGCGGCAAGGTCGCCGTCCGGCACGCCACCATCCTCGGCAGGCCCTCCTACCTCTCCGCGCTGGACGTCCGCACGGTCGGCGTCGGCGGCGGCTCGATGGTGCGGATCGGCGGCGGGCAGCGGCCGGCCGTGCACGCCGTCGGGCCGCGCAGCGCGCACATCGCCGGCCTGCCCTACGCCTGCTACGCCGATGCGGAGGATCTGCGCGACGCGAAGCTCGCCACCGTGCGCCCGCTCGACGGCGACCCGGACGACTACGCGGTCCTCGACGCCGCCGGCGGCCGCTTCGCCATCACCATGACCTGCGCGGCCAACGCGCTCGGCCGGGTGCCGGACGGCGACTTCGCCGCCTGCGACCCGGTGGTGGCCCGGAGCGCGCTGACGCCGCTGGCGCAGGCGCTGGGCACCGACGTCGCGGGCGCCGCCGAGCAGATCCTCGACGCCGGGGTGAAGCGGGTGCGCGAGGTGGTGGACGCGATGATCCGCGACTACCGCCTCGACCGCGACTCCGCCGTCCTGGTCGGCGGCGGAGGAGGCGCCGCCGCCGTCACCCCGCACCTGGCGGCGGCCACCGGTCTCACCGGCCGGATCGCCGCGCACAACGAGGTCATCAGCCCGATCGGCGTCGCGCTCGCGCTGGTGCGCGAGCAGATCGAACGGATCATCCCGGGCGCCGCCCAGGAGCAGATCCTCGGCGTCCGCGCCGAGGCCGAGGCCGCGGTCGTCGCGCAGGGCGCGGCGCCCGGGGCGGTGGAGGTCGAGGTCACCGTCGACCCGCAGACCAACACCGTTCGCGCCGTCGCCACCGGGGCCACCGAGCTGCGCACCCAGGACCGTACCCATCGCGCCGACGCCGACGAGCGCCTCACCGCGGCGGCGACCAGCCTCAGGACCCACCCGTCGGCGGTCGAGATCCTCGCCGCCACCCCCGCCCACACCGTCTACGGCACCGAACGCCGCCGCCGCTTCCGCAAGCCCCGCAACCCGGTCCGGGTGCTCGACGCGGACGGCGTGGTGCGCCTCCACGCCGCCGACGCCCGCGTCGCGACCACCACGGCGGGCGAGGCCCCGGAGCTGCTGACCCGGCTGATCCGCGAGTCCACCACATACGGCGACGGTGGCGTCCGCGCCCCGGCCCTGCGGCTGCTGATCGGCACCCGCATAGCGGACCTCTCCGGCGTCCTCGACGCGGAGCCGCTGCTGGCGCTGGCCCGCAGCGAGCTGCGCTCGCGCGCGGCGGACGAGCCGGTGGTCGCGGTCCTGGAGGCCCGCTCATGAGGGCCGGGGCGAGGGGTGCACCGAGCCGGGCCGCCGCCGGCCGCGTGCCGGTGCCCGCGGCGGGCCCCCTCCTCGACCGGCTCGCCCCCACCCGCCGCGCCGAGCTGCGCGCGAAGTGCGCGCGGCTGGCGGAGCTGGACGACGCGGAGTTCGGCGTCCGCCTGCTGGCCAACACCCCGACGCACGAGGGGCGCGACCCCGCGCTGCTCCGCCGCTGGGCGGAGGCGGCGACCGCGTTCGGCGCCGGGCTCGCCGCCGACGGCGGTACGCACGGACCCGCCCCCGCCGCACGGGTCGTGGTGCGCGACGGCGGCATGGACCGGCTGCTGCTCGCCCGCTACGTCTCGCGCCCCACCCCCGCCGTCGAACTGTTCGCCGACACCCTCGCCTTGGGCGAGGAGCTCGCCGAGCTGCTCAGCTGGCGGAAGTGGTTTCCCGCCGGGGCGCTCCGCGCCGCAGCCGTCGCACATGAGCAGGCGCACTGCCTGCTGCACCGCGACACCGCCCTCCGCCGCGGCCTGCGCGACAGGACCGGGCACACCGCGCTGCGGCTCGGCCGGCTCCGGATCGCCGGACACGTCGCCGGGGCCGACGAACTCGCCGCGCACGGCTACGCGGCCGCCCGCTGCGGTCTCGGCCGCAGCCCCCTACTGCTCACCGCCGCGCTCGCGAGCGCGGCCGGTGCCCTTGAAGAGGCCTTCGGAGAGGACTGAGGCGCCGCCATGGGAATAGTGATTCTGCTGCTCATGCTCGTGGGCGTCGGGCTGATGCTCGCCCGCAAGCTGCCCACCGCCTTCGCCCTCGTGCTGCTGGCCGTGGCCGTCGCGATCGTCGTCGGCGCCCCGCTCACCGGCGAGAACAGCATCTTCGACACCGTGCTGCAGGAGGGCGCGGTGGCGCTGGCCGCCACGATGCTCGCCGTCCTCATCGGCTCCTGGCTCGGCAAGCTGATGGAGGAGACCGGCATCGCCGGCACCCTCGTCCGCAAGATCGTCGAGTTCGGCGGCGACCGCCCCACCGTGGTCGCGCTCGGCGTACTCGCGGTCTCCGCGCTCATCGGAACCGTCACCGGATCCGCGCCCGCGGCGATGATGGCGGGCATCATCGGCATCCCCGCGATGATCGCGGTCGGGGTGCCGAAGACCACCGCGGCCGGCACCATCCTCATGGGCATCGCGGCGGGCATGCCGTTCGAGCTGCCGGTGTGGCAGTTCTTCTCCACCGCGCTCGACCTCCCCATCGAGACGGTGCAGGGCTTCATGCTGAAGCTGTTCCCCTTCGCCGCCGTCTTCGCCGTCCTGTTCGTCCTCGTCGAGACCCGCCGCAGGGGCGTCGAGCACGCATGGTCGCTGGCCTCGATGGCCGAGCGGCCTGCGGGCGGCGGCCGGCGGCGCGACCGCGCCCGGCAACTGGGCGACGCGCCCTGGTACGCGCTCCTCGCCCCCGCCGTCCCTCTGGTGCTGGCGCTCGGCTTCGGCCTGGCCATCATCCCGTCAATGCTGGCCGGCGTGCTCTACACCCTGGTGACAACGACCCGGCCGCGCGAGATGAACAAGCGGCTGCTGCGCACCCTCTACGCCGGCTTCGAGGTCGCCGCCCCGCCCATCGCGCTGTTCGTCGCGATCGGCATCCTGCTGGCCGCCGTGCAACTGCCCGGTGCCATCGACGCGCTCAACCCGCTGGTCACGGCGCTCAGCCCGGCGAACCCCGTGGTCTTCGTCATCGTCTTCACGCTGCTGACGCCGTTGTGCCTGTACCGCGGCCCGCTCAACGTCTACGGACTCGGCGCCGGCATCGCCGGGGTGCTGATCTCCGCCGGCGTCTACCCGGCCGTCGCCGTGCTCGGGCTGACCGCCTCGTACAACCAGGTCTTCGGCGTCGCCGACCCGACCAGCACCCAGACCGTGTGGGCGGCGCAGTACTCCGGCGTCAGCCCGCAGCAGGTGATGCTGCGCACGCTGCCGTACGTGTGGTGCGTCGCACTCGGCGGCCTGATCGTCACCGCCGCCACCCAGCTCTGACCGATCCCCCATCGACGAAGGAGCCACCGCAATGACATTCGACCGCCGCCGCTTCCTGCACATCGCCACCGGCGCCACCGCCGCCACCGCGGGCGGCGTCCTGTTCGCCGCCGGCGAGCCGGGCGCGGCCCCCGCGCTCGCCGCTCCGGGCGGCTTCCCGGACTACCGCTACGTGCGCACCCTGCTGACCCCCGGCCGGCTCTCGTACAACCCCACCGGCGAGATCATCTTCCCCTGCGTGCGCGGCGTCTACGACCGGCTGCCCGCCCCCCGGCTCGGCCGCTACTACCTCTACTACGCCCCGCACGACGCCCCCGGCGGTATCTGCCTCGCCTACGGCGACTCGCTGGAGGGCCCGTTCACCGAGTACCCGGACAACCCGATCGTCGGGAGGACGTGGTCGCCGCACTACAGCGTCAGCCACGTCTCCTCCCCGCACGTGATGTGGAACGCGGAGCACCGCGAGATGTGGCTGTACTTCCACGGTGAGAACACCACGACCCGGCTCGCCCGGTCCAAGGACGGCGTCCACTTCACCTACGACCGGGCCGTGCTGACCACCGCGATGCTGCCACAGGGCACCACCGAGGCCTCCTACGCCCGCGTCTTCCGGCACGACATACCGTCCCGCGGCGCCCGCTACGTCATGGTGTTCATGCGCAACGACGCCACCGACCATCGCGACATCGGCTGGGGCTGGTCGGCGGACGGCCGCTCCTGGGAGTTCGCCCGCGAGCCGCTGATCGACCACGCCGACGTCGGCGCGGCCAACGTCTCCGGGCCGCACCTGCTGAAGCGGAACGGCCGCACCTTCGTCGTCTACCACACCGACAAGGGGAGCGGCGGCAACATCCTCATCACCGAGGTCGGCGCCGACTTCTCCCGCCGCGACCACCTGGGCGTCTTCTACGACTCGCGGTCGGCGGCCCCGGAGAACGGCCGCGCCGCCGCGCCGGCCTTCGGTACCGACCGCGGCGTGCCCTACATGATCTACGAGGCCGGGGAGCGGCTCTCCGGCGCCATCGCCATGGCCCGCGGCTGAGGCCCGGACGGCACCGGGCGGGTGAGGGCACCGCCGCGCCGGGTAGCGGGCCGGCATGAGGGGATTCCGAGATCGGACGCAGGCCGGGGAACTGCTGGCCGAACGGCTCACGGGGCTCGGGCTGGACCGGCCGTACGTCCTGGCGTTGCCGCGCGGCGGCGTGCAGGTGGCGGTCCCGGTGGCCCGGGCCCTGTCGGCTCCGCTGGACGTGCTGGTGGTCCGCAAGATCGGCGCGCCGGGCAACCCGGAGCTGGGGATCGGCGCGGTCACCGCGCACGGTCCGGTGCTGCTCGACACGGAACGGGCCGCCCGGCTCGGGGTCGACCGGCACGCCCTGCTGCACACCGTCGAACACGAGCGCGCCGAGGCCCGCCGTCGGCTGCTGATCTACCGTGAGGGCCGCGGCGAGCCGGAGGTCGGCGGACGGGACGTCATCGTCGTCGACGACGGACTGGCCACCGGGGTGACCGCCCGCGCCGCCCTGCGCGACCTCGCGGACCGCAACCCGGCCTCCACACGGCTCGCCGTCCCGGTGGGGTCGGCGGCGGCCCTGGCGGCGGCGCGCCACGGGTCCGACTGCGACGAGGTCGTGTGCCTGCTCGAACCGGAGGACTTCCACGCGGTCGGCCTGTGGTACGAGGACTTCCCACAGCTCAGCGACGACGAGGTGGTGCACGCCCTCCACGAGGCGAGCGGAGGTTCCGCGCCGCGGCCCCGCGGGTGACCCCCGCCGTGCGGGCGGCCGACGGCGCCGTCCGCCGCCGTCGGCGCCAGGGACATGTTCGGGGCCGCCGTCCGGATCACGGCCGAACACGCCCCGGGGACGGTCCAAGGAGCGGACGGCCGCTCCGCGCGCCGTCGCCTCCGGGGCGGGACGGCGCGGGCGGCGCGGCCGGGTGGGGCCGGAGGACCACCGGTGCGGCGTCAGGTACCCGGCTCGCGGAGGTAGCGCTCGAACCAGCCCGACGCGGTGTCGGCGACCTCGGCGAGCGCGCCCGGTTCCTCGAACAGGTGCGTCGCCCCCGGGACCACGTGCAGCTTGGTCACACAGTGCATCCGCCGGGCCGCGGTGTCGTTCAGGGCGAGCACGTCGTCGTCGGCGCCGCCGACGATCAGCAGCACGGGGGCCGTGACCTGCTCCAGCGCCGGCCCGGCGAGATCAGGCCGGCCGCCGCGTGAGACGACGGCCGCGACCTGGCGGGGCAGCGCCGCCGCGCACCCGAGCGCGGCGGCGGCGCCGGTGCTCGCGCCGAACAGGCCCACCGGCAGGTCGCGCACGTCCTCGCGCTCGGCCAACCACGTCACCGCGCCGTTCAGCCGTTCGGTGAGCAGCGGAATGTCGAACCGCACCCGGGCGGTGTCCCGGTCCTCGATCTCCTCCTCATCGGTCAGCAGATCGAACAGCAGCGTCGCGAACCGGGCCGAGTTCAGCGCCTGCGCCACGGCCCGGTTGCGCGGGCTGTACCGCGAGCTGCCGCTCCCGTGCGCGAACACGACCACGCCCCGCGCCTCCGGGAACAGCGTCAGGTCGCCGTTGAGCAGCGTCCCCGCGGCGTCCATCCGCACGGCCAGCACGGTCACGGGCGCTCCCCGCGCGGACGGTCCTCCCGGTGCGTGCACTCGCGCATGCCCGCTCTCCCTTCCTGGATTCGTGACGCCGGCGTGCCGCCGGCGGGACCGGGCCGTCTACCCGGGCGCCCGGCCTTCATGCGCCCGCACGGCCCCGCCAGGCGGCGGATCCCGGCCGCATATCCGCCGGTGCGCGTGGTAGGGGCTGATATAGGAACGTGCGCGACACATGGGGGAGGAGAAGCGTCATGGTGCTGCCAGTACGCCGTACGCGGGCCGTACCGGCCCAGTGGACGCCGTTCAGCGAGTTCGAGGACCTGTACGACCGCATGGGACGCCTGCTCGACGTCGCCTTCGGCGAGTCGGCGCGGCCGGACGTCTGGACGCCGTTCGCGGACGTGTCCGAGAACGAGGACGGCTATGTCGTCGAGGCCGAGGTGCCGGGGCTGCGCAAGGACGACATCGACATCCGCCTCGACGGCAACGAGCTGATCATCAGCGGTGAGGTCAGGGAGAGCGGCGAGCAGGCCGAGAAGGCCCGCCGGCTGCGGCACAGCACCCGCCGCTACGGGCGGTTCGAGTACCGCACCATGCTGCCCCATGACATCGACCCGGAGCGGGTGTCCGCCCGGCTCGACAACGGGGTGCTGAGCGTGTCCGTCGCCCGAAGCGAGCGTGCGAAGCCGCGCCAGATCTCCATCACCGCCGAGTAGGGCGCGGGCGGTCCCGGAGACCGGCGGGGTCGCCCCGCGGCCCCGCCGGGGACGTGTGCTTCCGGTTCGGGGCACGCCCGGCGGGCGCGGACCCCGGCGCCGCGCGTTCAGGCGGCGTCGGGGGTCCGGATGAGGTCGATCACGCGGCGCGTGGACGCCGTCGCCGCGGCCGAGGTGATCGCCGAGACGGTCCAGCCGGGTGCGTCGGGCGGCATCGATCGGATCGTCAGTCCGGCCGCCTGCGGCTTGGCGGCGACGTGGCGGGGGACGATGGCGGCGCCGAGGCCGCGGTGGGTGAGATCCAGCAGGGTGTGCACGTCGTTGACGGTGCAGCGCACACGGCGGGCGACCCCGTGGGCTTCGCCGGCCGCATCGTTCAGGGTGCGGATGGCCCAGGACTCGTGAAAATCGATGAAGTCCTGCCCCTCCAGCTCCGCCCACTCCACGGCGCGCTCCACGTTGAGGGGGTGGCCGGGCGGGGCGAGCAGGACGAGCGGCTGCCGGCCGAGTTCGATCCGTTCGAGCGTGCCGAGGCGGTCGGCGGTGGCGATGAACGCGACATCGAGGACGCCTTCCCGGACCCGCAGGGTGAGTTCGTGCGAACCGGCCTGCGTGAAGTGCAGATCGAGGAGGGGATGACGGCGGCGCACCCGTTCCAGCAGCGCGTTGACGTCGACGACGCCGAGGCACTGCTCCGCTCCTACACGGAGCCGCCCCAGCAACCGGCGTGAGGTGTGCTCGACGGCTTCCCGCGCGGCGGCCGCCTGGGCCAGCATGGTGCGGGCGTGCGGAAGGAGCGCGTGCCCGGCGTCGGTCGGCTCCACCTTGCGGGTCGTGCGGTGGAAGAGCCGGGTGCCGAGCTCCCGTTCCAGGCCGCGGATCGCCGCGGAGAGACCCGACTGTGAGACCCCGCAGATCGCGGCCGCGCGGGTGAACTGCTGTTCCGCGGCGAGGGTGACGAGGTACTCCATCTGCCGGAGATCCATTCAGTGCTCCTGGTACTGAATCGCATGAGTTTCAGTTGTTGGATTTCTAGTCGAGCGGTCCTTATCGTAAGAGCGCCATCCCCACGGGAAAGGACCACTCGTGCAACAGCGGACCCTGGGCCCCCGTACCGTCTCGGCGATCGGTCTCGGCGCCATGCCGATGTCGATCGAGGGCCGTCCGGACGAACAGCGCTCGATCGCGACGATCCACGCCGCGCTCGATGCCGGCGTGACGCTCATCGACACCGCCGACGCCTATCACCGCGACGCCGGTGAGGTCGGGCACAACGAGGAGCTCATCGCCCGCGCGCTGCGCACCTACGGCCGCGACACCTCGGACGTCATCGTGGCGACCAAGGGCGGGCACCTCCGCCCCGGCGACGGGTCATGGACGCTGAACGGCCGCCCCGAGTATCTGAAGGAGGCGGCGAAGGCCTCCGCCCGCCGGCTGGGCGTGGACGCCATCGGTCTCTACCAGTTCCACCGGCCCGACCCGGAGGTGCCGTACGCCGACTCGATCGGCGCCATCCGGGACCTCCTCGACGAGGGCGTCATCCGGCTCGCGGGCATCTCGAACGCGAACGTCGCGCAGATCGACCAGGCGAACGAGATCCTCGGAGGCCGCCTGGCGTCGGTGCAGAACCAGTTCTCGCCCGCGTTCCGTTCCAGCCTCGACGAGCTCCGGCACTGCGCGGCCCTCGGGGTCGCGTTCCTGCCGTGGTCGCCGCTCGGCGGCATCGCACGCGCCGGGGAGATCGGCTCCCATCACGCTGCGTTCCAGCGGGTCGCGGACGCCCGCGGCGTCAGCCCGCAGCGGATCGCGCTCGCCTGGGAACTCGCCCTCGCACCGGTCGTGATCCCCATCCCCGGCTCGTCCCGGCCGGAGAGCGTCCTCGACTCGGTCCAGGCCGCCGAGCTGACGCTCACCGACGACGAACTCACGCTCCTCTCGGCCGGCGCCTGACCGGCCGCGCCGCCATGCCCCCACCCATCGCAAGGGAGCGCCCTCGATGAAGACCGTTCCGCTCGGCCCCACCGGTCCGGCCGTCCCGAACGTCGTCGCCGGCATGATGCGGATCGCCGGCAAGACCGACGACGAGATCCGCACGCTGGTGTCGACGGCGCGCGAGGCGGGAATCGACTTCTTCGACCACGCCGACATCTACGGCCCGACGGAACACGAATGCGAGCGGCGCTTCGCCGACGCGCTCCGGCTGACCTCATCGCAGCGGGCGGAGATCACGCTGCAGACCAAGGCCGGAATCGTCCGGGACGGGCCGTACTTCGACTTCTCCTACGAGCACATCGTCACCTCGGTCGAGGGGTCGCTGCGCGCGCTGCGGACGGACTACCTCGACGTCCTGCTGCTCCACCGGCCCGACGCCCTCGTCGAGCCCGAGGAGGTCGCGCGCGCCTTCGACGACCTGGAGGCCGCGGGCAAGGTCCGCGCGTTCGGCGTGTCCAACCACACGCCACGCCAGATCGACCTGCTCAAGACCGCGGTGCGCCAGCCGATCGTCGCCGACCAGCTCCAGTTGTCGCTCACGCACGCGCCGATCGTCGCGCAGGGCGTCGCCATGAACATGGCGGGGCTCGACCAGTCCACGACCCTCGACGGCGGCGGCGTGCTCGACTACTGCCGCGTCAACCGCATCACCGTCCAGGCATGGTCGCCGTTCCAGTCCGGGTTCTTCACCGGATCCTTCCTGGGGGCGCCCGAATACGCGCGGCTGAACACGGTCATCGACCGTCTGGCGGCGGAATACGGCGTCCCGGCGATCGCGATCGCCACGGCCTGGATCACCCGGCACCCCGCACGGATGCAGGTCGTCCTCGGCACGACGACGCCGGACAGAGTCGCGGGCGCCGCTCAAGGCTCCGACATTCCCCTCACGCGCGCGCAATGGTACGAACTGGCCCGCGCCGCGGGACACCGCGTTCCCTAGCGGCCGACCTCGGACTGCGCACCGCGACCGGCGCACCGTCCGTGTGGGGCGCCCCACGGCCGGGGCGCCGGCTCCGGGCGGGGTGCCGGGATCGTCACCGCGGCGTCGTCCATCAGCGCGGCACGGGTACGGCACGCGGTGATCGGACGGCCCTCGGCGATGACCGTGCAGGCACCACAGCGGCCGTCGGGACAGCCGGGGACGGTGCCGGACGTGCCGGTGACCTCGCGGATCGTGTCGAGCAGGGACACGTGCGGCTCGATCCGGACCGTGTGCCGGACACCGTTGATCCGGAGCTGGATCGTCACCGCGGTTCCGCCCTGCGCGGCCGCGGAGCGGGAATCACCGTGACCGCCGTGGTTCTGGTCGTCCTTGATCACTCGGGGACCTCCGAAGCGCCCGGGTCGCGGCCCGGCAACGAGAACGGCGCCGTCCGGGACCGCGCCCGGTACGGCGGCCGGGCCCCGCGGCCGCGCGTCCGCTGGCCGTCCGGCCACGCGTCCGGGCCGGGTGAGCAGGCAGCGGCCAGTCTATGCGGCGGGTACGCCGCCGGCCGGGACCCGGCGCGCGGCACGCGTGTCGGAGGCCGTGCCCCGGCCGCGCGCCGCCGGACCGGGCGGTGTCAGACCGCGGGCCGGCTCGCGTGGCGGATGTCCGGCTCGATGTAGATCAGCCGGGCGATCGGCACGGCCTCCCGGATCCGGCGCTCGGCGGCGTTGATGGCGTGCGCGACCTCGGTGGCGCTGTCGCCGCGGTCGATCGCGATCTTGGCGGCGACCAGCAGTTCCTCCGGCCCCAGGTGCATGGTCCGCATGTGGATGAGGGCATCGCCCTCGGGGCCATCGGCGATCGCGCGTTCGATCAGCCGGACGTGTTCGTCGCTGGCGGACTCGCCGATGAGGAGGCTCTTCATCTCGACCGCGAGCAGCCCCGCGATGACCACGAGCAGCAGCCCGATCGCGCCGGTGCCGAGCCCGTCCCATACCCCGTTGCCGGTGGCCAGAGTCAGGCCCACTCCGGCGAGGGCGAACACCAGGCCGAGCAGCGCCCCGGTGTCCTCCAGCAGGATGACCGGGAGTTCCGGCGCCTTCGACCTGCGGACGAACCGCCACCAGCTCGTCCGGCCGCGGACCGCGTCGGCCTCCCGGACGGCGGTCCGCAGCGCGGACGCCTCCAGCGCCATCGCGACGAGCAGCACCACCACGGGCACCCACCGCCACTCCTCGATCGGGTGCGGGTCGCTGATCTTGTGCCACGCCTCGTACAGCGCGAACAGCCCGCCGAGGCTGAACAGCACGATCGACACCACGAAGGCGTACACGTACCGTTCGCGCCCGTAGCCGAACGGGTGCTCCGGGGTGGCCCGGCGCTGGGCGCGCCGCCCGCCGACCAGCAGGAGCACCTGGTTGCCGGAGTCGGCCACCGAGTGGATCGACTCCGCCAGCATCGACGATGATCCGGTCAGCAGGTAGGCCACGAACTTCGTGGCCGCGATGCCCAGATTGGCGCCCAGCGCCGTCACGACGGCCTTCGTGCTGCCCTCCGTGCTCACGGGCGGTTCATCTCCCTCGTACCTCCGCAGTGGTGTCCGCCGCCGCGGCCGTCCGGCGCCGCGGCCCGGGTGCCGCCCGCCGGGCTCCGGCCGCCCGGACAAGGTCGGACGTGCTCCTCCTGTTCTACTCCGGCGCGGGCACGGCGGCGTGGCCGGGTCCGGCGACGGGAGGCGGGGGCGACCGGGGCCGCCCCCGCCGAGCGCGGGTACGAGGTACGGCGGGACGACCCGGGTCAGGCCGCCGCGGCCCGCCTCACGCCGGGTCCGGAACGTCCGCCGGCAGCAGCGCGGTGAAGTCCTCCCGGCCGGCCGTCCCGGCCAGTTCGATGAGCCGGCCCGCCTGCCGGGTGATCATCCGCTCCAGCACCTGGCGGGCGTACCGCGCGTTACCGAAGGACGCGGTCCGCGGCACCGCGGCGAAGTGCTCCGCCAGCTTCTGCAGCGTCTCCGGACCGCACTCGTAACCCGAGGACGCCGCCATCTTGGCGACGATGGTCACCAGCTCCTCGTCGCTGTAGTTCGCGAACTCCACCTGGTGGGCGAAGCGGGAGGCCAGACCCGGGTTGGAGTCCAGGAACCGCTGCATCTCGTGGGTGTATCCGGCGACGATCACCACGACCTCATCGCGGTGGTCCTCCATCAGCTTCACCAGGGTGTCCACCGCCTCCTGCCCGAAGTCGTTGCCGCTGCCGCCCCGTGGGGTCAGGGTGTACGCCTCGTCGATGAACAGCACCCCGCCCTTCGCCCGCTCGAACACCTCGGCCGTCATCTGCGCGGTGTGCCCGACGTAGCGGCCCACGAGGTCGGAGCGCGCGGTCTCCACCACCTGGCCGGAAGGCAGCACACCGAGGGTCTTCAGCATCCGGCCGTACCACCGCGCCACCGTGGTCTTACCGGTACCGGGCGCGCCGGCGAAGACCAGGTGGTGGCTCATGGAGGCCACCGGGAGCCCGAGCGCCTTGCGCTGGTTGGACATGACGAGCAGGTTGGCGAGGTCGTTGACGGTCGACTTCACCCCCTCCAGGCCCACCATGTCCTGCAGCTCGGCGCGCAGCGCCGCCACCTCGTCGACCGGCTCACCGGCGTCGTCGGACGGCGCCTCCATGCCCAGGTCCACCGGCAGCAGCAACGTGAGATCGGCCGGGTTGTCCGGCGGCTCCCCGCCCAGCCGGTACGCCTGCCGGTCGACCATCTCCTCGAAGATCTTGCGCGCGTCGCGGCCGTTGCCGAAGGTCGCGCCCCGGTGCATCCCCTCGAACTTGGCCTGCAGGGCGGCCTTGGTCTCGTCCGCGAGCTGGTAGTGGTGGGTCTGGCACATCCCCTCCACGATCCGCACCAGCTCCTCGACCTCGTAGTTGGGGAACTCGATCGTGCGGCTGAACCGCGACGCCATGCCGGGGTTGGCGGCCAGGAAGCCCTCCATCTCCTCGGTGTATCCGGCGACGATCACCACGACCTCGTCGCGGTGGTCCTCCATCAGCTTCACCAGGGTGTCGATGGCCTCCTTCCCGAAGTCCGGACCGCTGCCGCCGTCCTGCTTGCCCGAGAGGGTGTAGGCCTCGTCGATGAAGAGCACCCCGCCCTTGGCGCGCTCGAACACCTCGGTGGTCTTGATCGCGGTGCCGCCGACGTACTGCGACACCAGGTCGGCGCGCGCCACCTCCACCACGTGGCCGTAGCGCAGCACGTCCAGTTCGGCCAGGATCCGGCCGTACAGCCGGGCCACCGTGGTCTTACCGGTACCGGGCGGCCCGCCGAACACCAGGTGCCGGCTCATCGGCGGCGTCGGCAGCCCCATCTCCGCACGGCGCTTGGCCATCTGGTTACGGTTGATGAGGGTCTTGACCTCGTGCTTGACGTTGGCCAGGCCCACCAGCGACTCCAGCTCCGCGAGCGGCCCATCGGCCTCGGACACCTCCTCGCCGGAGGGGTCCGCGCTCGGGAGACCCGGCAGCGGGGCCGCCTCGGGGAGGCTGCCGTCGGCGTCCGCCCCGTAGGTGTCGGGGGCGCCGTTGCCGCTGCTGAGCAGGTCGCTGGCGCGGACCCGCTCGCTGCGCACGGTCTGGCGCAGCCCGGCGCGGCCGTTGTCGCGCACCGAGCAGTCCTCCACGACGACGTCCTCGGTGCTGTGCACGAGCACGCCATCACCGGCGTTGCCGAAGACCTCGCTGCGGCGCAGGGTCGCCCGCGCTCCCGCGGCCACCAGCACGCCGTTGCGGCGGCCGTTGTACACGCGCGAGCGGAGCAGGGACGCCTCACCGCCGTTGTGCACCGCGATCCCGTCGCCCGTGCAGTCGGAGACGTCGCAGTCGCGCAGGTCCGCCCGCGCCTCCGCGCCCACCGCGATGCCGGCGTCCCGGCTCTCGCGCACCTGGACCCCGGACAGCAGCGGCCGGGACCGCTCGTCCACCTGCACCGCGCTCTTGGCGGTGCGCTCGATCGTCACGTTCTCCAGCCGGCCCTGGCCGCCCTTGCGGAACCGCACCCCCTGGCCCTTGGTGTCGGCGATCGTCACACCGCGCAGGAACGGGCTGCTCGCCTCGACCACGAACCCCGGGCCGTTCGCGCCGGTGACCAGCCCGCGATCGAACTCCACGGTGCTGCCGCCGCTCACGCTGACCCCGGTGCCGCCGCGCACCGTGAGCTCGATGAAGGAGGTCCCGGCACGGTCCTCGGCGCGCACCCCGTCGCCGCCGGCCTCCTCGACCTCGCAGTCGGTGAACGTGCCGCGCGCCTTGCCCCACACGTGCACGCCCACCCCCTTGGAACGGGCGACCACGACGCGGCGCAACTGCGGGTCGGAGCCGTTGTGCACGGCGACGCCGCGCCCGCCGACGCCGTCGAACCGGCAGTCCTCGACCTCGGTGCGCGCCCGGCTGGAGACCACCAGGCCGTCGTCGGCGGTGTCGTGCACCCGGATGTCGCGCAGGGCCGTGGAGGCGTCGTCCTCCAGCGCGATCGCCGGCTTGGAGCACCCCGAGATCTCGCAGTCCTCGATCAGCCCGGCCGCCTGCCCGCTGGCGAACACCCCGTTGCCGCGTACGTCGCGGAACACGCACGAGCGCACCTCGGGGTGCCCCCGGTCGCCGATGACCAGCGCGCTGGTCTCCACGTCCTCGATGACACAGTCCTCGATGATGCTGCGCTCGGGCGTCGTGATCACCACCCCGGCACCGCCCGAGCAGGTGACCCGGCTGCCCCGCATCGCGAGTGCGCCGGTGTCCCGTGCGACGACCGCGGTCCACGCCGAGCCGTCGACCTCGCAGTCGTCCATCTCGGCCTGCCCCGCGGCGATGTCCACGGCGGGACGCTGCTCGTCGCGGCCGCGCAGGACGAGACCGGACAGCTTGACGGCCTCCGCCGCCGAGACCACCGCGCTGCCGGACTCGGCGACGACTTCCACGCTGCCCCGGCCGTCACGCGCCATCAGCGTGACGACCTTCATCAGCACCAGACTCTCTTCGTAGCGACCGGGCGCGATGCTGATGAGCGCGCCGCTGTCGGCCGCGGCCAGCGCCGCCCCGATCGTCGGGTGCGCGTCCGGGGCTACCGTGAGAAGTTGCCTGGCCATCTCGTCTTCCCTCTTCTCCTCCGGCCCCCGTGCGCCGGGCGGGTTCCCGGACCCGGGCGGCCTGGTGCGTGGTCGGGCGGGGCGGCACGGCCGCCCCGCCCGGGTGCGCGCGTCGTCACGAGCACGTGGTCCGGATCACCGACGCGGCGACGTGCGCACGGTCCGTGCCCTGGCCCGCCAGCGGGTCGGCGCCGATGTTGGTGAGCTGGATCGTGAAGGTCTCGGCCGGCGCGGTGAATCCGGTCACCTGCACCCAGCCGCCGCGCACGCCGGCCTGCTCGATGCCGAACACGCCGATGGCGTCGCCCTCGGGGCGATCGCCCGAGAAGACCTGGTACCGGGCCTCCTGCTCGGCGATCCACAGCGGGCTCTCGTCCTGCGGGATGTGCACGAACAGCTCGCACTTGGCGCCGGCGCGGCCGGGCGAGAACGTCCAGTACGCGAACTCGCCGTTGCCCTCCTCCGGATTGCCGGAGACGGGGATCGCGTCGTAGTCGGCGTTGCAGTCCTCCTGCTGGTCGGCGCCCTGGCGAGTGGCCCACGACTTCCTGCCGTCGCCCTCCTGCCAGTGGCCCGTCCGGCCGTAGGAGGCGGCGGCGTCCGAGGGGCAGCCGGGGCCGACGACCTCGGAGAAGCTCCACGCGGCCGGAGACGGCTGGGCGGCCGGCTGCTCCTCTGCGGGCGGAGCGGGCTCCTCGGAGGGAGCCGGCGCGGGCGGCGGGGCGTCGGCGTTCTCCTCGTTCGCCGGCTGACGGTTCTGCTCGCCGTCCTCGGCCGTGCGCTCCTCGCCCCGGGGCGCCTCCTGCTCCTGTTCGGGTCGCTCCTCCCGCTCGCCGGCCGGTGCCGCTCCCGCCAGCGTGCTCGGGCCGTCGCCGTCGGCGCTCTGCTGCCCGGTGTCGGCGGACCGTTCCGTGCCGCCGCTCTCCTCGGCGTCCTCCGACCGCGAGGAACGCTCGCCGCCGGTGTCGTCCTCGGCCGGTGTGTCCTCGGAAGCGGAGCGCTGCGACCCCACCTCGGGCAGCGAGCCGATGATGCCGGGCGCGTCCTCGTCGGAGATGCGGGCCTCCGGCGCCTCGCCGGAGCCTCCCGACCGGTCCCCGCCGCCGCCGGTGGTGGACGTCTCCCCGGCGGGGCCGTCCGGGGCCGGCTCGTTCGGCTCCTCCTCACCGGTCCCGGCGGCGGCCGGGTCCGGCGTGGCCGCCCCGCCCGCGGGCCGCTCCTGCACCTCGGGCACGTAGCCGCCCGAGTCCTCCTCGGGCGCGTCGTTGACGCTGCCGGTCGTGGCGGGGGCCTCGGCCGTGCTGTCGCCCCCGGCGGCCGCCGTGCCCGCGGCGTTCTCGCCGGCCTCCCGGTCGCTGGTGCCGGCGATCAGGCTGCCGGAGGTGAGCGGCACCGTCTCCAGCGAGGTGTTCTGGGTGCTCGCGGACACCGCGAACGGCGCGGCGATGAGGATCAGCCCGGCGATCGCGGCGCCCGCCAGAACGGGCGGGCCGGGGCGGCCGAGCTGCGGGCCGGGCTCGACCGGCTCCAGGGGAGCGCGGGCCACGGCGCCCACCGCGTCGAACGCGCGGGGGTGGCCGGCCGCCGCCGCGGTGGCGGTCGCGGTCTCCGCCTGCCCGGCCGGGGACGTCGCACTGGACGCCTCGGGGACGTCGGCCCGGCCGTCGGCCGCCGGCGGGGTGGACGGGGGCTGGTCCGGCGAGGTGGCGGGGGACAGCGCTCTCTCCTGGCCGCCCTCGAACTTCTCGGTCATTGACGGTCCTTTCCACAACCCAGGGGGAATCGCCGGGCCGCGCTCGGCGCGCGGCGTGGACGGGGTGGCAGTACTCAGCAGACGGGGATCGGATCCATGGCGGCCGTCCGTGCCGGGCGGCGCCGCCGGGTGGTCACGGCCGGGGCTCCGGCGCGTCGGGTCGTTCGGCGCTCTGCGGGGCGCCCAGCTTGTAGGGGGCGTGCAGGTCCGGACGCAGCACACCCGCGGCCGGCTCGCCCCGCCCCTTGGCATCGCGCAGCGCGGCCCAGACGTGCGCTCCGGCTCGCACCCGGGCGGCCCCCTCCTCGAACCCGGCCGGGGGCGTGGCGGGCTCGCTCCATCCGGCCGCCTCGCGCCCGTCCGTCCACACCCAGCCGAGCTGGACGCCGTCCTCGTCCGCCAGCGCGGCGCGCAGCACCGGCGGCTGGTACCGCCAGGCGTACTGGTCGGGGACGCTGTCGACCCGGACGGTGGAGCCGTCGGGGTGCCATCTGGGGTGGCTGAACGGGCCGTCCGCCGCGGGTTCCGGCTCGGGGGCGGGTGCCGGCCGCGCCTCCGAGTCCGGCCGCGCCGCGGGTTCCGGTTCCGCGGCGGGTTTCGGCTCCGCCGCGGCCCGGGTAGCGGGCGGCTTCTGCTGCTCTGTCATCTTGGTGTCCGTTCTACCGGTCTTCAAGGGGCATGTGGTATGCGGCGCCGTCAGTTTCCACTGTTCCCGCCGTTCAGCGCCTGCGCAAAAATTTCCGCCATGCTCTTCGGCTCGGAGCTCGCGGGCTCGGAGCCGGACCCGGAGTATCCGCGGTCGGCGTCGCCGAGCGGGTGGGGGCGCCAGCCGGGGGGCGGCTCCCAGGACGTGGGGACGATCTCGGCCTCGATGAACCACGTCGGGGCGGTGCCGAGGCTGGACTCGGCCGGCCGCTGGTAGGCGGCGTGCACCACGGCCTTGAAACCGCGGGGCAGCAGGATCTCGCGCTCCAGAGGCCCGTAGCTGGAGATGCGCATGACGTTGAGGCCCGGGAACCCGCGCGGCACGCGGTAGACGATGTAGGCGTCGCGGTCGACCGCGGTACGCGTGCCCACCGAGGTGGACGCGTAACTGGCGTCCGCGAAGGTGGTGCCGACCAGGAGCGGCAGCAACTCGTCGACGGAGCGGTCGGAGCCGGGGAAGCGCTGCGCCACCATCCGCTCCAGGAACCCGGACTCGACACCGCGGTGCAGCAGGATCGGTTCCGGCATCCGCGAGTGCTCGATGGCCATGTCCATCCGGTCCACGTGGTCCAGCAGGTCCGCCTCGGCGCCGGGCTCCACGACGCCGTCGCGCAGCCCGTCCTTGAACCACTGGTACCTGCCCTCGGTGTACTCCGCCACGGTGTCCTGCAGTTCCGGGGGAAGCAGCTGCCACGGCAGGCCGTCGCGGACTCCTTCGGTCGGCAGGTTCTCGTCGGCCCACCTGACGGCGTCGTCGTCGCTGTCGAACCGGAGCGCGTCGCCCATGCCGGCGCCCGGCGACTCGCCGGGGTCCCCCTCCCAGTCGAACGGCGGCGGCACCGAGTCGCGAATGTCCGGCGTGGCCTGATCCGGCTCGCTGTCCGTGTCCCCGAGGCCGCCGAGGTCATCGCCCTGCTCCGCCGCGGGCTGGTGCGAGACGTCGGTGGGGTGCGGTCGCGCCCCCGATGATTCGGCCGGTGCCGTACTCCCGGCCGGATCGGTGACCGCCAGGTTCACCTGGACCTCGGGGGCGTTCCGCCACTCCCGCAGCAGGGCGTCGCCGGACCGCGTCGCGGCCGGAACGTCGCCGTCGCCGGTCCCGCTCGCGGGGCCCGCCGGGACCGCGGCCCGGTCGGCGGGAACGGCGGGGCCGTCCTGCCGGCGGTCGCCGCTCCCGGTGTCGGGGACGGCCGGGGCGGGGCGGACCGGGGTGCCGTCGGTGTCGTAGGTGCCGCCGTTCTGGGTGAAGCGTTCGCGGGCCTGGTCGAGGTGGGTGCGGGCGCGCTCGGCCTCGGCTTGGGCGCGGGCCATTTCCTCTCGCGCGGTTTCGGTGCCGATCCGGCTGCCGTGGGCGTCCTGCATGCGGGCTTGGGCGAGGTCGATCTCGGCTTGGGCGGCGGTGACGCGGCGCTGGGCGGCTTCCACGAGTCCGCCGAGGTAGGAGGGGTCGTCCTCGGTCAGGCCGAAGTTGGCGCGGGTGGTCTCCAGGTCGGTCTCGAACCGGACCACCTCGGCCTGGGCGCGGGCCACCTCGGCGCGGGCCTCGTCCACCGGGCGGTCGCCGCTGCCGGCACGGGTGCCGTCGGGCCCGCCGGGCATCGCGGGGCCGGTCGCCGGCACGTCGACGTGCGCCACGTTGACCTGGAGGTCGTGCTGCCCGTCCGCCATCTCCGCGTCGGCGTCCTCGCTCTCGACCCAGTACCCGCGGTCGGCGTCGCCGAGCGGGGCGGGGCGCCAGCCGGGGGGCGGCTCCCAGGAGGCGGGGACGACCTCGGCCTCGACGAACAGCCGCTCCGCGACCTCGTCGCTGCCCGGGAGCGGGACCCGCCTGGAGTAGGCGGCGTGGATCACGAACTTGGTCCCGCGCGGCAGCAGGATCTCGCGTTCGTCGATGCCGAGGGAGGTGATGTCCATCAGGTTGAGGGCGGGGTACCCCTTGGGCGCCCGGATCATGAAGTAGGCGCCCCGGTACATGGGGGAGTTGGGGCCCACGGACGTGGAGGAGTAGCTGTCGTCGGTGAACGTGGTGCCGACCAGGCTTCCGACGAGCTCGGGGAGGGCCGCGTCGAGGTCCGCGCCGGGGAAGCGGGCCCGTACCAGCCGTTCGAGATAGTCGACGAAGACGCCCCGATGCAGGATGACGGATTCGGGGAGCCGGGACCGGGAGATCGCGTCGTCCAGGTGCTGGACCAGCCCGGTGAGGTGCTTCTCGGCGTTGCCCTGTCCCTCCCTCAGCACCGTCCCGTCGCGCAGGGCGGCCTTGACGACCTCGTATCCGTCGCTGCCGTAGTCCTGGACCGCCCGGGTCGCCTCGGCCGGCAGGGCGGGCTTGGGCATGCTCTCCAGGCCCCAGGTGATGGCCTCCTCGTCACTGTCCATGCGGCGGGCGTGCGCCATGCCCATGCCGCCGGGCTCCTCGCCGTTGCCCTGCCAGGGCAGGGCGGGGGGAATCCGCATGGCCCACGGGACCGGCACTCCGTCGCCGGCCAGGACGTCGAGGGCGTTGTTCAGGGCGCCCGAGCGGTGCCACCGGTCCCACTGATCACGGATGATCCGTTCGACCTGCGCGGGTTCGAGGGTGGCGCTGCGGAAGCGGGCGACCACGTCCGGCATGGGCATACCGCGCTGGTGGGCCAGGTAGCCGCTGAACAGTGGCAGGGCGCCGTTGCGGTTGAGCCGTGGGGCGTTCCCCGGTTCGAGCCGCCGCAGTACTTCGCCGCTCAGGTGAGGGGGCACGTTCACCGGCGGGACGCCGCCGGTCCCGGACGATGCCGGCTGCGGGTCCGTGAACGTCAGGTTGACGGCGATGCCCGGATCGTTCAGCCACTCCCGTAGCACGGCGTCGTCGGACCCTCTGGAGGGGACGGTCCCGTTCCGCGGCGCGTCGTCCGTCTCGGCGCCGGTCGAGGACGCCGGCACCCGGCCGGTGGGTGTTTCGGGGCCGGGCCGCTGCCGGACGCCGGTCTCGATGTCGGGCCCGGCGGGGTCGGGGACGGCCGGGGCGGGGCGGACCGGGGTGCCGTCGGTGGTGAAGGTGCCGCCGTTCTGGGCGAAGCGGTCGCGGGCCTGGTCGAGGGCCGACCGGGCGTTGCCGAGTTCGGCCTGGGCGCGGGCCATTTCCTCCCGCGCGGTTTCGGTGCCGATCCGGCTGCCGGGGGCGTCGTCCAGGCGGGCCTGGGCGAGGTCGATCTCGGCCTGGGCGGCATCGACACGACGCTGGGCCGCCTCCACGAGCCCGCCGAGGTAGGAGGGGTCGTCCTCGGACAGGCCGAAGTTGCGGCGGGTGTCCTCCAGGTCGGACTCGAACCGCACCACCTCGGCCTGCGCGCGAGCCACCTCGGCGCGCGCCTCGTCCACCGGGCGGTCGCCGGACGCTGCGTCGATCCGGCCCGTCGCCGACGGAGCCTCGTCATGGACGCCCGGCCGCTCGCCCGGAGCGGGGTCAGTGAAGGCCATGTTGACGTAGTAGGAGTCGCCCATGGGCTGCGGGTAGCCGCGGTCGGCGTCGCCCAGGGGAGCGGGCCGCCAGCCGGCGGGGGGCCGCCAGCCGGTGGGCACGATCTCGACGTCGAGGAACCACGCCATGACGTCGCCCTCCGGCTCGCTGATCCGGCGCCGGTAGGCGCCGTGCACGACGAACGTGCTGCCGCGTGGCAGCAGGATCTCGCGCTCGATGTCCGCGTGCCTGGAGAGCGGCATGACGTTGAGGGCCGGATATCCCCGGGGAACGCGGTACATGAGGTAGGCGGGGCGATGCACCCCGGCGTTCGACCCGATGGACGTGGACGCGTAGCTGTCGTCGGTGAAGGTGCCGCCCACCAGGCCGGTCATCATCTCGTGGACGGTGAGGCCGTCGGCGTTGGGGAACCGCGCCGCCACCATCCGCGCGATGAAGTCGTCGTCGACGCCGCGGTGCAGGATGACCGCTTCGGGCGTCGCCGAGTGCTCGATGGCCATGTCCAGCCGGTCCACGAGGTTGAGGAACTCCGCCTCCGAGCCGGGCGGGATCGTGCCGTGCCGCAGCCCCTGCTTGAGGACGACGTAGGCGTCCTCGGTGTAGGCGATGACCGCGTCTTCGAGATCCTGGGGCAGGAGGTGCAGCGGCCGGCCGGCGTCGTCGAGTCCGATGACCGGCATGTTGCGCAGGGCCCACCTGATGCCGTCCGTGTCGCGGTCGAACCGGAGCGCGCCGCCCATGCCGGCGCCCGGAGGCTCCTCGGGGGACCAGTTCGAGACCGTCGGCGGTGGTACGTAGTCGCGGATGTCCCGTGGCCGCTGCGGCGCGGCCATGTTGACCTGGACGGTCGGGTCCCGTTGCCACTCCGCGAGCAGGGCGTCGGCCCGGGCGTCGGTCGCGGTGTGCTCCGGTCCGGCGTCAAGGGCCGAGGGCGCCGGAGCCTGCGGGGCGGACGTGGCGAGGGGGTCGCGGTCGCCGGTGCGGGTGTCGGGTTCGGCGGGGTCGGGGACGGCCGGGGCGGGGCGGACCGGGGTGCCGTCGGTGTCGTAGGTGCCGCCGTTCTGGGTGAAGCGTTCGCGGGCCTGGTCGAGGTGGGTGCGGGCGCGCTCGGCCTCGGCCTGGGCGCGGGCCACCTCGGCGCGCGCCTCGTCCACCCTGTTGACGTCCGGGCCGACGGGCTCCGGGGGCGGCTGGGTACCGGTGGCCGGCGGATTCTGCTGGTTCCCGGCGCCGGTGGCGTTCGCCAGTTCCTTCAGGGCGGTGCCTAGCGCGCCGCTGGCCCGCCAGTGGTCCCATGCCTGCCGGAGCCGGTCCCGCACCTCGTCCGGGGTGAGGCTCTGCAGCACGCCGTTGACCTGCCGCATGATCCGGCCCACGTTCTCGCCGACCTGCTCCATGCTGTGGCCGCGCACGTGGTGGTCGTGGTAGGCGGCGAGGAAGTCGACCGCCTGCTGGGCGCTGCCCGCCAGCTGGGGGGCGTCCTGGTGCAGCGGTGCGCCGATGCGGTCCCGGGCGTCGTCGGACAGGTCGGCGATGCGGACCGGAGTCTGATACGGCGTCGGCCCGCCGGAGCCGTGAGCGAGCCACGGCCGGATGAAGGCGCTGATCTGGTCGATGTGGTGCTCACGCGGCCCCACGAACGGCAGGTCCGTTCGCGCCATGATGTTCGTGGGAGCGGTATCCGCGCGGGAATGGTCGGGGCGCAGGCGGAAGACGCCCGGGTCCTGCTCCGTGCTGTTCTCCGCGTACTCGTCCGGGACCCCGAGCATGTGCAGGAACTCGTGGACCAGGACCGTTGGATCGGCGTCCACCGCCCACGAGTTCTGGTCGCTGCGCGGGATGACGTTGTTCACCGTCGGCAGCCAGACGACCTCCTGGTGGATCCGGCCGGTGACGCCCGGATCGTCGGCGTTCTCGAACGTGAAGTGCAGCTGGTCGCCGGGCGTGCCGTCGAGGTTGCGGACCCGGAACTTGCCGTTGAGCAGTTCGTCCACGCGCTGCCGGAAGGCGGCCAGACGCTGGTCGATCACCGCGGGGTCCGTCCCGTTGGCGTGGAACCTGGCGCGCAGGACCACCTCGGCGAGGTGCGTCGGCCCGCCCGGCGTGCGGTGCGCGTCGGGGATCGGGACCCGCCGGATGTCCATGTGGGGGCCCAGCTCGTACCGGCGGAAGTCGGTCGCGAGCACGTACTGCGGAACGTCGGGCGGGTTCCCCGGCACGTTGATGGCGTTGGGGTCCGTGAGTACGGTGCTGCGCCCCGGAACGGCCGTACGTTGGACCTCGTTACCCGGACCGCGCATCACACCGGAGGCGTCGTGCGGCGTCCCGATCGTGGTGAGCGGAGCCTGGGCCCGGGCGTTGTCCCGCTCCTCGGCGGACCACTGGCCGGGGGTGACCAGGCCCTCGTGGACCCGGGCCGGAGTGCTGGTGGACGCGGCGGTGATCCGGGAGATCCGGGACAGCGAGACGGCGGTCACCCGGGGCCGGTACGCCGACCGGTCCGGCGGTTGCATGCTCTCGCGCTCCGCGTCCATGACGCGCGACTCGGCCCGCATCGTCGTGACCGCCGCCCGCATGGCCTCGGCCTCCGCCCGCAGCGCCCGGGAGTCCGTGGACGTCGAAGGGGGCGGCGGCGCCGGCGGGAGCGGCACCCCCAGGTTGGCGAGGGCCTCGTCGTGGTCGGTCACGGCCGCCGCGTACTCGGCCTCCGCTTCGGCGTGCCGGATCCGGGCCTCCTCCAGCCGGGCCCGGGCCTGCTCCAGCAGGGAGTCCGCCCGCGTGCGGAGATTCTCGGCCTCGGCCCGCAGGTCCTGGGCGTCCGTCTGGAGAACGTCGGCCTCCGACCGCTTGGCCTGCGCCTCCGCGTGCCCGCCGTTGGCCTCCAGGTCGTCGGCCTGGGCGCGCAGGATCCGCTCTTCCGCCTGGTACGCCTGAGCCTGCAGCTCCTTCTCCTCGGCCCGCGCCCGCTCGGCGTCGCCCTCCGCGCGCAGGTCCTGGGACTCGATCCGCAGGTCCTTGGCGTCCGTCCGCAGGTCGTCGGCCTGCGTGCGCAGCAGCCGGGCCGACCACCACTTCGGTTCGTTCGGTTGCGGCTGCGCGCTGAGCTTGGCGAGGGTCTCGGCCCGCCGGCTCCTGATCTCGTCCCACCGGGTCCGCTCCTGGGGCTGCCGGACCTGCTCCTCCGCCCGCCGGGCCTGGGACTGGACCGACTCGGTGAGGCCGAACCAGGACAGCACCTCCGGGCCGGCCGTCGTGTGGCCGGGACGCCCGGTGGCACCGGCGGGCGACGGCGCCTCCCACTCCAGGCGGCCGTGGAAGGAGAAGGCGTCGGGCAGGTCCGCGAGGTCGCCCACCTCCACGCGCAGCCGCACCTCGGACCCGTCCCGCAGCGTGTACGGAACGCGCCGGGTGCCGCCCGTGCCATCGGGGATCTCACGTCCGTCGTTGATCACGGATTCCAGATCCGCCACCAGTCGGCGTTCGGCCCGGTCGATGGTGCCGGCGTCCACTCCGGGGGGCCGCTCGCCGCGCAGCAGCCGCACGATGACCTCGACGGACGTCCGGGTGACCTCCCTCGTCTCCTGGCGGACCTCCGTGGTCTCCTGTCCGTTCTCCGCGGTCTCCGTGACGACGATGTCCGTCGTCTCCCGGACGACCTCGGAGGTGCGGCGCCATTCGAAGCGGGGGTCAGGGTCCCCGCCGAGGAAGATCTCGCGCTGGCTGATCCGGGCGGGCAGCGTCGTCCCGTCGTCCGTCGTGACGGAGAACGCCCGTGACTGCCCCGGCCGGCTGCCGAACCGGTCGGACATCGCCTCGGACAGTGGCACGGCGTGCTTGACCGGGTTCACGACGCTCGCCCAGCCCTCCGGCGGCGCGGCGTACCCCTTGCTGCCGAGCCGCTCCAGCGCCTCCAGCAGGGCGCCGCTCTCCCGCCAGTAGGCGGTGACCTCGTGGAACCGCCGTTCGGTGACCTTGTCCCCTGGGAGGAGCACGTCGAGGCTGCGGCCCTTGACGTGGTGCTCGTAGTAGACGTCCAGCAGCTTCTCCGCCTGGTCGGGGCTGAGGCCGTCGCGTCCACCGATCACCGGCGTCTCGGCTTGCGTGGTCTGGGGGGCCGGGGCGGTGGGACCGGTCTGCTGGGTCGGCGTCCCGGCCGGCGCGAGCGGGGGTTCACCGGGCGCGTCCGTCCGTGGCGGGGCCGGGGTGCCGGTAGCGAGCGGACCCGGCCGCGATGCCGGGGCGGACGTGGTGCTGACACCATGCGCCGCGAGGTCCTCCAGGGCGGTCTTCAGCTTCCCGGCCGACCGCCACTGCTGCCACGTGTACAGCAGCAGGTCGCGGTGCTGGTCCGGGGGGAGGTCGCGGTAGCCGCCGGCGGGATCCGGCACCTCGATGGGCAACAGGTTGCCGATGACCCGGTCCAGGTCGTGGCCGCGCACGTGGTGGTCGATGTAGGCGGCCAGGAAGTCCAGCGCCATCTCGGTGTCGCGCACCATGTCCCCCGAGCCGGTCCGCAGCCGCCTGCCGATGGCCCACTTGACGTCCTCGGGCAGGTCGGTGACGCGGACGGGCGCCCGGTACGGGACGGGTCCGCCGGTGTCGCCGGTGGGGCGGTCGAGCGCGGGCCGGGTCAGCTCGCTGATCTGGTCGACGTGGTGCTGGCGGAGCCCGGCGAACGGCAGATCGGTCCGCGCCATGATGTTGGCGGCGGAGAGGTCGACCCGGGATTGGTCGGGGCGGTTCCGCAGGACTCCCGCGTCGTCACCGCGCTCTGCGTACTCGTCCAGGAGCCCGAACAGGTGCAGCGTCTCGTGGACGAGGCTCTTGAGGGGTCCGTTCGGCGCCCAGGAGTTCTGGGTGTTCTTGCCGGGCCGCCAGACGATCTCATCGTGGATCGGGCCGGTGACGCCCGGATCGTCGGCGTTCTCGACGGTGAAGTGCAGCTGGTCGCCGGGCGTGCCGTCGGGGTCGGTGGCCCGGTACCGGTCGTTCAGCGTCCGGTCCAGCTCCGCGCGGTACTCGGCGAGGCGTTGCGCGAGCTGGGCGGGGTCGACTTCGTCGGCGAGGAACCTGGGCTTGTTGGCGTGGAACCTGAGGCGGAGCGTGATCTCGCGGACGTGGGATGGACCGCCCGGCGTGCGCAGGTGTGCGGGGATCTCGATCCGGCGGACCTCGAAATGGCGGCGGGTCCGGAACGCGACGAAGTCCGCGCCGGCCGGGACGGCCCTGTTGAGCGCCTCGGCGTAGCTGAGGTCGATGCCGGACGTGTCGCGGCGGGAGCCGATCTGGGTGACCGGGGCCTCGGCGCGGGCCCGGGCCCACTGGCCGTCGGGCCACTGCCGGGGGTGGGCCAGCCCCTCGTGGACGCGGGCCGGAGCACTGGTGGACTCGGCGGTCAGATGGGAGATCCGGGACAGTGAGGTGGCGGTCACCCGGGGCGGGTGGAAGGAAGCGACGTCGTCCCGCAGGTCCGGGTCCCGCATGCCCATGTGCAGGGACTCGGCCACCACGGACGCGATCTCCGCCCGGATGGTCCGGGTCTCCGCCCGCAGTGCCTCGGCCTCCGCCTGCCGGACGTCGGCGCCCTCGGGGGGCGGTGACGGGAGCGCGTCGTGTCCGGCCTGGGCCTCCTGCTGCCTGGCCTGCGCCTCTTCCAGCGTCGCGTGGGCCTCGTCGAGCCGGGCCAGTGCGTTCTCGATGTCGCCCTGGTCCCGCAGGCGCTCGGACTCCGCCCGGAGGTTCGCCGCGTCGTTCCGCAGCTCCTCGGCCGCGACGCGGGTGTTCCAGAACTCCCGCCAGGCCGGGTCGTTCGTGGTCGGGGGCGCGCTCTGGCGGGCCTCCTTCTCCGCCCGGCGGGCCTGGCTCTCCGCCTGCACGGCGGCGTCCTCCGCCCGGTTGGTCCGTGCCACCTCCCGCTCGGTCTGGGACTCCGTGGACTCGGTGAGGCCGAACCAGGAGAGCACGTCGGGCACGGCGGTTCCGCGGTTGCGGACCGCGTCGGCGGTGGCCGGGCGCGTGTCCCACTCAAGGATGCCGTGGATCGAGTCGGAGCGCTGTCCCGGATCGGTCAGCTCCACGCGCAGCCGCAGCTCCGAGCCGTTGCGCAGCGTGGCGGGCATCCGCTCGGCGGTGCCGGGGATGCGGCGCCCGTCGTTGATCTCGGACTCCAGGTCCGCGACGAGCCGCCGCTCGGCCTCGGCGACGGACTCCGGGGTCATCCCGGCGGGCGGCCGGCCGCGCTCCAGCCGGAGCACGGCCTCGGTGGTGTCCCGGCCGTCCCGGGTCGTCCGGTGCCACTCGAACCGCGGGTGCTCGGGCAGACCGTCGGTGCGCGGTCGCTGGGTGATCCGCGCTGCCAGCGGCGAGCCGTCGCCGGTGCGGACGGGGACGTCGCGGGACTGCCCGGGCCGGCTGCCGAACAGTTCGGCGAGCCGGGACGGCACCGGCATGGTGCGCCGGGTGGGGGCGACGATGCTCTCCCAGCCGCCGTCCGGTGGCCGGAGTCCCGCCTCGCCGAGGTTGCGCAGCCCTTCAAGGAGGGCGCCGTTCTCCCGCCAGTAGCCGACGTGCTCCTGGAAGTCGCGCTCGGTCACGCGGTCCCCGAAGAGCCGGTCGAGGCTCACGTCGTTGACGTGGTGGTCGTAGTAGGCCAGCAGCATCTCCGCCGCCCGGTCCGCGCCGAGTCCGCCGGTCCCGGCGAGCAGCGGGGCGACGGCGCCGGAGGGCACCCCGCCGGCCGGGCGCGTCACCGGGGTGATGGCCGTGCCTCGGTCGGCGCCGGTGGCCCCCTCGTTCCCGGAGGGGGGCGAGGGTGCGTCGCGAGGGGCGTCGGACCGGCTCGGCCCCGCCTGTGCCTCGGGCATGAGGACGTTCCCCTTGACGTCCATGGTCGCGCCGTAGGGGGCGGGGGTCCAGTTGGCGGGTTTGGTCCAGCCGGGCGGCACGAGTTCGGCTTCGATGAGCCAGGACTTCATGCCGTAGGGGTCGGGGCGCTGAGTGACGGCGTGGATGATGAAACTGGAGCCGCGCTGGAGAAGGACTTCGAGTTCGTCCTGGCCGTTCGTGGCCGTCTTCTCCGCGTTCAGCGCCGAGAATCCGGCGGGCGCCCGGAACATGATGTAGATCTGGCGGCTGGCGTAGTCCGGGTGCGGGACGGCCGAGGTGGAGATGTACCCGGCCTCGGTGTGCACCTTGCCGACCAGGCTCTGCATGGATTCGGGGCTGCGCAGCAGGGCGCCCATGCGGCCGGCGAGGTCGGGGTTGGCGCCGTGGAAGAGCAGCACGGATTCGGGCAGCCGCGACTGCTGGATGGCGGTGTCGAGGTTGCTGACGGCGGCGCGCATGGAGTCGGTCAGCCGGTCGAAGTTCTGGCCGAGGTCGCGGTTGATGGTGGAGCTGCCGTGGGCCCGGTAGTAGCGCACGTAGGCGCGCTGGTCGTCGGTGAGCTGCGGTACCGGGAAGCGCCGGTCCAGCCAGGTGCGTGCCTCGTCGCGAGTGAACGGTGGGCGTCCCGCGCGCATCCCGGAGCCGCCGCTGTCCGGGACGGCCATGTTGACGCTGAGGACCGGGTCGCGCTGCCAGTCGCGCAGGTGGGCGTCCGCCCGTGCGTCAGAGATGGGGCGCCCGTCCCCGGTGGCCGCCTCGGTGACGGAAGGGGTGGGAGTCGCGGCGGCGGTGCCGGTCCTCGGGCGATCGCCGGTGCCGGCGTCGGGTCCGGCGGTGCCGGGCACCTCGGGGGCGGGGCGCACCGGGGTGCCGTCGTCGTTCCATGTGCCGCCGTGCTCGGTGAAACGGTCGCGGGTCCGGTCGAGGTGGGCGCGGGCGTTGTTGAGTTCGGTCCGGGCGCGCGCCATTTCGGCGCGGGCGTTCTGGGTGCCCATCCGGCTGCCGCGGGCGTCGTCGAGGCGGGTCTGGGCGAGGTCGATCTCGGCCTGGGCGGCGGTGACGCGGCGCTGGGCGGCCTCGACGAGTCCGCCGAGGTAGTAGGGGGCGTCGTCGGCGAGCCCGAAGTTGGTGCGGGCGTCCTCCAGGTCGGTCTCGAACCTGGCGACGTCGATCTGGGCGCGGGCGACCCGTTCGCGCGCCTCGTCCACCGGCCGGTCGCCGCGGCCGGTGTCCACCGGGCCGGTGCCCGGAGCGTCGACGTGCGCCACGTTGACCTGGAGGTTCGGGTCGCGCTGCCAGCCGTGCACGTCGGCGTCGCCGTGCGGCACGAAGTCGTCCACCATCGGGGACTCGTCCGCCGAGTCGGTCCCGGAGTCCGACCCGTCCTCGTCCTCGCGGCCACCGATCCGGTCCCAGTACCCGCGGTCGGCGTCGCCGAGCGGCGCGGGGCGCCAGCCGGGGGGCGGTTCCCAGCCGGTGGGGACGATCTCGGCCTCGACGAGCAGTATCTCCGTGATCTCGTCGCTGCCCGGGAACGGCATCCGCCGCGGGTAGACGGCGTGGATCACGAACTTCGTCCCGCGGGGCAGCAGGATCTCGCGTTCCTCGGTGCCGAGGGTGGAGAGGTCCATGAGGCTGAGGCCGGGGTACCCCTTGGGCGCGCGGATCATGAGGTAGTTGTCCCGCTGCATGGGGGAGTGGCTGCCGAGCGACGTGGAGGAGTAACCGTCGTCGGTGAACGTGGTGCCGACCAGGCGCTCGGCGAGGAAGGAGAAGCCCGATTCGAGGTCCGCGCCGGGGAAGCGGGCCGTCACGAGCCGTTCCAGGTAGTCGTCGCTGACGCCCCGGTGCAGGATGAGCGCCTCGGGCAGCCGTGACTGGGCGATCGCGTCGTCCAGGTGCTGGACCAGCCCGGTGAAGTAGTTCTCGGTGTCGGTCCGGTCCATCCCCATCTTCGGGATGTTCAGGTCCCTGTCGCGCAGGCCCTGCTTGACGACCTCGTAACCGTCGCGGGTGTACTCCTCGACCGCCGAGATGTGCTCGGGCTCCAGGCGAGGTCTGGGCATGGCCTCCAGCGCCCAGTCGATCGCCTCGTCGTCATCGTGGAAGCGGAGCGCGCGGGACATGCCCACTCCGCCGGGCTCCTCCCCGTTGCCCTGCCAGGGCAGGGCCGGGGGGACGCGCATGGACCAGGGGACGGGGACACCGTTCTCGGCCATGACGTCCAGCGCCTGGGTGAGGGCGTCCGAACGGTGCCAGCGGTCCCACTGCTCCCGGATGATCCGTTCGACCTGCGGCGGTTCCAGCGAGGTGCTCCGGAAGTGGGCGACGATCTCCGGTATCGGGACACCGCGCTGGTGGGCCAGGTAGGCCGTGAAGAGCGGCTGCACGCTGTTCGGGTTCAGCCGCGGGTGGACGGCCGACTCCAGCGGCCGCAGGACGTCGCCCCGGATCGGCGAGGGGACCCGGGCGGGCGCGTCGGGAGCGTCCGCCATGGCGGCGTCGGAACGGCTGTCCGGGGAGGCGGCCGACTCGGTGCCGGACTCGCCGTCGGTCTCGCTACCGGACTCACCGTCGCTCTCGTCCTGGTACCCCGCGTCGGCGTCCCCGAGCGGCGCGGGCCGCCAGCCGGGGGGCGGTTCCCAGCCGGTGGGGACGATCTCGACCTCCGCGAACCACACGTTCTCGCGGCGCCGGTCCTCGGTGAGGACCGCCTCCCGCTGGTAGACGGCGTGGAAGACGAAGCGGGATCCGCGGGGCAGGATGAGTTCGCGCTCGTCGTAGCCGTACTGCTGGGAGTACCGCATCGCGCTCAGCGCCGGGTAGCCCTGAGGAGCGCGGATCAAGAAGTACATGCTGCGATCGGTGGCCGCGTTCGCGCCGATGGACACCGAGGTGTAACCGTGGTCGGTGAAGGCGCGGCCCACGAGGGCGTGCATCGACGCGGGATCGTCCAGGTCCGCCCCGAGTGAGTCGATGAATCTATCCCCGACCGCGCGATGCAGGATGACCGGCTCCGGGAACGCCGACTCGGCGATCGCCGAGTCGAGGGCGGCGATCTGGCGGGCGAGCTCGTCCGCGTCGTCGGGGACCTCGTTGAACCGCAGCGCGTCGTTGATCGACTGGTATCCGTCACCGGTGTACTCCCCGATGACCTCGACCTGCTCGTCGGTGAAGCCGTCCGGCTCCAGATGCTCCATCGTCCAGGTGATGGCGTCCTGGTTGTCGGTGAAGCGGAGGGCGCCGGCCATGCCCGTGTGGCTCGGCTCGCCGTTCCAGCGCGGCGCCTCGGGGACGAGATCGTGCGTACGGTCTTCGGAGTCGACGGAGTCAGAGCCGTCTTCGGAGCCGGAGTCCTCGGAACCGGAGTCCTCGGGGGCGTCCGGCAGCTCCTCGTCGCCGGACCGGTGACCGTCGTCACCGGGCGCCGGGCGCTCCGGAACGGGCGCCGGCACGTCCTCGAACAGCCCCGGCGGCATGAGCTGCACCCAGGTGGCCGGCGGGACGGGCACGCCGTGCGCGACCAGGGTGTTGACCGCCCAGAACAGCGAGCCGGCCTGCTGCCACCGGCCCCACTGGTCCCGCATCGTCTGCGCGATCTGCTCGGGCGAGCGGCCATTGGCGAAGGGCGCGGCCACGTCCAGCATCGGCACGCCGTCCACGTGGTGGCGGAAGTACGCGACCAGCATCGGGAAGGCGGCCTGGGCGGGGACATCGGGGCGCAGGCCGACGCCGAGTTCCCGCACGATGTCGGCCCGGACCGGCTCCGGAACGTCCGTGGGACGCGGCGTGGCGAACGGCTGCTGCGTACCGGTGGCGGCCGACGGCCCCGCCTGCCCGCCCGAGGCGGCCGGGTGCGGCGGGCCGGTGAACGCCATGCCGACGTGGTAGGTGGGGTCGTTCTGCCACGCCTGCAGGTGGGCGTCGGCGCGCTCCTCGGCGCCGACGATGTCGGCGACCTGGGTGGTGGTCAGACCCGGGGTGGGATCGGCGTTCCAGTACCCGCGGTCGGCGTCGCCGAGCGGCGCGGGGCGCCAGCCGGGGGGCGGCTCCCAGCCGGTGGGGACGATCTCGGCCTCGAAGAACAACTGGTCCCGGATCTCGCTGGTCTGCGGGACCGGGGCCCGCCGCTGGTAGACGCCGTGGATCACGAACTTCGTCCCTCGCGGCAGCAGGATCTCCCGCTCGCCGGTCCGCAGGGCCGAGTCCAGCATGAGGTTGACGGCGGGGTACCCCTTGGGGGCGCGGATCATGAAGTAGGCGTCGCGCTGCAGGGGGGCGTGCGTGCCGATGGACGTGGAGGCGTAGCTGTCATCGGTGAACGTCATACCGACCAGGCCCTGGAGGACCCGGGGGTCGCGCGTGTCGACGTCGGAGCTGCCGTAGCGGTCCCGCATCAGACGTTCGACGTAGTCCGCGCTCACGCCCCGGTGCAGGATGACGGATTCCGGCAGTTCGGACTCGGCGATCCCGTTGTCGATGTTCAGGATGAGGTCGGTGAGGTGCTCCTCGGACTCCTGCCGGGACTCCCCATCCCGGAACGTCTCGACCTCACCGTCGCGCAGAGCCGCCTTGACGTTCTCGTATCCGTCCTGGCTGTACTCCCGGAGGGCGTCCGCAGAGGCTTCCATCTGCCGCGGGGGCCACATCTCGTCCCGGGCCCAGTCGATCGCCTCGTCGTCGCTCTCGAAGCGGCGGGCCGCGCCCATCCCGACGCCGCCGGGCTCCTCGCCGTTGCCCGTCCACGGCAGCACGGGGGCGATGCGCATGGTCCAGGGGATCTGGGCCCCGTCCTCCGCGAGGACGTCCAGGGCCTTGTTGAGGGCGTTGGAGCGGTACCACTGGTCCCACTGCTCGCGGATGACGTGCTCGACCTCGGTGGGGTCGAGAGTGCTGCTCCGGAAGTGAGCGACGATCTCCGGCATGGGGGCGCCGCGCTGGTGGGCGAGGTAGGCGGTGAACAGCGGCAGGGTGCTGTTCGCGTTGAGCCGCGGATGGGTGTCGAGTTCGAGCTGTTCCACGACCTCGTCGCGGAGCGGCGTGGGGACACGCGCGGGGCCCTGCGGCGCTGGCGCGTCCGCGCCCGCGTCGGGAGAGCCGCCGTCCGAGCGCTCCGGGGAGCCGGCGAAGAGGTCCGACGGCACCAGCTGCGCCCAGACCTCCGGGGTGACGGGCACGCCGTGGTTGACCAGCGTGGTGGTGGCCCAGAAGAGCGCGTCCGAACGCTGCCACCGGGCCCACTGGTCCCGCATGACCGCTTCGATGTCGTCGGGGGAGCGGCCGTTGGCGAACGGGGCCACCACGTCGGGCATCGGGACGCCGTTGACGTGGTGGTCGTAGTAGGCGACGAGGAGCGGGAACGCCGCCTGGCCGGGCAGGTCGGGGCGCAGGCCGAAGGTGAGTTCCCGCACGATGTCCGTCCGGGCCGCGTCAGGAATGTCCGTGGGACGCGGAGTGGTGGACGTCCCGCCGCTCGGACCGGCTCCCGGCTGGGGAGAGTCGGTGAACGCCATGTTGACGTGGACGTTGGGGTCGTTCTGCCACTCCTGGAGGGCCGCGTCGGCGCGCAGCCGGTCGAGGAAGTCCTCGGCCGCGCGGTCGCCGCCGTCTCGCGTGCCGTCGACCGTGTCGACGTCGGAGGTGTGTTCGGCCGACGCGTCCGAGACGCCGGACATGTCGTCATCCGCGGTCCAATATCCGCGCTCGGCGTCGCCCAGCGGCGCGGGGCGCCAGCCGGGAGGCGGCTCCCAGCCGGTGGGGACGACCTCGACCTCCAGGAAGATCGCGTCGGTGAGGTCCCCGGCCTCCGTGGCCGGCACCTGCCGCTGGTACGCGCCGTGGACGAGGTAGGTCGTGCCACGGGGCAGCACGAACTCGCGTTCGTCCGTTCCGTAATCCGAGAGCGGGATGAGGTTGAGGGCGGGGTGTCCCTTGGGCGCGCGGATCATGAGGTAGGCGTCCCGGATCACGCCCGCGCTGTCGCCGATGGACGTGGACGAGTAGCTGTCGTCGGTGAACGTGCTGCCGACCAGCATTTGCAGGTCCGCGGGATCGCGCGGGTCGACCGGCATGTAGGGGAACCGGGTCCGGAGCAGCCGTGCGAGGTAGTCCCAGTCGACGCCCCGGTGCAGGATCACCGGCTGGGGCAGCCGGGACCGCGCGATCGCCGCGTCCAGGTGCCGGACGTCGTTGGCGAAGGTGTGCTCGGCGAGCTGCTGGTCGGTGTCGTTGTCCAGCGGAGTGAGCACGCCGTCGCGCAGGGCCGCCTTGATGAGCCGGTACCCGTCACTGGTGTACTCCTGGGCCGACTCCCGTTCCTCGTCGGACAGGTCCGGAAGAGGCATCGCCTCCCGGGCCCAGGTGATGGCGTCCGCGTTGCGCTCGAAGCGCAGGGCTGGGCCCATGCCCACACCGCCGGGTTCCTCGCTGTCGCCGATCCACGGCAGCGGCGGCGGGACGTGCATGGACCAGTGAACGTCGGCGCCGCGGCTCTCCAGTACGTCCAGAGCGTCGGTGAGTGCGCCGGAGCGGTGCCACTGGTGCCACTGTTCGCGAATGACGCGCTCGACCTCCGCCGGCTCCAGGCGGGCGCTGTGGAAGTGAGCGACGATGTCCGGCATGCCCGTGCCGCGCTGGTGGGCGAGGTAGGCGGTGAACAGCGGGAGCGTGCTGCCGCGGTTGAGCCGCGGGTGGGTGGCCGTCTCCAGGCGCCGCGTGACGTCGTCGGCCAACGGCGTCGGCACCCGCGCGGGACCCCGGGACGCGGACGCGACGTCGGACTCCGCCGAGGTGCGGGTGCTGATGTCGTCCAGCGGCGCGGTGTCCCAGGTGGGGTGCGGCGACCAGCCGTCGGGAACGAGGTTCACCTCGGACGACGATGACGGGGCGTCGGTGGGGCCCGGCTGTGTCCAGGAGGGCCAGGACCGGCCGGCCGCCGGATCGGTGATCGCCAGGTTGACCTGGACCTCGGGGGCGTTCCGCCATTCCGCGAGGAGGTCGTCGGCCCGAGCGGTGGGCGTGGTGGTGGCGCTGTGCTCCCGGGTGCCGGTGGCGATCCGCTCACGGGGCACCGGCGCGGGTGGGGCGGTGTCGGGTGCCTCGGGGGTGGGACGGACCGGGGTGCCGTCGGTGGTGAAGGTGCCGCCGTTCCGGGTGAAGCGTTCGCGTGCCTGGTCGAGGTGGGTGCGGGCGCGCTCGGCCTCGGCCTGGGCGCGGGCCATCTCGTCCCGCGCGGTTTCGGTGCCCATGCGGCTGCCGTGGGCGTCATCGAGGCGGGCCTGGGCGAGGTCGATCTCGGCCTGAGCCGCGGTGACGCGGCGCTGGGCGGCTTCCACGAGCCCGCCGAGGTAGTAGGGGTCGTCCTCGGTCAGGCCGAAGTTGCTGCGGGTGTCCTCCAGGTCGGTCTCGAACCGGACGAGGTCGGCCTGGGCGCGGCCCACCTCGGCGCGCGCCTCGTCCACCGTGCGTCCGCTCCGGTCCGGGCCGGTGGACGAGGCGCTGTCATCCCGGTCGGCGTCCGGCCGCGCGCCGTTTCCGGAGTCCGGCGCGGCCGGGTCCGTGAACGCCATGTTGACGTGGAACGTGCCGTCCCACGGCGCGAACTGGCCCGGCGTCGCGTTGGGCCCGTACCCGCCCGACGGGCCGAGCCGGCCCGTCGGCCGGGGGTAACCGCGGTCGGCGTCGCCGAGCGGGGCGGGGCGCCAGTCCGCGGGCGGCTCCCAGTCCGTCGGAACGACCTCGGCCTCGATGAACCAGGCGTCCACGGTGCCCAGACCGCCGGGCAGGTCGATGCGGCGCTGGTAGACGCCGTGGATCACCGACTTCATGTTGCGGGGGAGCAGGATCTCCCGCTCGTCGGTCCCGTACTCCGACATCCGCATGACGTTGAGACCGGGGTGGTTCCTGGGCACGCGCAGCATCACGTAGGCGTCGCGGGCGACGGCGGAGTGCGAGCCGATGGAAGCCGACGTGTAACTGCGGTTGGTGAAGGTGGTGCCGACCAGGCTCTGGGCGATTTCCGGGGTCATCGGGCCCTGGTGGCCGGGCGCCACGGTCGCCACCAGCTGCCGGACCATGTCGTCGTTGATCCCCCAGTGCAGGTTCAGCGCGGAGAACAGCCGGCTCCGCTCGATCGCCGCGTCGAGGTCGGTGACGAGCCGGACGAACTTCGGTTCCCACCCGGACGGCACCGTCCCGTGCCGAAGCCCGCGCTTCAGCAGGTCGAAATCGTTGCCGGTGTAGTCCCGCACCGCCTGCTCCTGCTCGGGGGTGAGCAGCCGCCAGGGCGAGTCCGCGTCGTAGTGCCCCTCGGTCGGCATCCACTCGTTGGCCCACGCGATGGCGGCGGCATCGTCGTCGAACCGGGTGGCCGACATGCCGACGCCGCCGGGCTCGCGGCGGGTGGCCTGCCAGCGCGGTGCGGGCGGGAGCTGGTTGCGGATGTCCCCGGCCGGCCAGGTGCCGTTCGCGGGGTCGGGGTCGCCCACGACCATGTGCACCATGTTCACGTCGAGCGTGGGGTCGGCCTGCCATTCCCGGAGAGCGTCCTCGTCGGGGCGGCGGCCGGCCTCCGTGAACGGGAAGCCCGGAACGTCACCGGTGCGCGGCGCGGGGGCGGCGGTCGGTTCCGGAGCCGGCGCGGCCGGGACGTCGCCCGTCCGCGTGTCGGGTCCGGCGGTGCCGGGCACCTCGGGGGCGGGGCGCACCGGGGTGCCGTCGTCGTTCCACGTGCCGCCGTGCTCGGTGAAACGGTCGCGGGTCCGGTCGAGGTGGGCGCGGGCGTTGCCGAGTTCGGTCCGGGCGCGGTCCATGTCCACCCGGGCGGTCCGGGTGCCGGCGCGGTCGCCGCGGGCGTCGTCGAGGCGGGCTTGGGCGAGGTCGATCTCGGCCTGAGCCGCGGTGACGCGGCGCTGCGCGGCCTCCACGAGCCCGCCGAGGTAGTAGGGGTCGTCGTCGGACAGCCCGAAGTTGGTGCGGGCGTCCTCCAGATCGGTCTCGAACCGGACGAGATCGGCCTGGGCGCGGGCCACCTCGGCGCGCGCCTCGTCCACCGGACGGCCGCTGCGGCCGGTATCCGTGCCGCCGGTGTCCGGCGCGTCGCCGGTTCGGTCGCCGAGAGCGGTCCCCGAGTGCGGCGGGTCGGTGAACGCCACGTTGACCTGTACGGCGGCGTCGTTCGGGCGCGGCGGCGCGGTCGCCGGCTGGGTGGTCACGCTGCGCAGTTCTTTCAGGGCGGTGCGGAGGGCACCGCTCGCGCGCCAGCGGTCCCACGTCTCCCGGAGCCGGTTCGGAACCTGCGCCGGGTCGAGGGTCTGCCGGCCGCCGTTGACCTGCTCCGGAACGCGGCCGACGTTCGCACCGACCTGTTCGATGCCGTGGCCGCGCACGTGGTGGTCGTGGTAGGCGGCGAGGAACTCGATCGCCCGCTCGGGGCCGTCCACGAGATCGGGGGCGTCCTGGTGAAGGGGGACGCCGATACGGTCGCGTACGTCCCGGGGCAGGTCGGCGATGCGAACGGGCGCCCGGTACGGGACGGGTCCGCCGGTGTCGTCGGTGGGGCGGTCCAGCGCGGGGCGGATGAGGTCGCCGATCCGGTCGAGCTGGTGCTGGCGCAGTCCGACGAAGCCCAGACGGTCCCTCGGCGCCATGATGTTCGCGCCCAGCCGGTCGACCTGGCTCTGGTCGGCCCGCCTCCGCAGGGCACTGGGCAGGGGCTCCTCAGGATTCTCCTGGTAGTCGTCTCTGATCCCCAGCATGTGCATCGTCTCGTGGAGCCAGTCGGCGGGTTTGGCGTCCACGGCCCACATGCTCTGGTAGCTCCGGGGGACTCGGCCGTCGACCGTGGGCCCCCAGGTGACCTCGTGGTCGGCCGGCCCCGTTACACCGGGCCGGTCCACGTCCAGGAGCCGGATGTGGAGCTGGTCGCCGGGAGCGCCGTCCGTGTCCGGCACCCGGAACCGGTGGTTGAGCCTCCTCGTCAGCTCCGAGTGGTACGCGGCCATGTTCCGGTCGAGAACCGCGGGGTCGACGCCGTTCTTGTGGAACTTGACGCGCAAGGTCACCTCGGCGACGTGCGAGGGGCCGCCGGGCGTCCGGTGCTCCGCAGGGATGGGGATCCGGCGGACCTCCAATCGGGTGTTGCCGGAGCCGTACGCCCTCCTATTGGTCCGGAGGATCCGTTCCGGAACGCCGGGGGGATCGCCGGGGATCCGGATACCGGCGGGGTCGTTGACGCGGGCCGGGCGGGGCGGATTGGAGCTGATCCGCATTTCGTGGACGGCGTGGACCTGACCCGAGACGTCGAGACGTGAACTGATGATGGTGACCGGGGCCTGGCGACGGGCCTCCTCCCAGGCTCGGCGGGTCTCCTCCGATGCGCGGCCACCGGGGCCCTCCCAGTCGGCGACGGGGGCCAGCCCCTGGTGAACGCGGGCCGGGACGCTCGTGGACTCCGCCGTGAGCGCGGAGATCCGGGACAGGGAGGCGGCGGTCACCCGCGGCGGGAGCTCGGCCCGGACGGCCGCCTGTTCGGCGGGGTCGGCCACCCGGGAGGCCCGGATCTCGGCGTCCAGCGCACGCATCGCCGCCTGCAGCGCGACGGCCTCGGCCTGCATGGCCGCCGCCTCCGCCTGCCGGGCGCGGGCGTCCGGCGACGCCGGGACGGTGTTCGGGGCGCCGGCCTGGCGTGACGGCGGCGGCACCGGGTGCCTGGCCTGCGCCTCGGCCATCCGGGTCTGCGCCTCGGCGATCTTGGTCCGGGCTTCGGCCTGCTTGGCCAGCGCTCCGGCGACGTCGCCCTGGGTGCGCAGCTCCTGGGCATCCCGGCGCAGGCGGTTCGCCTCGCGCCTCAGGTCCCACGTCGCCCGGCGCAGGTCCTGCGACTCCTTCCAGCCGATGTCGTGCGTGGGCGGTGTCGTGCCCCGCCGGGCCGAGAACTCCTCCGACAGGGCGCGCCGCTGCGAGTCGATGACGCTCGCCTCCGCCTGCCGGGCGCTGCCCTCCACCCGTGCGGCCTGGGACGCGGAGGACTCGGTCAGCCCGAACCAGGACAGGATCTCGGGACCGACCGTGGTGTGGTCGGGCGGCGACGCCGTGGCGTCCCGGGAGACCGGAGCCTCCCAGTCGAGGCGGCCGTGCAGCGCGAGCGCGTCCGGAGCCTGGCCCGGATCGACGAGTTCGACCTTCAGCCGGAGTTCGCTGCCGTCGCGCAGGGTGTAGGGGACGCGTTCCCGGATGCCGCCCTGGCCGTCGGGGACGGGCCGTCCGTCGTTGATCTGGGACTCCAGCGCCTCGGCGAACCGCCGCTCGGCTTCGGCGACCGTGGCCGGATCCGTGTCCGCGGGCGGCCGTCCGCGCTCCAGCCGGACCACCGCCTGTGCGACGTCCCGGCCGTCCTGAGTGGACCGCGCAATGCGGTTCCACTCGAACCGCGGGTGCGGGGCGCCGTCCATGCGCTCGCGCTGGGTGACCCGGGCGGGCAGCACCGTGCCGTCATCGGTGGTGACGGAGAGGTCGCGATGCTGCCCGGGGACGCTGCCGAAGCGTTCGGCGGTCCGCGAGTCCAGCGCGACGGTGCGCCGGGTGGGGTCGACGATGCTCGCCCAGCCTTCGGCCGGCGGCGGGTACCCGAGGTGTTCGAGCTGGCGCAGGCCGTGTTCCAGGACCCCGTTCTCGCGCCACACCGCGGTGGTCGCCAGGAAGTCGTTCTCGAAGACGCGGGCGCCCGGGAAAACGGCGTCGAGGCTCTCGCCGTCGACGTGGTGGCGGTGGTAGTCGACGAGCATGCTCATCGCCCGCCGCGTGGTCATGCCGTCGAATCCGGAGAGCAGTGGCTCCACGTCCACGTTGGTGAAGTCGAGGGATTCGCCGGAGTCGCTGTCCGTCTCCGTGATGGACCCGGTGTCGTCTGAGTCCTCGGCGAGGGGTGCAGGCCGCTCGCTCATGGCGGAGTCGGCGCGGGACGGGCCGTCGGCCTCGCGGGCCGCGCGGTCGCCGGCGTCCCGCACGTCGTCGCCGGAATGCCGGGCGGACCGGTGGAACGCGCGCGGGTCCTCGTCGTCGGAGGTGTCCATGCGGGAGTCATCGCTGAGCCGCGCGGAGTCCTCGGCGTCGTCCGGTGACTGCTCCCGAGTGCCCGGCGTGGGCGAGGGCGGGGCGTTCAGCGCCGCCAGTTCCGCAAGGGCCGGGTCCAGGACCCCGGCCGCCCGCCAGGCGTCCCACGTCTGCTCCAGGAGCTCCCACTTCTCCTCCGAAGTGGAGGGACGGGTGCTGCCGTCGTCGAGCGTCTGCGTGTAGCGGCCCAGGTTCTCGGTCACCTGTTCCACGCTGTCGCCGCGCTGGTGGTCCTGGTAGGCGGCGAGGAATTCGAGCGCCTGCTCGGTGTCGCCCAGGATGTCGGGGGCCGCCTGCTGCAGCGGGGTGCCGATGCGCTCCGCCGCTTCCTCGGTGAGGTCCGCGATCCGGACCGGGGGCCGGTAGGGGGTGGGCCCGCCGGTGTCGCGGTCGAGCGCGGGGCGGGTGATCGCGGCGAGCTCGTCCAGGTGGTGCTCGCGCAGCCGGGCGAACGCGTGGTTCGACCAGGACATGAGGTTGGCGGGGGCCATGTCGACCCGGGAGAGGTCCGGGCGGATCCGGAAGATGCCGGGGTTGTCGCTCTCATGGTACTCGTCGACGAGCCCGAACATGTGCAGCGTCTCGTGGACGAGGGTGATCGGGTGCACGTCCACCGCCCAGTTGCGCGCGTTGCTCCGGGGCAGCTCGCCGTCCACGGACGGAACCCACGTGACCCTCCGGTAGACAGGGCCGGTGACGCCGGGGGCGCCGGCCTCCTCGACCGTGAAGTGCAGCTGGTCGCCGGGCGACCCGTCGTCGTTGGGAATCCGGTGCCGGTAGTTGAGCACCTCGTCCAGGGTCTCCTGGTACGCCCGCTTGCGCTGGGCGATCACGTCGGGGTCGATCCCGTTGGAGTCGAACTTGACGCGGGTGGTGAGTTCGAGGACATGGGTCGGACCGCCGGGCTGGCGGAGCGCTTCGGGGATCGGGACCCGGCGAGCCTCGAAGTGGGACAGCACGTTGTATCGGTGCATGTGGGCGGTGAGCACGCGTTCGGGCGCGCCGTCGGGGTCACCCGGTACGGACTTGCCGTCGGGATCGTCGGCCGCGGCGCGGCGGGCCGGAAGGGCGTGGGACTTGGCCTCCGCACCGCGCTGGGGGGCCACGCCGGAGGTGGCGTCGCGTGAGCCGATGATGGTGACGGGGACGTGCTCGCGGGCGTCCTTCCAGTGCTCGCGGGCGATCAGGCCCTCGTGAACGGGAGCGGGCGCGCTGGTGGGCTCCGCGGTGAGGGCGGAGATCCGGGACAGGGAGACGGCGGTGACCCGGGCGGGCGGGCGGTCCTGGGTGCCGAGCCGTCCGGCCTGGGATTCGGCGGACTCGGTGAGCCCGAACCAGGAGAGAACGTCGGGCACGGCCGTCGTGTGGTCGGGCTCCGGTCCGGTTCCGGCCAGGTAGGGCCGGCCCCAGCCGAGGTGGCCGTGCAGCCGGTACCGGTCGGCCTGACCGCGGTCGACGAGTTCCACGCGGAGACGGAGTTCGGCGCCGTTGCGCAGCGTGTAGGGGATCTGCTCGGCCGAGCCGTCCGGGTGCGTGACGGTGCGCCCGTTGTTGATCTGGGCTTCCATCGTCCGGACGAGTTCGTTCTCGGCCCGGACGAGGACGTCGGGACGCGGACCGGTGAAGCTCTGCAGCCGTTCGAGGCGCACCACGGCCTCGACGGTGTCCCGGCCGTCCGGGGTGGTCCGTGGAATCCGGTTCCACTCGAGCCGCGGGTGCGTGGAGCCGAGGAGCTCCCCGCGCTGGATGATGCGCGCGGGCAGCACGGCGCCGTTCCCCGTGGGGACGGCGAAGTCGCGCGTCTGCCCGGGGCGGCTGCCGAAGCGGTCGGCGGTCTGCTCGGTCAGCACGGCGGTGCGGAGGGGGGACTCGGCGACGCTCTCCCAGCCTCCCCGTGGCGGAGCGACGCCCGCGTCGCCCAGGTTGTGCAGGGCCTCCAGCAGGGCGCCGGTCTCCCGCCAGTACCTGGTGTTGTTGAGGTACTGCTCCTCCATGTCGGCGTCGTTCCCGAACGCGGAGTCGAGGCCGGTGCCGTTGACGTGGTGGTCGTAGTAGATGCGCAGCATCTCGGCGGCATCGTCCCGGTCGAGGTCGTCGAACCCCTCCAGCAGCGGGGTCATGTCCGCGTTGTCGAACGGGTCGTCGGAGGGCTCGACGTCCATGGCGTCGTCGGAGTCGCTGTCCATGTCCACGTCGGAGCCGGAGTCGTCCGATTCCGCGGAGACGGGCGCGCTCCGCCGGCTGAGCGGCTCCTCGGCCAGCGGGGTGGCGGACCGCTGCCCTTCCCCGGCCGGCGGCTGCGGCGCGTCGATGAACGCCACGTTGACGGCGGTACCGGCGGCGTGGTCGCCACGGCCCTGGGGGGCGGGGGTACCGTCCGCTTCCCGGGGCGTGGGCGCCGTGGGGGGAACGGAGGAGGTCCGGTCGACGGTGCCGCCGTTCTGGGTGAAGCGTTCGCGGGCCTGGTCGAGGTCGGCGTGGGCGCGGTCGAGTTCGGCCTGGGCCCGGGCCATCTCGTCCCGTGCCGTTTCGGTGCCGATCCGGCTGCCGCGGGCGTCGTCCAGGCGCGCCTGGGCGAGGTCGATCTCGGCTTCGGCGGCGGTGACGCGGCGCTGGGCGGCTTCCACGAGTCCGCCGAGGTAGTAGGGGTCGTCCTCGGTCAGGCCGAAGTTGGTCCGGGTGGTCTCCAGGTCGGTCTCGAACCGCACCACCTCGGCCTGGGCGCGGGCCACCTCGGCGCGCGCCTCGTCCACCGACGCCGGAGGCACCCGTCCGCCGCGGTTCCGCCCGGTGCCCTCGGATCCGGTCGCGGTGTCGTCACCGCGCCGCGAAGCGGACGGGGCGCCATCGCGGCCGTCGCCGTCCGTGAGCGCCGTGTAGACCTGGAAGTTCCCGGTGGTGTCCTGCCAGTGTGCCAGGACGGCCTCGCTGATCACCGGGGTGTTGGGGTGGTCGTCCGGAACCCGGTCCGCGTTCCAGTACCCACGGTCGGCGTCGCCGAGCGGCGCGGGGCGCCAGCCGGGGGGCGGCTCCCAGCCGGTGGGCACGACCTCGATCTCGAAGAAGAGCTGCGGCCGGATCTCATTGCTCTGCGGGAGCGGAGCCCGCCTCGGGTAGACGGCGTGGATCACGAACGTGGTTCCGCGGGGCAGCAGGATCTCCCGCTCGGCCGTCCCCACGTTGGAAATGCCCATGAGGTTGACGGCGGGGTGTCCCTTGGGCGCCCGGATCATGAAGTAGGCATCGCGCTGCATGGGGGAGTGCGTGCCGATGGACGTGGACGCGTAGCTGTCGTCGGTGAAGGTCGTGCCGACCAGGGTCTGGAGGACCCTGGGGTCCCTCGGGTTCGCACCCGTGCCGGGGTAGCGGTCCCGCACCAGCCGTTCGACGTAGTCCCAGTTGACCCCTCGGTGCAGGATGACGGATTCCGGCAACGTGGACTCGGCGATCCCGGTGTCGATGTTCAGGACCAGCTCGGTGAAGGACTGCTCGGCCTCCTGCCGGGACTGCCCCTCCTGGCTCGCCATGATCCGGCCCTCACGCAGGCCCGCCTTGACGACCTCGTATCCGTCGGCCGTGTACTTCGCGAGTCCGTCCCATGAGTCCTCCACCAGGATGGGGGACGGCATGGTGGACTGCGCCCAGGCGATGGCCTCCTCGTCGTTGTCGAAGCGGCGGGCGTGCCGCATGCCGACGCCGCCGGGCTCCTCGCCGTAGCCCCTCCACGGCAGCACGGGAGGAATGCGCATGGTCCACGGGACCTCGGCGCCGTTGTCCGAGAAGACGTCCAGGGCGTTGTTGAGGTTGTTGGACCGGTACCACAGGTCCCACTGCTCACGGATGATCCGCTCGACCTGGGCGGGTTCGAGGGTGGCGCTCCGGAAGCGGGCGAGGATCTCCGGCATGGGAACGCCGCGCTGGTGGGCGAGGTAGGCGGTGAACAGCGGCAGGGCGCTACTGGGGTTGAGCCGCGGGTGGGTGTCGTATTCGAGATGCTCCACGACCTCCTGCCGGAACGGCGTGGGGACACGGACGGGCCTCTGCGGTGCGGGCGCGTCGGAACCGGAGTCCGAGGACTCGTCCGAAAGGTCGCGGGCGTCGTCGAACAGGTTGTCGGGCAGGAGTTCCGCCCACGTCCCCCGAGGATCGGGCACGCCGTGGGCGACGAGGGTGTTGACCGCCCAGAAGAGCGAGCCGGCCTGCTGCCACCGGTTCCACTGGTCGCGCATGACCTGCGCGATCTGCTCGGGCGGACGGCCGTTGGCGAAGGGCGCGGCCACCTCGGTCATCGGCACGCCGTTGACGTGGTGGTCGTAGTAGGCGACGAGCAGCGGGAAGGCGGCGCGGCCGGGGATGTCGGGGCGCAGCCCGGCGGCCAGCTCCTGTGCGACGCCCGCCCGGACCTGCTCGGGGAGGTCGGTGGGACGGAGGCCGACGGGCGGCTGCTGCGCATCGGGGAACGTGGACGGCCCCGCCTGCCCGGCCGAGGCGCCCGGGGCCGGCGGGTCGGTGAACGCCAGGTTGACCTGGACGGTCGGGTCGCGCTGCCATTCGCGCAGCGCGGTGTCGTCGGACGGCGTTGTGGAGGGCGCGTCCCTGTCCGCTGTGCCGGTGGTGGTGGGCGACGGGGCCGGAGACGGCGCCGCCTGGCCGTCGCCCGTCCGGGCATCGGGTCCGGCGGGGTCGGGGACGGCCGGGGCCGGACGGACCGGGGTGCCGTCGGTGGTGTAGGTGCCGCCGTTCCGGGTGAAGCGGTCGCGGGCCTGGTCGAGGTCGGCGTGGGCGCGGTCGAGTTCGGCCTGGGCCCGGGCCATCTCGTCCCGTGCCGTTTCGGTGCCCATGCGGCTGCCGCGGGCGTCATCGAGGCGGGCCTGGGCGAGGTCGATCTCGGCTTCGGCGGCGGTGACGCGGCGCTGGGCGGCCTCCACGAGTCCGCCGAGGTAGGAGGGGTCGTCCTCGGTCAGGCCGAAGTTGGCGCGGGTGGTCTCCAGATCCGTCTCGAACCGCACCACCTCGGCCTGCGCGCGGGCCACCTCGGCGCGCGCCTCGTCCACCGGCCGTCCGCCGCGACCGAGGCCGCCGCCCGCCGAGCCGGTCGGGGCGTCGCCACCCCGGCGCGGCGTCGATGCGGCGCCGTCGCGGCCCTCGGCGTCCGGCCGCGTCCCGTTCATGGGGGCCGTCGTGCCGTCGGACCGGCCGTTCGGGGCGGAGTCGGTGCGCGCCGTGTACACCGCGAGCGTGTTGGGGAACGCCGGGCCCGCCATCGCGTGGCCGCCGGTGGACGGCCCCGCGTCGTCGTCGGAGTCGTCGTCCGAGAGGTCCCTGTCCAGGAGCGGGGTGGAGTCGAAGGACTCGGCGTCGGAGTCGTCGCTCTCGGAGAAGAGCGACGTGGCGTCGGTGTCGTTCTCCCCCTCGGCGTCGTCGGGGTCGAACAGGACGGTGGAGGCGGCGTCGCTGTCGGAGTCCTCGGAGTCGGCGTCGTCCAGGTGCGACGGGGCGGCGGACGCGTCGTCTCCGGCATCGGAGTCCGCAACGGGGGACGGCGGTGCGTCCTCGTGGACGACGTACTGCCCGGCCCCGTCGGACCCGGAGGACTCGTCCGTCGAGGAAGTATCGGAGGCGCCGTCGTCCTCGGCGCCGGACGGCGTTCCCCAGCCGGGTTCCGGCCCGAAGGCGTCCGCGCCGGTACCGTCCGCGACCGGTGTGGCCTGCGGCGCCGGGCCATCGGCCGTGGGCGCGGTCGCGGTGGTCTGCGGGAGCACGTACGGCGGCCACGTGGACGGCGCGGGCTCGCCCGTGGGGCGGGGGTAGCCGCGGTCGGCGTCGCCGAGCGGGGCGGGACGCCAGTCGGCGGGCGGCTCCCAGCCGGTGGGGACCACCTCGGCCTCGATGAACCAGGCGTCGCGGGTGCCGCCGTCGAGCGGGGCGTCGATACGGCGCTGGTAGACGGCGTGGATCACGTGGTCGGTGTTGCGCGGCAGCAGGATCCCACGTTCTTCGTCGCCGAAGATGGAGACCCGCATGACGTTGAGCCCGGGATGACCTTCGGGGACGCGCAGCATCAGGTAGACGTCCCGGCGTCCGGGGAAGTGGGAGCCGATGCCGGCGGAGAGGTAGCTGGGGTCGGTGAAGGTGCTGCCGACCAGGTTCTGGACGTTCTCCGCGTTGGGGACACCGTTGCTGTCGGGGTCGACGGTGGCGAGCAGCTGGCCGAGCAACGCGCGATCGGCGCCGGCGTGCAGGATGAGCGGCTCGGGCACCCTGGACCGGTCGATGGCCTGGTCGAGGTGGTCGACGAGCCGGACGAACTCCTGTTCGCGGTGGGAGGGCACGGCTCCGTCGCGCAGTCCGGCGTCCACCAGCTCGTACCCCACGCCGGTGTAGCTCTCCACCGCCCGCTGCTGCGGGAAGGTGAGCAGCCGCCACGGCAGTGTCCCGTTCATTCCGTCGGTGGGCATGTGCTGATTCGCCCACTGGACGGCGGCGCGGTCGTCATCGAACCGGGTGGCCCCGTCCATGCCGGTGCCGCCGGGCTCCTCCGCCGTGCCCTCCCAGCGCGGCGCGGGCGCGATGTAGGCGCGGATGTCGTCGGGCGGCCACTCCCCGTTCTGCGGGCGGGGGTAGCCGAGTTCGACGTGCGCCATGCCAACGCTGAGGACGGGGTCGTTCCGCCACTCCCGCAGGTGGGCGTCGGCGCGGGTCGCGGCGTCGTCGTCCACCGAGGAGGCGGCGTCCGCTTCGGCGTCCGGCCCGGTGCGGTTCTCGCCGCCGGAAACGGGGGCCTGGCGGTCCACGGTGAGCGGTACCGGCGATCGCGGTGCGTCCGCCTGCCGGCCCTCCCCGTCCGGAACCGCCGGCGTGTGGCGGACCGGGGTGCCGTCGGCGTTGAAGGTGCCGCCGTTCTGGGTGAAGCGGTCGCGGGCCTGGTCGAGGTGGCTGCGGGCGCGGTCGAGTTCGGCCTGGGCGCGGGCCATTTCCTCCCGCGCGGTTTCGGTGCCCATGCGGCTGCCGTGGGCGTCGTCGAGGCGGGCTTGGGCGAGGTCGATCTCGGCTTGGGCGGCGGTGACGCGGCGCTGGGCGGCCTCGACGAGCCCGCCGAGGTAGTACGGGTCGTCCTCGGACAGGGCGAAGTTAGTGCGGGTGTCCTCGAGGTCGGTCTCGAACCGGACGAGGTCGGCCTGGGCACGGGCCACCTCGGCGCGCGCCTCGTCCACGGATCGGCCGCCGTCCGGGCGCTCGGCGTCCCCGGCGCGCGCAACGGCGCCGTCCGCCGGCGCGTTCCCGTTGCCGGCCGCCGGGTCGGTGAGCACCGGGTACACGCGGTACGTGGGGGCGCCGCCACCCGGGGCGGGCGAGGAGTACCGGCCGAGTTCGCCGAGCACGGTCCGCAGGGCGCCGGTCGCGTTCCAGCGCCAGTCGAGCATCCGCAGGAAGTACTCCGGGCTGTACCCCTCGGGGACCACGTCGGCCGGAAGCCCGGCGGCCGCCTGGTCCAGCGGCACGTTGAGGACGCGGTGGTCGTAGACGGCGTCGAAGGCGCGCAGCAGCTTGTCCGAACCCAGTTCGGAAATGGCGTCGAACTCGTAGGACGGTCCGGCCGCGCCGTCGCGGAGCTCCGCGCGGATCGTCTCCCGCACCTCCGGCGGGACCTGGGACGGCCGGGGCGGTGGGGCGGGTGCATCGGTCTGGACGGGGGGAGCGGCGGGCGCCAGAGGCACGTCGGCCCGGGGGGACGGCCGCCAGCCCGCCGGAGGCCGCCACCCGGTGGGGACCACCTCGGCCTGGACCAGCCAGCGATCCCCGACCCGCTGGACATCGTGGATCACGTACGTCGTGTTGCGCGGCAGCACGAGTTCCTGCTGTTCGGGGAACGGGCTGTCCGGCACGTTCATCACGTTCAGCGCGGGGTAGCCCTGTGGCACCTTGAGCATGACGGTGATCGGCCGTTCGGAGAACGTGATGCCCTCCGACGCCATCGAGGTCGACTGGTAGGCGACGTCGGTCAGCGTCCGCCCGACGATGGCGTACATGCTGTCCGGGTCGTGCGCGTACGCGCCCACTTCCGGGAGCGCCTTCGCATTGCGGAAGACGATCACCGTGTCCGGGGTCGTGGACTTCTGGATGGCGCTGTCGACGCGCTCGACCGTCCTCGCCAGCTCGGCGCGGGCCTCCGGCGAGAGGTCGGGCCGCTCGCCGTGCAGTGCCCCGTTGATGTATCCGCCGTGCATCGCGTATTCGATGACGCCGTAGTGCTCGTCCGGCGTGAGCGGGGGGACCGTGAAGTTCTGCGCCCACGCCCGGGCGTCGGCCTCCGAGCCGAACCGGATGGCGTTCGCCATGCCGGTTCCCCAGTACGCGGTCCAGTCCGCGGCCGGCGGTGCCGCGGTGTGGGCCGGCGCCGGGACGGAGCCCGGGGAGGAGTGCTGCTGCCCGGTGCCCGCGCTGGACGAGCCCTCGCCGTGGCCGAACGTGTCCCGGGCACGGTGCCCGAACCTGCGCAGCCGCTCGCGCACGGGGAACGCCGTGATGTCGCTGCTCTGTGCGCCGGTGATCGCGCGCATCTGGGCGTCGGCGATGGCGTTGTAGCGCGCCGTGTGGGTGGCGGCGCGATCGCGGGCGGCGGCGGCCTGCTCGGTCAGTTCGTCGGCGCGCGCGGCGTCCTGGGGCCGGTGCGCGGTGGCCTCGTCCGTGAGGCGCACGGCGTCCCGGTAGGCGTCCAGGGCCTGGCGGAGTTCACTGCGGGCGAGTTCGCCGAGCGCCCGGGCGTGGGCGAACCGTCCCGGGTTCGGGGCGTCGTTCTCGGTTCCGCTGTCCGCTCGATCGATGGTCGAGGTGGCGAAGGACTGACCGGCGGTGTCGGGGATCGCGGGGCTGTGCCGGTCAGGGGTGCCGTCGTCGTTGAAGGTGCCGCCGTTCTGGGTGAAGCGTTCGCGGGCCTGGTCGAGGGCCGATCGGGCGTTGTCGAGTTCGGCCTGGGCGCGGGCCATTTCCTCCCGCGCGGTCTCGGTGCCCATGCGGCTGCCGCGGGCGTCGTCGAGGCGGGCCTGGGCGAGGTCGATCTCGGCTTCGGCGGCGGTGACGCGGCGCTGCGCGGCGTCCACGAGCCCGCCGAGGTAGGAGGGGTCGTCCTCGGTCAGGCCGAAGTTGACGCGGGCGGTCTCCAGGTCCGTCTCGAACCGCACCACCTCGGCCTGGGCGCGGGCCACCTCGGCGCGCGCCTCGTCCACGGATCGGCCGCCGTGGCCGCCGTTCGGAGTGGCGTCCGTGAGCGCCTGGTTGACGGTGAGCGTGTCGTTCCAGGGGAGCGCGTGGCCGGTCAGCGGATGGGCGTCGGGGTCCCGCTCGGAGTCGGTGTCGGACCGGCCGTCGTCCGTGCCGGAGTCCTCGACCAGGGAAGGGACGGACTCGCTGGAGGTGTCCGAGGCGGCGTCGGAACCGAAGTCATCCGCGTCGCTGTCGGAGAAGAGCGTCGCGGAGTCGTCGTCGGCGTCGCTGTCGACGAGGGTCGCCGAATCGTCGGAGAAGAGGGACGTGGCCGCGGTACTCGCGGAGCCGGCGCTCTCCGAGCCGGAGTCGTCGCTGTGGATCGAGGAGACGTCGCCACCGGAGTCTGCGGCGCCGGGCGCGGTGGCCGGGTTGTCGAAGGCGTCGTCGTCGCGGGTCTGGTGCTGCTGCTGGGCCCAGTTGGTCCAGTTCCAGGAGGGTGCGTCCGCCCAGTTCCAGTCGACCGACTCCGTCTCGGAGAACACGCTGTCGGAGTCACCGTCGTACCCGTCCTCGGACGGTGCGGGCGACGCGGACCGCCCTGCCGCCTCGTCATCCGGCGTCGCCGGTGCGGGACGGTCCGGGGCGCCGTCGGTGGTGGAGGTGCCGCCGGCCCGGGTGAAGCGGTCACGGGCCTGGTCGAGGGCCGATCGGGCGTTGTCGAGCTCCGTTCGGGCGCGGGCGAGTTCCTCGCGGGCGTTCTGGGTGCCGCTCAGGCTGCCCTGGGCGTCCTCCATGCGGGCCTGGGCGAGGTCGACCTCGGCCTGGGCGGCGGTGACCCGGAGCCGGGCGGCTTCGACCAGCCCGCCGAGGTAGTACGGATCGTCCTCGGACAGGTTCTGGCGTTCGCGGGCGTTCTCCAGCTCGGTCTCGTAGCGGACGACGTCGGTCTGCGCCTGAGCGACCCGGGCGCTCGCGTCGTCCACCGGCCGGCCACCGGCGTCGGGCCGCGTGCCGGTTCCGGAGGGGGCGGCGGTGCCGGGCCGGGCGTCCGGACTCGGGTCGGTGAGCGCCGGGTAGATCCGCACGTCGTAGCCGTCGCCGGGGTCGCCATCCGCGTGGCGGGCGTCCCTCCCCTCACTCAGCAGCCCGAGGAGGTCCAGCACCTCCTCGTCGGTCCAGTTGACGACCTGCTCATCGTCCTGGTCGCGGCGGTCGTCGTTCGTGCCGATGCCACCGGGTTCGTCGTCGCCGCCCTGCGAGGGCAGGGGCGGGGGCACCCGCAGGGCCGGGGGGATTCTGGCGCCGTTCGCCGCCAGGAGGTCGAAGACGTCGTCGAGCGCGCCGGAGTGGTGCCACTGGTCCCACTGCTCGCGGATGCGCCGTTCGATTCCCTCCTGGAGAAGCGCCTCGATCTCGGGCGCCTCCTGAGCGGTGCTGCGGAAACGCGCGACGAGATCCGGCATCGGGACGCCCTGCTTGAACTCGAGATAGGCGTTGAAGAGCTTCGCGGCGCTGTCGCGATCGAGCCGGGTGTCCCGTTGCAGGCGATCCGTGATCCCGTCGCCCAAGGACGCGGATGGGTCGCGGGGCACGGCGGGCGGTGTGTTGTCGACGAGGAACGGATCGATCTGGGTCCAGAGGCCGTCGGGGATGGGCACGCCGTTGGTCTGGAGTGTGCCGGTGGCCCAGAAGAGCGACCCGGATCGGCGCCAGCGGTCCCATTGGTCCAGCAGGGCGGGCGCGACCTCTTCGGGCAGCGGGACGCCGTTGACGTGGTGGTTGTAGTAGGCGGTGAAGAGCGGGAAGGCGGCTTCGGGGGGCAGGTCGGGGTGCAGGCTGGTGCTGAGTTCCCGGGTGATCTCGTCCTGGGCCTGCTGGGGGATGTCGGTGGGGCGGGGCGCGGTGTGGATCTGGGGGCCCGGGTCGAAGGGATCGATCTGGGTCCAGAGGCCGTCGGGGATGGGCACGCCGTGGGTTTGGAGCGTGAGGTGGGCCCAGAAGAGCGACCCGGATTGACGCCAGCGGTCCCATTGGTCGAGCAGGGCGGGTGCGACGTCTTCTGGGAGTGGGACGCCGTTGACGTGGTGGTTGTAGTAGGCGGTGAAGAGCGGGAAGGCGGCTTCGGGGGGCAGGTCGGGGTGCAGGCTGGTGCTGAGTTCCCGGGTGATCTCGTCCTGGGCCTGCTGGGGGATGTCGGTGGGGCGGGGCGCGGTGTGGTTCGGGAGGCCGGGGTCGAAACCCAGGAGGGACGGGTCGATGAACACCGGGAAGGCCCGCACGGGGTCGTGCTGCCCGGCGCGCTGGTCGGCCGGTAGGTCGGCGGGCAGCGGCTCGGGCGTCCGCGTGCTGCCGGACTCGTGCGCACTGTCGCGGCCGGCGTCACCGGTCGGCTGCGGGCCGAGAGCCGCGGAGAAGCGCGCCAGCAGGTCGTCGGAGACGGCCGGCGCCGGGGTGGTGGCGGGGCGGGCGTCCTCCGGTGTTCCGGTGGCCGCCGGGCGAGGGGCGGCGGAATCGGTGCCGGACGTCTGCGGCTGCACGGCGGGCCGGAACGTCTCCGGAGCCGGAGGCCGGCCGGTGTCCCCGGGCACCGTGGGCGCGGGGCGCACCGGGGAGCCTTCGGGGGTGAAGGTGCCGCCGTTCTGCGTGAAGCGGTCGCGGGCCCGGTCCAGGCCGGTTCGGGCGGTGTCGAGTTCGGTCCGGGCGCGGGCCATCTCGTCCCGCGCCGTTTCGGTGCCCATGCGGCTGCCGCGGGCGTCCTCCAGGCGCGCCTGGGCGAGGTCGATCTCCGCCTGGGCGGCGTCGACCCGGCGCTGCGCGGCCTCCACGAGCCCGCCGAGGTAGTAGAGGTCGTCGTCGGCGAGGTCCAGGTTGGTCCGGCTCTGCTCCAGGTCGGTCTCGAACCGCACGACGTCGACCTGGGCGCGGGCCACCCGATTGCGCGCGTCGGCCACCGCGCGGTCGGCCGATCCGTCCGGCGCGGTGCGCGGCGCCGTCGGGTCCACCTCCACCCGCATGACCGTGACGTCGCCGGTCGGCTGGTTCGCGGGCGGCGCCGCCGTCGGCGTGTTCGCCCGGCCGGCCTCGCCGAACTCCGGCAGCCGTACGGTGCGCGGCCCGGACGTGTCTCCCGGCGACTCCTGTGCGGCATCGTCGGCCGGGCCGGTGCGCACGGCCGGGTCGCCGATGTGCCGCCGGGCCTTCCCCAGCTCGCCCCACCAGGTGTCGAACTTCTTCTCGAAGTCCTCGCGGGCCTTGCCGTACGCCGTTTCGGCGTCCTCGTACTCCGTGCGGGCCGCACGGGCGTCCGCCACGGCGTTGCGGAGGTCATCCCGTGCCCGGGCGATGACCTCCACGTCGCGCTCGGTCTCGTCACCGTCGCGGCGCGCCCCGTCGGCGAACCTGCTCGCCGCGGCGAGCGCGTCCCGCGCGTCGTCGACGGCGCGGTCGGCCGCGGTGAGCCGGTCGACCAGCTGCGGCAGTTTGGCGCGCTCCGTGTAGTACTTCTTCTCGGCGGTGGAGAGATCCTTCTGCGCCTTGGCGACGGCGTCCCAGGCCCGCGTCCACTCCTTGGCGTCCTCCGGGTCCTGGGGCAGCAGCCCGAGCTCACGGGCGTCGGACTCGTTGATCCAGCCGGTGACCCTCGACGGCACGCTCGCCATGCCGATGGTCGTCCCACGGCCGAAGCCGGGGATGCGGCGGTGGGTGTACTGCGCGGCCATGACCCAGTCGGTGGGGACCGAGACCAGGTAGGAGCGCTTGGAGTCGGCCGGGGGGCTGTTGACGGTGTGCCCGCCGTCGGCCTCGTCGTCGGTGCGGGTGGCGCGGTCGCCGGTGCCCGTGTCGAAGCCGAGCTGGCCGGACAGCAGGACGGTGTCCCCGCGCATTCCGTCGGAGGTGGTGCCGCCGGTGGTCCCGCCCTGGGCGGCGCCCGGACTCCCCTCGGTGAAGATGCCCGCCGGCCGGATCGCCATACCCCCGCCGGTGGAGCCGGACGTGGGGACCGCGGTGGACGTGGTGGTGCTGTGCGAACGGAGGTCCTTGGCCTGAGAGTCGACGGCGACGTCGATGACGGTGGCCTCGTGGTACCGCGGCTTCGCGCCGAGCTTCCACTCGGTCCGGCCGATGTCGAGCAGGTCGACCCCGTCCGGCTCGGCGGCGTCGTTGAAGTAGGCCCGGACGGCGTCCCGGTTGATGTTGCCGCTGATGGGGTCGTTGTCGCGCCGGATCCCGGCCTTCTTGATGGCGTGGTCCTTGGCCTGCTGGAGCGCCGCGGAATCGAGATCGCCGGTGTGCGACCAGCCGTGGGCGCGGGCGATCGCGACGTATCCGGCGTCGGTGATGCCGTGGCCGTCGGCCTCCACCGAGAGGGGGATGAACTTGATGGTGGGACGGTCGGCCGATCCGGACCGTCCGTCTTCGGGGGTCCAGTCCCGGATGGCGTCCCTGAACAGGGCCGGGGCGGTCTCCGGCCGCGGCGTCGGTGCGGTCCCGCTACCGCGCTCATCGCGCCGGGTGCCGTCCTGCCCGTCGGAAGCCGGGGTCTCGGCCGTCCGCTCGGTGGCGACCGTGGTGCCGTCCTGCCCGTCGGAGGCCGGGGTCTCGGCCGTCCGGTCGCCGGTGGAGCCGTCACCGTCCTGGCCGCCGGTACCGGAGCCGGTGGTGCCGGTTCCGGCCGGGGTGTCCTTCGCGGTGAGGTAGGCGGCGTGGAACGACTCCTTGACGGTGGCGTAGTCGCCCTCAAGGGTGAACCGGCGGCTGCCGTACTCGACGGTGAGCCGGATGTGCTCCGGTGTCTCGGCGACGGCGTAGGGGCCGATGAGTTCGGAGATCCAGGTGGTGGTGTCCTTCTCCGCCGTGCTCGTGTTCTCGCCCTCGGAACTGGAGACCCCGATGCGCGGCGCCGGTGTGATGTTCGTGAAGCGGTTCGGCGGGAGCTCGCTGGGCAGGTTCCGCGGCTGGTCCCCGCCGGGCAGCGGCGTGGGGATCAGCGGCGCGACCTCGATGCGCGTGCCGGTGCTGGAGCTCTCGCCCTCCTTCTCCTTGGTCTTGCCGGCCAGGGAGATCTCGTGCCCGAACGTCGCCCCGCCGCCGGCCCGGGTGATGCTCGGGCGCCCGCGGACCGTCTCCACCTGGATGGTCGCGTCGCGGGTCTGGTTGTCGAACTCGACGCGCGGCCGCTCCCGCCGGTCGTCCCCCTGTCCCCGGGAGGCGCGGCCCTCGTCGGCGTACAGCTTGACCGGAACGCTCTTCGGCGCCTTTCGCGCGGTGGCGTGCGCGTTGATCTCGGCCAGGACCGCCTCGCGGCTCTCGCCGGTCAGTACGTAGTTGTCCTGCTTCAGCCGGTCGGCGAGTTGCACGCCGAGCGGGTCCGCCCCGGCCCCCGGCGGGGGAGTCCGCGGGACGCTCTTCAGCCGCTGGCCCCGGTCCTCGAACCCCGGCCGCACCTCGAACCGGTCCGGGCGCAGGTCCGGGTTGGGCTGCGGCTCGGTCCGGCCGGTGCTCCGGCTCTCCGGAGTTCCGGTCTCGGCGCCGTCCGGGGGCGTCTCAGGTGGGAGGTACCGGTCGTTGACGAGCCCCGCGTCGTACAGATCGGGCAGCGGCGCGTAACCGAACTCCTCGTTGCCGATGGTGTGCTGGAAGCCGCGGTGCTGGTCCCCCTTGGCGTGGCGGGGGACGTTCATCATGAAGTCGAAGTCGCGGCGGACCTCGGCGACCTCGGTCTGCCGCACGTCCGAGTTGTAGGTCCGCACCCCGCCATGCGGCTTGAAGCTCGTCTTCTCCGTGAAGGTCGCGGACTCCGACGTGCCGTCGCTCCACCCGCGGCCCAGGCTGAACAGGTTCCACGCCGCCTGGATGCTGGGGTTGCTCGCGTCGTTGGCGCGGAGCAGTCCCCGGTTGGGGTCGTTCGGCCCCTGGGCGTTGCGCGCGGAGTTGGCGCTTTCGTTCGGGTTGCCGATCGCGCGCACGTCGCCTTCGAGGGACAGGCTCTTGGAGGTGCCCGCACTCCGGCTGATGCTGGTCTCCTGCTGCGTGGTGAACTTCAGCGTGGAGTTCGGCAGCAGGTCGTGGAAGGCCACGTTGGTGCGGTCGGCGAACAGCGCGACGGTCTGCCGGCCGCTGAGGAAGAATCCGCGCAGCCAGTTGCGCGTCCGGTGCCCGGGCGAGGTCGAGAACAGCCGCTCGGCGTGTCCGGCCAGGGTCTCCCCGGAGAAGAAGGTCGGGAAGAAGTCGTGGCCGGCCGGACGCTTGAGGAAGCGCTGCAGTCCGGCGGCGCCGGCGAGGATCTCATAGACCCGCTGGCGCTGGCTGCGGTCGCCGGTCGCCGAGCTGATGTTCGACGTGTACGTGGGGATCTGGTTCAGCGCGGCGGTCAGCGGTGTCCGGGCCGGGGCGTCCGGCCGGCCGCCGTTGATCATCCGCCGGGCCGCGTCCGGGGTCAGCTTGACGGACTCGTTCCGCGCGGGCGCGTCGACGGCGCTCTCCGGCTGCGCTTCCCGGGCCGTCTGGTCGGGCTGGGCGGGGGTCTCCAGCTCCATGCGGGCGGTGATGCGTACCGGCTGGCCGTTGGCGTCGGTCATGAGGTCGACGCGGTGGCCGTCGTAGCGGTTGGGGCCGCGCTCGTCCTGGGGCCGGAAGGTGTCGCGGGCGGAGCCGGTGCGTACTTCGCGCTGGTCCGGGGGGAGGTCGTCGAACTTGCGGAACTTGCCCATCTCGGCGTGCAGGTCGATCCGGTACGACCAGATGTCGGTGTCGCCCTTGTGGCTGAACGCCGCGGTGCGCTTCTCGGACTGGCCGGTCTCCAGGCCGGTGCTCGTCGAGTACGACCCCTGCGCCCGGACCCCGCCGCCGGCCTGGAGCCGCGGCATCAGCCGGGCGTCCCGGTCGCCCATGTCCCGGAACATCGCGCGCACCCGCACGCCGAGAGTGTGGCCGCGCTCGTGCTCCTCGCTGCGCTGCCGGCCCGCGGTCCCGGCTCCGGAGTCGGCGGTGCGGTTCTTGGTGACGGTGCCGCCGAACTCCCGGTCGTGCGGGGTGGCCGTCAGCCGCACGGTGACGATGTCGGGGAGGAACCACCCTTCCTTGTCCGGGTTCCAGGGGTTGAAGTTGCTGAGGTCGGGATTGACCTGGGCGGTCTCGTAGAGGTGCAGGTCGACGCCCTCGTTGAACCAGTCGCCGGTCTGGCCGCGGCCGGTCAGGTTCTGCTCGGAGATCGTCTCCAGGACGCGAGCCGTGTTGTAGATCGCGACGGGGTGGCTGCGGCGGAAGTGGTTCTCGCGGGAGAAGAACGCGTCGTCGTGCTCGTCGCCCGGCCGCAGCGCGTAGTCCTCGCGGGCGCGCGCCATCTCGGGCACCACGAGGCCCGGGTACCTGCGGGCGATCCCGTCGAGCACCTGCTGGGCGTAGGCGTCGAACACCGTCCGCGGCGGGGCGGTGGCCCGCTCCCCGTCCGGCGGGGTCCCGGCCGGGTCCGCCGTGCCGGTCTCCCGGCCGTCCTGGCGCACGGTGTCGCTCTCCGGCCGCGCGGTGGCCGGCGCCTCGGTGGTCCGCGGAACATCGGACGCCGTGTCCGACGCCGTGTCCCGCGCCGTGTCCGGCTCCCGGGAGGCGTACCGGTTGCCGTCCTCCCAGGTGATGCCGCGGATGGTGGTTCCGCCGAGGTGGTCGGGGCGGTCCCGGCGCAGGTGCGGGTAGACCGGGGCGTGGTCGCGGCGTGCCTGTGCGTCGGCGTCGTTGCGGTGCGGGTCGGCCAGGAGCTGGGCGTCGTCGACCGCCAGCACCTCGACCGTGTTCCCCGTGAACCGGTGCGGGGTGTCCTCGCCCTCGAACTGCAGGTAGTAGTTCCGGCGCACGTCGTAGATCGCCGCGTCGCCGGTCTTCGCGATCGCGTTGGACGTGCCGCCCGCGCTCCGCGAGTTCCCCACGGACCGGTCCCGGTCGTGCCGGTAGTCCACCATCGGGACGTCGAGCCGCAGCAGGCTGCCGAGGATCTGCACGACCGCGCCGACGCCCAGGCCCGCGCTGAGCCCGCTGTTGCGCTGGAGTGAGCCGTCGGCCTCCTTACCGGTCTCGGTCTTGCGGTCCAGATCCAGCTTCGTGGGCTGGTCGTCGAATCGGCTGAACCTCTCGGGGACCGACCACATCTTCGCGAGGTGCTCGCGGCCGCTGTTGTCGGTGACGACGAGGGGCACCGGTCCCCGGGTGAGGTCCGGCAGCATGTCGCGGATCGAGTCGTCCGACAGCGCCTCGCGGATGTCGTCGGCGTTCTTCGGGTTCGGCTTGTAGTGCCGGAGGAAGTTCGGCAGCGTCGCGTCCTTGAACCGCTGCCAGAGCGTCCGGGACCGCGGCCGGTTGACGTGGTCGACCACCCAGTCGGTGAAGGACCGGGAGTCCGGGCCCGTGTGGCGGATGCCGTTGACGGCCGCTCCATGCGTCCCGGCGGCACGCGGGCCGACCGGGTTGCCGGCCGGCGCGGTGTCTGAGGCGCGCGGGGCGAAGGGATCGTGGAGCGTGAACTCCGCGGGCGCCTCGGTGGTGGTGCGGTCCGCGAGTTCCACGGTCATGGTGATGCCGTCGTCCTGCCGGAACGACGTGGTTCCGGAGAAGGGGATGTCCTCGCCGTCGGTGGACTCGGCGGAGTCGCTGGACTCGGGGGCGGCCGTGTCCGGCGTGACGGTGAGCTCGGCCGTCAGCGAGGTCGAGTAGTCCACCGCCTTGCCCGAGACGGCCGTCTCCGTCTTGGCGCCGACGCTCTGGTTGACCGTCTCCGAGACGGACGGCTGGTTCCACGAGACCTGCAGCATCGGCACGATGGCGGGACCCGCGCGCCCGATGGGCACCACGTCCATCGGGCTGATCGTGACGGACCCGCCCAGGCCGCGCTGGGCGCTGCCGCCGCGCGTGTCGGTGTGCTTGGTGTCGCGCGAGGTGCCGTCCGCGCTGTAGGCGTTCGGCGTGCCGTCATCGAGCTTGGCGCGCGGATCGCCCACGCGGCGCCAGTCGTTGCCCGTGGACCGCAGCCGCAGCTTGACCTTGCCGTTCGCGGTGTTCACGGTGTGGCCGTCGTGGCTGAAGAACGGGTAGGGGTCGCGGGCGAAGTCGGCCTTGAACCGCGCCCGGGCGTCCGCGTCGAGATCGCCGAACCGGTTCAGGACGGCGTCGATGCCGCTGAGATCGCCGTCCGTCACGTTCAGCTTGACGCGGTGCGGGTCCAGCAGCTCACTGCCGAGCAGGTGGTCGAGCTGCCGGGAGTAGGTGCCGAGGTCGTCCTCCCGGGTCTTGCCGGGCACGTCTTCGAGGGCGTCGACGCGCGGCTGCAGGCGGCGGATCGTCTCCGCGGCCTCCTCGGACAGCTCGCGGCCCTCCGTGCGGTACTCGTCGAAGGACGCGGCCTTCTCCCGGTCCTCGGCGGACTCCTGCGCCGCGTTCCGCTCGCCGTCGCGGACGACGGCGCTCGCGCGCTCCCACTCGGTGTTGCGCTGCTCGTACGTGCTCTGGGCGTCGCTGACCCGCTGTTCGGCGGTGGAGATCTCCTCGGGCAGCGCCGCCGCCCGGTCGCGGGCCGCGGCCTCCGCGGCGGCGTCGCCGTCCCGGACCGCGCGGTCGATCGTCGCGGGGAGACCCGCCTGCTCATCCAGCAGGGCGTCGCGGTCCCGCACCGCGCGGTCCCGCACGCCCGCCGCCTCGTCGCGGGCGCGCCGCGCCTCTTCGGCGGCCGACCGGTGGTGGTCGGCGAGGGCGTCGCGCAGTCCGTCCCGGATGCCGACCAGCCGCTGACCGGCGTCCGCGGCGCTCTGGAGAAGGTCGCCGTAGGCCCGCCCGGCGCGGGCGAGGTCGTACTGGTCCCGCAGCAGGTTGCGCTCGTCCCGCTCCCGGATGTCGCGCGCCTTGCGCAGCTCCTCGTCGGCGTCATGGACGGCGCGGTCGTGCGCGGACGTCCGCTCCGAGAGGATGTGCCGTTCCCGGCGCACCGCGTCATGGTCGCGCTCGGCGGTGCGGACGTCGTCCGCGAGACGCTCCTCGTCCCGCTGCCGCCGGCCCCGGGCGGTGCGGAGGGCGTCGTCGGCCTCCCGCACCATCCGGTCGGCGCGGGCGTTCTCGGCGTCCCGGTCCTGGTCCGCCTGGCGTTCGACCGCGTCGGCCCGGGCGTTCGCGGCCTCCGGGTCGGCGGACCGGCCGGCGGCGGTGCGGATTTCGGCGGCCTGGTCGAGGGCCGCGCGGTGTGCGGCCTCGGCCGAGGTGCGAATACCGGCCGCGTTCCGGGCGGCCTCCTCGCGGGCCTGCTCGGCGTCGCGCAGCGCGTCCGCGGACCGCCCGAGGCGCTCGCGGGACTCCGCCGCCCGGCGGTCGGACTCGGCGGCCCGGCGCTCGGCGTCGGCGACACGCGTCCGGTGGCGGTCCACCTCGGTCTGCCGGTCCGTCCGCGCCTGGTTCGCGGCCTCTTCGGCCTTCTCGTGCTTGGACGTCGAGGAGGTGACCGCTTCCTGGGAGTCATCGACCCGGGTCTCGGCCCTTTCGAGGTCCGCGGCGGCCTCCTGCACGCGCTGCCGCAGGTCGGTGTAGGCGGTGTGGGCGGCGGCGGCCTCGTTCTGCCGTTGCCGCACCGGCTCCGGCAGCGGCTCCGGCTGCTCCGTGCCCGTCACCGCGAAGTCGCGGACGACAGGGGCGTGCGGGTCGTCGTACTCTCCGGCCGGCCGCTCGAAGGGCGGGATGCTCTGGTTCAGCGCCGATTCCGCGACCGCGTCCACAGGGGCGGACAGCAGATCGCCGGTGGCCCGCGACGTGGAGGGGACGGCCGGCGCGCTCGTCGTCAGGTCGAAGAGCGCCCAGACCTCCGGGGACTCCAGGTCGGGGACGGACTCGGCCAGGTCGCGGAAGCCGTTGGAGCTCTCGACGGTCTGCGGGTCGGGGGTGCGGTCCGGTGTGCCGCCGGTGGTCGTGGTCGTGGCGGAGTCGAACCGGATGGGGGTGTCGGGGGTGCCGTCGGGGCGGTAGGAGCCGCCGGCGCGCTCGAAGTTCTCGCGGGCTCGGTCGAGGTCGGCTTGGGCGCGTTGGAGTTCGTTCTGTGAGCGCTGGTCTTGTTCTGGCGCGCGGGCTTCGCTGAGGTTGCCGTCGCGTGCGTCTGCTTTGAGGGCTTGGGCGAGGTCGATCTCGGCTTGGGCGGCGGTGAGGCGGCGTTGGGCGGCTTCGACCTTGCCCCCGAGGTAGCTGAGGTCGTCGTCGGCCAGGCCGAGGTCGCGGCGGGTGTCCTCCAGGCCCGTTTCGAAGCGGAGGACGTCGGCGTTGGCACGTCCGACGCGGGCGTACGCGTCGTCCACCGGCGTCGGGGGCGTGCGGTCGCCGTCGGTGGCGTCGCGCGGGACCGGGACGCTCGGGTCGATCTCCGCCCGCATGACGGTGACGTTGGTGCCGCCCCGGCGCGTGGAGGGGCCCGGGTCGGAGGTGGGAGCCCCGCGACGGGTGGACGGGCCCGGGTCGGAGCCGGGATCGCCCCGCCGGCCGGTGCCGGCGTCGTACAGCGAACCGTCGATGGGGGTGCTGCTGCCGGACTCGTGCGGCGAGCTCACGGTGGGGGTCGCCGTGCCGGACCAGGCGCCGGGGTGGCCGATCGTGGCGCGGGCGCGGTCCAGCGCGTCCCGCCAGGCGGCGAACCGCTTCTCGAACTCCCGCCGTGCCTTCTGGTAGTCCCGCTCCGCGGCCGTGTAGTCGTCGAGCGCGTCCCGGTCGCCGGGGTCGGCGAGCAGCCGCCGGACCAGCGGCGGCAGCTTGGCGCGCTCCTCGTAGTAGGTCTTCTCCGCGTCGCCCAGCCTCTCCTGGGCGTCCGCCACCCGGTCCCACGCCTTGGACCGGGTCTGGTCCAGCAGGCCGAGGGCACGGGCGTCGCTCTCGCTGATCCAGCCGGTGACCGTGGACGGGGCCTCGGCCATCCCGCGCGTCGGCTGCCGGCCCAGACCGGGGATCGAGCGGTGCGGCACCTCGGCGGACACCACCCAGTCGACCGGGACGGTGACCAGGTAGGAGCGCTTGGACGTGGCGTCCGGGCCGGGCACCGGGTGGTCGCTGTCGGTGCGTCCGTCGGTGCGGGTCCCGCTGCGCTCTCCGCTGGGGTTGAGGTCGGCTCCGCCGGCCAGGCCGGCGCTACGGGTCGGCGCGGTGGGGGTGTCCTGCGGCGGATCGTCGGCGGTGGTCCCCGCCGGCCGGAGCGGGATGGAGCCGCCGGTGCTGCCCGCCTCGGTGACCGCCGACGTGTGCGAGGTGCTGGTCGAACGGGACTCCTTGGTGGAGGAGTCGACGGCGACGTCGATGAGGGTGGCGCGGTCGGTGTGCAGGTTGGCACCGAGCCGCCAGCGGGTCCGGCCGATGTCGAGGAGTTCCGTGCCGTCCTGCTGACGCGCGCCGTTGAGGTAGGCCTTGAGGGAGTCGTCGTTGATCGTGGTGAGGACGGGGTCGTTGTCCGGCCGGATCCCCGCGTTCCTGATGGCGTGGTCCTTGGCCCGCTGGATGTCCGCGGGCTGGAGGTCGCCGGTGTGCTGCCAGCCGTGGGCGCGGGCGATCGCGACGTAGGCGGCGTCGGTGACGTTCGTGCCGTGGTCCTGGACGGTCAGCGGCGCGATCGGCACGTCCGGCCGCCGGCCGTCGCCGTCCGGCCGCGGCGCCCGGTTGCGCCAGTCCTGGATCGAGCCGTCCAGTCGCCCGGTCGGGTGCACCACCCGTGGCGCCGGCGCCGGGCCGTTCCCCTGTGCGGCGCCGCGCTCGTCGGTGCCGGCGCCGTCCACGAGTTCGAGGTAGGCGGCCGGGAAGGACTCCCGGATCGTGGCGTAGTCGCCCTCGATGGTGAAGGAGCGGTCGCCGTACTCGACCGTGAGCCGGATGTGCTCGGGGGTCTCGGCGATCGCGTACGGGCCGTCCACCTCGGTGGTCCAGGTGGTGGTGGTCTTCTCGGTGTCGCTGTCGGTGCGGGTGGTCGAGGACGCGCCGGCGACGTTGGGCGCGACCGCGACGTTGGTGGGGCGGTCCCGCGGGAGTTCGCTGGGCAGATTCCGCTGCTCATCCGATCCCGGGAACGCCGTCGGGAAGATCTCCGCGACCTCGAAGCGGGTGGCCCTTCTCGTGGTCCCGGGCTTGTTCACCGTGTCGGAGGTCGCCAGCGACGTCTCGTTGCCGAACGTCGCCTTCCCGCCGAGGTCGGTGACCGTGGGGCGGCCGCGCACCGTCTCGACCTTGATCGTGCCGTGCCGGATCTGGTTGCCGACCTCGACGCGCCGGTCCGCGCCGTCCGGCCCCCGGGAGGCGCGGTTCCCGAGCGCGACCAGCTTCACGTCCAGGGTCTTGGGCGCCCCGCGGCCGGTCGTGTGCGCGGTGATCTCTTCCAGGACCGCCTCGCGGCTCTCGCCGGTCAGCATGTAGTTGTCCCGCCGCAGCCGGGCGTCGAGCTGGACGCCGGTGGGCCGGTGGCCGGTGCCGCCCTGCCCGTCGGGGTTCGGTACCGGCCGCGGCAGGCTGCCCAGGTGCTGACCCGCGCTCTCGAACCCGGGCCGGACCCGGAACCGGTCGGTGCCGAGCCGCGGGTTCGGCTGCGGACCCGCCTCGCCGGTGGCGGGGTCGTACCGGTCGTTGACGAGCCCCGTCCGGTACAGGGCCTGTGCGGGCGCGTAGCCGAATTCCGCCTGCGCGGCGCCGAACTGCTCGGCGCGGAAACCGTCGTCACCGGGACGCCGCGGGATGTTGACCGCGAAGTCCCAGTCCTTGCGGATCTCGGCCGCCCCGGTGATGCTCAGGTCCGCGGTGTAGGGGACGCTGCCGCCCTGCGGCTGGAAGCTCGTCTTCTGTGAATAGGTCGCCGACTCCGCCTGCGACGTGGCGGAGATGGTCCGGGACCCGGTGAAGGGGTTCCAGACCGCCTGCGTGGTGGGGGCGTTCGCCTGGTCGGCGCGGAGCCGGTCCGAGCCCTGTGACGCGCGCAGGCCCTCGGCGGACGGGTTGGGGTTACCGGCCCCGCGCGCCTCGGTCTCGATGCCGCCCGTCCAGGAGGAGCCCTTGCTCCGGGTGATGTTCGTGTCGTGCTGCGAGCTGATCTTGACGGAGGAGTTCGGCCGCGGGTCGTGGAAGGTGGCGTCGGTGCGGTCGGCGAACAGCGCGGTGGTGTGCCGGCCGCTGAAGAAGAAGTCCCGCATCCAGTTCCGCGACCGGTACCCCGGAGGGGCCGTGAACAGCCGGTCGGAGTGCGAGGCGAGCTGCCCGCCCGCGTAGTGGGCGGGGTAGAAGTCGTGCCCGGCGCGTTCCTTGAGGAACCGCTGCAGCCCCGGAGCACCGTCGAGCACCCCGTAGACCCGCTGCCGCATGTCGACGTCGCCGACCGTGGTGCTGATCTTCTGGGTGTAGGTCGGGATCGTGTCGAGCGCCTCGGCCCGCGGCGTGCGCTGAGGGGCGTCCGGCCGGCCACCGTTGATCATGTTCCGGGCGCTGTCCGGGCCCAGCCGGGTGGAGTCCGCCTGCTCCGCCTCCGGACGGGCCGGCGCCTCGGTCTCGCGGGCGTGCGGGTCGAGCTGGGCGGGGGTCTCCAGCTCCATCCGGGCCTGGAGGTCGACGGGCCGCCCGTTCGCCGTGGTCATCAGGTCGACGCGGTGCCCGTCGTACCCGGAACGGACCGGCGGGGTGCCGGGCGGCAGGTCGTCGGCCTTGCGGAACTTGCCCATCTCGGCGTGCAGGTCGAGGTCGTACCGCCAGATGTCGGTGTCGCCCTTGTCCTGGAACTCCGCGGCGAGCTTGTCGGCGCCGCCGGTCTCCAGACCGCGGCTGGACGAGTACGTGACGTGCGCCCGCACGCCGGCGCCGCCCTGGGTGCGCGGCATGCCGCGCGGGTCCTGGCCGGGGATGTCCCGGTACACGGCCCGGGCCCGCACCCCGCCGGTGTGCGACCGGCCGTGCTCCTCGACGCGGCTGCGCCCTGAGGTGCCCTCGGTCGACCCCGACGTGTGGTTCTTGGTGATGGTGCCGCCGAACTCTCGGTCGTGCGGGGTGGCCTTCAGCCGCACGGTGACGATGTCGGGGAGGAACCAGCCCTCCTTGTCGGGGTCCCTGGGGTTGAAGTTGCTGAGGTCGGGGTTGAGGACGGCGGTTTCGATGAGGTGGACGTCGATGCCCTCGTTGAACCACTTGTCGGCCTGCTCCTGGTCGGACAGGTTCCGCTCGGAGATCGTCTCCAGGATGCGGACGGTGTTGTACACCGCGACGGGGTGGCTGCGGCGGAAGTGGTTCTCGCGGGAGAAGAACGCGTCGTCGTGCTCGCCCGCCGGCCGGTGTGCGAAGTCGTCCTTCGTGCGCGCCATCTCGGGCACCACGAGGCCGGGGTAGGTGCGGGCGATCCCGTCGAGCACCTGCTGGGCGTAGGCGTCGAACACGGTGCGGGGCGGCGGTGCGGCGGTCCCGCCACCGTCGGCGGCCGGCTGCCCGGCGGGGTCCCACGGCGTGTAGCGGCGGCCGTCGCGCCAGGTGACGCCGCGGACGGTGGTGCCGCCCAGGTGGTCCGGGTGGTCCCGGCGCAGGTGCGGGTAGACGGGGACGTGGTTGGCGCGGTCCCGGGCGTCGGCGTCGTTGCGGTGCGGGTCGGCCAGGAGCTGGGCGTCGTCGACCCCGAGCACGTCGACCGTGGTCCCGGTGAACCGGTGCCGGGTGGCCTCCCCGTCGAACTGCAGATAGACGTTGCGCCGCACGTCGTACATGGCGGTGTCACCGGTCTCGGCGGCCATGCTGGTGGTGCCGCCGGACGAGCGCCCGTTGCCCAGACCCCGCGACCGCTCGTGCCGGTAGTCGAACATCGGGAGTTCGATCCGGAACAGGCTGCCGACGGTCTGCAGCACCGCGCCGATGCCGAGGCCGGGGCTGAAGGTGTCGCTGCGCAGGAACCGGCCGTCGGTGGACTTCGCCGAACTGGTCTTGTCCTTCAGGTCCAGCTTGGCGGGCGCGTCCGGGATCCGGGCGAAGTCGGTGGGGACCGACCACATCTTCGCGATGCGGGTCCGCCCGGTGTTGTCCACGAACGACAGGTACTCCGGCCCCCGGGAGGCGTCCCGGAGGATGTCCCGGATCGAGTCCTCGGACAGCTGCTCGCGGATGCGGTCGGCGCGGGCCGGGTCGGGGCGGTGCCGGCGCATGAAGTTCGGCAACCGGTCCTTGACCGCGTCCCACAGGCTCCGCCGGCGCGGCTGGTTCAGGTAGTCGGCCACCCAGTCGGCCATGGTCGTGGGCCGGCCGGCCGGTCCCTGGGCGTTGTCCGGGGCGTGGTAGATGCCGTTCACCTTCGCGGTGTGGCCGCCGGGCGCCCTGGTGCCGATGTCCTGGGCGCCGTCCTGCCGCGGGCCGGAGGCGAACGGGTCGTGCAGTGCGAAGTGGTCCGGAGCGTCCGAGGCGCGGTCACCGAGCTCCACGGTCATGGAGAGCCCGTCGCGTTCCTGGACCGTCTGGTGCGTCTGGAGCGGTACGCCCTGGCCGTCGCCGTCCGTCCGGCCCGGGTCGACGGTCAGCTCGGCGACCAGGTCGGTCGTGTAGCCGACGTCCTTGCCGCCGATGCTCGTCTCCGTCTGCGCCGACGTCTGCTGCCCCACCGTCTGGCTCGTGGAGGGCTGGTTCAGCCCGACCGAGAGCGAGGGGTTGATGGCCGGGCCCACGATCAGGCCCGGGCCGGCCGGCATCGGGTTGATGTAGATGCCGCCGCCCACGGTGCGGCGGTTGGCCCCGCCCCGGGTGACGGTGTGGCTGACCTCCCGCGCGGCGGTGTCGGCGTTGCCGAGGTCCGGCGCCGAATCGCTCGGCCGGACGCGCGGGTCGCCCGACCGGCGCCAGTCGTTGTTCGCCGAGCGCAGCTTCAGGGTGACCGAGTCGTCCCCGATCCGTACGGTGTGTCCGCGGTCGCTGTAGAACGGGTATGGATTGTCGGCGAAGTCGGACCGGAAGCGGTCGGCGAAGCGGTCGAAGCCGGTCAGACCGGCGGGCAGGCCGGGCCGGAACCGGTCCAGCAGGTTGTCCAGCGGGCTCCGCCCGTCGGGGCCGGAGACGTTCAGCCGGACCCGGTTGCGCTCCAGCACCTCGCTGCCGAGCAGGTGGTCGAGCCGGCGCGAGTAGCTGCCGAGATCGTCCTCGCGGCTCTTCCCGGAGTCGCGCTCCGCGGCGTCCACCCGCCGCTGGAGGTCGTCGGCCCGCTCGGCCGCCCCGTCCAGCTCCTCGACCCGGACGCGGTCCTCCTGGTAGCGGGTGCCCTCCTGCTGGGCGTGCTTGCGGGCCGTGTTGTACTCCCGCTGGACCGTGGCGAGGTCGTTCTGCGCCTGCCTGGCCTCCTGCTCGCGCTGCCGGAACTCCGATTCGGCGCGCCGGTACTCCTGCTCGGCCCGGACGCCCTCTTCGGGCAGCGTCCGGGTGCGCTGCTCGACGTACTCCCGCTGCTCGTCGTACCGGCGGACGGCCTCAGCGTCCGCCGGGTCGGGGTCGGTGTCGTTCAGGTGCTCGATGAGCCTGCGGATCCGGTCCCGCTCCCGCCGGAGACCGTCCAGGCGCCGCTGCGTCTCGTCGCGCTTCTCGCGTGCCTGATCACGCGCGGTGTCCGCGGCTTCGGAGGTCTCCGAGTAGTGGGACAGCCGCGCGTCGTGGTAGGCGCGGAAGGCGCGGTTCCACGCCTGGCCGGTTTCGAGGCCGCGTTCCAGGGCGTCGCTCAGCTCGTCCTGCGCGCGGGCGAGGTCGAGCTGATCGCGCAGCCGGTTGCGGTCGTCGCGCTCCATGGCCTCGCGGGCCTGCCGGAGCGCGTCGTCGGCCGCGGTCGAGGCGCGGCCGTGGCGGGAGGCGGTCTCCCGCCGGACGTCCCCGTCGCGCTGGGCGGCGCGCGCGTCGCGATCAGCGGTGCGGGCGGCGTCCCGCGCCGCCTCGCGGGCCCGCCCGGCGTCCGCTTCGGCCTGGCGGCGGGCGTCGTCGGCCGCCTTCTCGATCCGGGCGGCCTCGCGCTCGGCCTCGGTGGCCTCCGCGCGCAGCGCGGCCGCGTCATCGCGGGCGCTCCGCTGCTGAGCCGGCGATCCGCCTTGCGCGTCCCGCAGGACCTGGGCGGCCTGCCGCCGGGTGTCCTCGGCTTCGCCGCGAAGCCGGGCGGCCGTGGCGCGCGCCTCGCGCTGCTCCTCCCGGGCGGTCTGGACGGCCTCCTGAGCCTCCTCCGCCCGCGCCCGGGCGGCCTGCGCGTCCGCCCAGGACCGGTCCGCCCGGGCCTGCGACGCGTCGGCGCGTCCGGTGGTGCGTTCCACCTGGCGCTGCTCTTCCGCCCGGGGACGCTCCGCGGCGGCGAGGGCTTCGTCGTACTTCTTCTTGGACGTCCGGTAGGCGTCCTCGGAGTCCTTCGCCCAGGACTCGGCCTGCTCGACACGGCGCGCGGCGGCGTCCGCGTCCGCCCGGGCGGAGTCGACGTCGGCCGCCCGCCGGTTGACGTCGGCCGCGAGGTCGCGGACGTGGTCCGGTTCCGGGCCGCGCGGCCCCTCCGTCTCGGGGCTCTGCGAGGTGGAGGTGCCGGTGCCCTGGTTCTGCGCCTCCGAGGGCTGGGCCGTCGTGCCCTCGTCGCCGTCTCGGGGCGCCTGCGGATCCTCCCCCGGGTCGGCGGACGGCGCGCCGCCGCGATGGGTGAGGGTGTCACTCCAGCCCGCGCCGGGCGTGGCCTGCTGCAGGGCGTCGAGGGCGGGCTGCAGGACACCGCTGTCCCGCCAGTGGCGCCACGCCTCCTGGAGCAGGGCCGCCCGCTCCTGCGGGGTCGCGCTGCGCGACCCACCGGCGCGGTCGGGCGCTTCGATGCCCCCCAGGCTGTCGGCGACCTGTTCAAGGCTGTGGCCGCGTACGTGGTGGTCGTAGTAGGCGCCGAGAATCTCGCGCGCCGTCCCGGGATCGGCGAGGATGCCGCCGGCGCGTGTCAGCGGGGCGATGGCCGGGTCGGGGAGGTCGGCGACGCGGACGGGCACCCGGTACGGGACGGGTCCGCCCTTGTCGTCGGTGGGACGGTCGAGCGCGGGCCGGACGATGTCGGTGAGCTGGTCGATGTGATGCTGGCGCAGCCCGGCGAAGGACGTGTCCGTCCGCGCCATGATGTTCGCGGGGGCGTCGTCCACCCTGGATTGGTCGGGACGGGCCCGCAGCACGCTGGGGTCGCTGTCGGCCGCCCGGAAGTACTCGTCACGGAGCCCGAACATGTGCAGGATCTCGTGCACGATGCTGGCCGGGCGCCCGTCCACGGACCAGTTGCGCATGCTGTTCCGGGGGACGGCCCCGTTGACCGTGGGGTGCCAGGTGACCTCGTAGTCGGCCGGCCCCGTGACGCCGGGGTCGTCCACGTTCAGGACCCGGAGGTGGAGCTGGTCGCCCGCGGTGCCGTCCCGGTCGGTGAGCCGGTACTGCTCGTTGGCGAGCTGGTCGAGCTTCTGCCGGACCGCCGCGAAGCGCTCGGCGATCAGCTCGGGGGCGATCCCGTTCCGGTCGAACTTGACGCGGATGGTGAGCTCGGCGACGTGGGTGGGGCCGTCCGGTGTGCGGTGTTCCGGAGGAATGGGGATCCGCCGGACCTCCATGCGGCGCGCCGTCTTGAAGCCCACCATCTTGCTGGGGACCACGCGTTCCGGCACGCCGTCCGGGCGCCCCGGGACGTCTCGGCCGGCGGGATCGCCGACGTGGGTGGGGCGAGCCGGACGGGAGGAGCTTCTGTAGTCGCCGCCGATGATGACCATGCCGGAGTCGGCGGCCCGCGAACCGATCGTGGTGACGGGCGCTCCATCACGGCCGCCCTCCCAGGCGCTGATGGGCGCGAGTCCCGGGTACCTGTGAGCCGGCCGGCTGGTGGGCTCCGCGGTGAGCGCGGAGATTCGGGACAGGGCGGCGGCGGTGACCCGAGGCGGGGAGGCGTCGCGGACCGCGTCCTGCTGGGCGGGGTCGTGGAGGCGGAGCCGCTGGATCCGGGCGTCGATGACGTCGGTGAACGCGCGGTAGGCGACGGCTTCGGCCCGCATGGTATCGGCCTCGGCCCGGCGGGCGGTGTCGTGCGCCGACGGCGTGGTGCCGGGGGCCGCCGGCGGAGGCGTGGGGTGCAGGTCCCGGGCTTCCCGCTGGTACGCCATGGCCTCTGCGGCCCGTTCGCGGGCCTCGGCCAGCTTGGCCAAGGCGCCGGGCAGGTCGCCGCGTGCGGCGAGGCCGCCGGCCTGCGACCGCGCGGTGCGCGCGATGTCCGCTACGGCCCGGGCCTCCTCGCGCGAGTCCTGGGATTCGACCCAGTCGTCGTCCGTGGGATCGGGGAGGCCGCGGGTGGCCCGGGCCTCCTCCTCGTTGGCCCGTCTCAGCTGCTCTTGCGCGTTGGTCTCATCACGCTCGGCCTGGGCCTGCGTCCGGTCGGCCTGGGACCGGGTGGATTCGGTGAGGCCGAACCACGCCAGGATGTCGGGTCCCACCGTGGTGTGGCCGGGGCGCGTCCCGGTGGTGGTCGCCGGGTCGTCCCATTGGACGTGACCGTGGTAGGACGACCGGTCGGGCACGTCGGCGGGGTCGAGCAGCTCGACCTTCAGCCGGAGTTCGCTGCCGTCGCGCAGCGTGTAGGGGACGCGTTCCCGGGTGCCGCCCTGGCCGTCAGGGATCGGCCGTCCGTCGTTGATCTGGGATTCGAGGTCCCTGACCAGCCGTTGCTCGGCCTGCCGGGCGGTGTCCGGGTCCACTCCGGCGGGCGGCCGGTGGCGCACCAGCCGTACCTTGACCTCCACGATGTCGCCGCCGTCCCGGTGGATGCGGTTCCACTCGAAACGCGGTGCGACGGGGCGCGGGCCACGCTGGGTGATGCGAGCGGGCAGCGTGGTCCCGTCGTCCGTCGTGACGGAGAAGACCTGGGACTGGCCGGGGATGTTGCCGAACTTCTCCGCCATCGACTCGGGGAGCGGCACGGAGCGGCCGGTGGGGTCGACGATGCTCTCCCAGCCGTCGCGCGGTGGCGGGAAGCCCACGCTTTCGAGGCCGTGCAGGGCGTCCAGGAGCGCGCCGCTCTCCCGCCAGTAGGCGGTGACGTCGAGGAATCGCTGCTCCGCGTCGAGGTCGCCTTGGAAGATGCTGTCGAGGCTGCGCCCGTCGACGTGGTGGTCGTAGTACGCCTCCAGCAGCGTGGCGGCCTCGTGCCCCTTCAGACCGTCGCGTCCGCCGATCACCGGATCGTCGTCGGGAGCCTGCGGGAGGTCGTCGGTGGTAAGGGGGACCCTGGGCGCGCTGGTGTACCGGGCCAACATGGACGCGCCATCGGCCGCCGTCTCGGGTGTCGTGGTGGCGGGCCGGACCGGTGAGCCGTCGGGGTGGTAGCTGCCACCGGCCTGGGTGAACCGTTCGTGCGCCCGGTCGAGGTCGGCGCGGGCGCGGTCGAGTTCGCTCTGAGCGCGGTTCAGCTCGCCGCGCGCGATCCGGGGGCTGGCGTCGCCGTCGCGGGCGGCGTCGATGCGCGCCTGGGCGAGGTCGATCTCGGCCTCGGCCGCGGTGACGCGGCGTTCGGCGGCCTCGATGAGCCCGCCGAGGTAGTACGGGTCGTCATCGGACAGGTCACGGGCGGTGCGGATGTTCTCCAGGCCCGTCTCGAACCGCACGACGCCGGCCTGGGCGCGGGCGACACGGTCGCGCGCCTCGTCCACGGAACGCGTCTCGGTCCGGAAGGGCGCGGCATCGCCGGGGCGGCCGTCCGGGTCGGGGTCGGTGAACGCCGTGTAGACCTGGACGTCGTCGTCGGAGGACTCGTCCATGTCCTCGTCGGAGTCGGAGTCGCGGGTCGAGCCTTCCTGGTACCCCTCGTGGATGTCGCCGTAGGGGGAGGGCGACCAGTCGGGGCCGGGGGTCCAGCCGAGGGGGACGATCTCGGCTTCGAGGAACCACAGGGGCTTCCGCTCGCCGCTTTCGGGCTGGACGGCTTCTTCCCGGTAGGCGGCGTGGAAGACCATCGTGGTGTTGCGGGGCAGGATGATCTCGCGTTCCCCGGCGGCGGTCTCCACGAACGGCATGGTGCTGAGACCGTCGTGCCCGGCGGGCACCCGGATGGCGATGTAGACGTCGCGTTCCAGCGGGCTGGTGGCGCCCAGCGAGCCGGACAGGTAGCCGGGGTCGGTGTAGACCTGGCCCACCAGATTCCGCATGGCGGCGGGGCTGTCGACGTTGCCGCCGAGCATGTTGATGAAGTCGGTGTTGACCCCGCGCTGCATGATGAACGGCTGCGGGAACGGGCGGTGGGTGAGGGCGCCGTCCAGGTTGGCGACCATGTTGAGCAGGCGTGCGCGGTCCTGGGGCGGGAGCTGGCCTTGGCCGCGCAGCGCGCTGTTGACGAAGTCGAAGTCGTCGCGGGCGTAGCTGCGGACGGTATCGACCTGGTGCGGGGGGAGCAGGTCCTGCACGCGGCTGCCACGGTCCTGGCCTTCGAGTTCCCGGATGGAGAAGTAGCCGGCCTCCTCGTCGGAGAGACGGTTGGTGCCGCCGCGGCTCATCCCGGTGCCGGTGGCCGGAAGTTCCGCGGGGCCGGGGTTCCAGGTCCGCGGCGCCGGGATGAGGCGGGGCCAGGCGGTGTCGGGGACGGGGACGCCGCCGTACTGGCTGAGGGTGTCGAAGGCACGGAACAGGTCGCCGGTGCGGTGCCAGTGGTTCCACTGACCGCGCAGCGCCTGTTCGACCGAGCCGGCGTTGTTCGGGTCGCCACCGGTGAACCGGGCGACGACGTCGCCGAACGGGACCCCGCGCATGACGGCGTCGTGGTACCCGGTCAGGAACGGTAGGGCCAGGTGCGGTTTCAGGCCGGGAAGCATGTGCTGCCCGAGTTGGGCCCCGACATGGGACTGGACCTGGGCGGGGGTGGCGGGCGGCACGGTGGCCTGGGTGCTCGGCCCGGCCTCCGCCGGGTCGGTGAACACCATGTTGACCTCGGCCACCGGGTTGTTCTGCCACTCCCGCAGTGCGGCGTCCGCCCGGTCGTCGGTGGGGGTGGTCCGGGAGGGCGGCACGTCGGTGGTCGTGGACGGGCGGGTCTCGTCGGCGTCGGGAGTGACGTGCGGGGTTCCGGCCGCGATGACCGGCGGCTCGGGTGCGGGCCGGACCGGTGTGCCGTCGGGGTGGTAGGTGCCGCCGGCGTGGGTGAACCGTTCGTGCGCCTGGCCGAGGTCGGTGCGTGCGCGGTCGAGTTCGGTTCGGGCGCGGTTCAGCTCGCCGCGCGCCAGTTCGGTGCCGGTGCGGCTGCCGCGGGCGTCCTCCAGGCGTTCATGGGCGAGGTCGATCTCGGCCTCGGCGGCGGTGACCCGGCGTTCGGCGGCCTCGATGAGCCCGCCGAGGTAGTACGGATCGTCGTCGGCCAGGCCGAAGTTGCGGCGGGTGTCCTCCAGGTCGGTCTCGAACCTGACCACGTCCGCTTGCGCGCGCGCGACGCGGTCCCGCGCCGCGTCCACCGGCCGGCCGTCGGCGTCCGGAGGTGTCGCGGTGGCCGGGACCGGCTCGGTGCGCACCGTGTAGACGTTGACGTCGTCGTCGGAGTAGTCGTCGAGGTCGTCGTCGGAGTCGCGGGTGGAGCCTTCCTGGTACCCCTCGTGGATGTCGCCGTAGGGGGAGGGCCGCCAGCCGGGGCCGGGCCTCCAGCCGAGGGGGACGATCTCGGCTTCGAGGAACCACAGGGGCATGCGGTCGCCGCTTCCGGGCTGAACGGCCTCGGCCTGGTAGGCGGCGTGGAAGACGATCGTGGTGTTGCGGGGCAGCAGGATCTCGCGTTCCCCGGCGGCGGTCTCCACGAACGGCATGGTGCTGAGGCCGTTGTATCCGGCGGGCACCCGGATGGCGATGTAGACGTCGCGTTCCAGCGGGGTGGTGGCACCCAGCGAGCCCGACATGTAGCCGGGGTCGGTGTAGACCTGGCCCACCAGATTCCGCATGGCGGCGGGGCTGTCGACGTTGCCGCCGAGCATGTTGATGAAGTCGGCGTTGACACCGCGCTGCATGATGAACGACTGCGGGAACGGGCGGTGGCCGAGCGCGCCGTCCAGGTTCTGGACCATCGGCAGCAGCCGGGCGCGGTCCTCGATGGGGAGGTAGCCCTGGCCGCGCAGCGCGCTGTTGACGAAGTCGAAGTCGTCGCGGGCGTAGCTGCGGACCGTCTCGATCTCGTGCGGGGGGAGCAGGTCCTGCACGCGGCTGCCACGGTCCTGGCCTTCCAGGACGCGAATGGAGAAGTAGCCGGCCTCCTCGTCGGAGAGACGGTTGGTGCGGTGGGTCATGCCCACGCCGCCCGGTTCGCTCGCGTTGGGCGTCCATGGGCGGGGTGGGGGCAGCAGCGTGGTCCAGGAGGGGTTGGGCACGTAGACGCCACCGGACCGGTTGAGCGTGTCGAACGCCCAGAACAGGTGGCCGGAGCTCCACCACTGGCCCCACTGGTTGCGCAGTGTCTGTTCGACCGATGCGTGGGCGCTGGGGTCGCCGCCGGTGAATCTCGCGACCACGTGGGGCATCGGCACCCCGTTGACGTGGTTGTCGTAGAACGCGGTCAGGAAGGGGTACGCGTGGCCGGGGTTCAGACCGGGGGCCATGCGCTGCCCGAGCCCGGCGGCGATCTGCGCCTGGACCTGCGGATCGATGGTGCCGGGCTGCGGCGTGGTGAAGTGAGCGCCCGTGGGGATGGTGGTCGGCGGGTCGGTGAACGCCATGTTCACCTGATAGCCGGGATCGCTCCGCCACTCCTGAAGGGCGCGCTCCTCCCGTGAGCCGGGGTCGGTCCTCCGGTTCGCCGTCCCGCTCTCGGTGTTCTCGACGGTCTGCGGGTCGGGGGTGCGGTCCGGTGCGCCGCCGGTGTCCGTGGTCGTGGTCGTGGCGGAGTCGAACCGGACGGGGGTGTCGGGGGTGCCGTCGGGGCGGTAGGAGCCGCCGGCGCGGTCGAAGTTCTCGCGTGCCCGGTCGAGGTCGGTGTGGGCGCGCTGGAGTTCGTTCTGCGCGCGGTCCAGTTCGCCGCGCGCGGTCTCGGTGCCGGTGCGGCTGCCGCGGGCGTCGTCGAGGCGCGCCTGGGCGAGGTCGATCTCGGCCTCGGCGGCGGTGACCCGGCGCTGGGCGGCCTCCACGAGCCCGCCGAGGTAGGAGAGGTCGTCGTCGGCCAGGCCGAGGTCGCGGCGGGTGTCCTCCAGACCCGTTTCGAAGCGGACGACGTCGGCCTGGGCGCCGCCCACGCGGGCGCGCGCCTCGTCCACCGGCGTCGGGGGCGTCCGGCCGTCGGCCGTGGCGTCGCGCGGGGCCGGGACGCTCGGGTCGATCTCCGCCCGCATGACGGTGGGGTTGGTGCCGCCCCGGTGCGTGGAGGGGCCCGGGTCGGAGGTGGGAGCGCTGCGGCGCATGGGGGGCGCCGGGTCCGGTGCACGGAAGTAACCGCCGCCACGTCGGCTGGAACCGGGGTCGCCGGGAGGGACTTCCCGCACTGGGGTGAGGGGAGCGGAACCGTGCTCTGAACCGTGCGGCGACCGGCCCGACCTCGGGGTGCTGAACCCGGACTCCGCGGCTTCGGGGTGGCCGATCGTGGCGCGGGCGCGGTCCAGGATGTCCCGCCAGGCGGTGAACCGCTTCTCGAACTCCCGGCGCGCCTCGTCCGTGGCCTGCTCGGCGGCAGCGTAGTCGGCGCGGGCCTGCTGGTCTCCGGGGTCGGCGAGCAGCCGCCGGACCAGCGGCGGCAGCTTGGCGCGCTCCTCGTAGTAGGTCTTCTCCGCGTCGCCCAGCTTCTCCTGGGCGTCCGCCACCCGGTCCCACGGCTTCGAGGGCACGTTGTCGAGCAGGCCGAGGGCGCGGGCGTCCGCCTCGCTGACCCAGTCGGTGATGGTCGACGGGGCCTCGGCCATCCCCTGGGTGGACTGTCGGCCGATGCCGGGAATCGAACGGTGCGGGACCTCGGCCGTGACGACCCAGTCCATCGGGATGGACACCAGGTAGGAACGCTTGGACGTGGCGTCCGGGCCGGGCACCGGGCGGTCGCTGTCCGTGCGGGTGTCGGTGCGGTTGCCACCGCCATCACCGCTGGGGTTGAGGGCGGTCTGGCCGGCCACGCCCGTGCTGAGCATGCGGGCGGTGGGGTCGTCCTCCGGCGGGGCCTTCCCCGTCGTTCCCGCCTCACGGAACGGGGCGGAGCCGCCGGACGTGGCGGTCGTGCCGACCGTGGTCGAGCGGGAGGTGCCGTGCGACCGGGAGTCCCTGGTCGAGGAGTCGACGGCGACGTCGAGGACGGTGGCGCGGTCGGTGTGCAGGTTGGCCCCGAGCCGCCACTTGGTGGAGCCGATGTCGATGAGCCCGACGCCGTTGCCGCGCTTGGCGTCGTTGAGGTAGGCCTTGAGGGAGTCCTCGTTGATCGTCGCCGGGACGGGGTCGTTGTCCGGCCGGATCCCCGTCTTCTTGATGGCGTGGTCCTTGGCCCGCTGGATGTCCGCGGGGCGGAGGTCGCCGGTGTGCTGCCAGCCGTGGGCGCGGGCGATCGCGACGTAGGCGGCGTCGGTGACGTTCCTGCCGTGGTCCTGGACGGTCAGCGGCGTGAACGTCGCGTCCGGCGGCAGCGCGGCCCCGTCCGGCCGCGGCGCCCGGTTGCGCCAGTCCTGGATCGAGCCGTCCAGGTTCCCGTGCGGGTTCCGCAACCGGGGCGGGGGAGCGGGCGCGGTCGGCCGCCGGCCGGTGCTCTCGCCTTCCCCGGACGTGTTCCGCCCGCCGGGACCGACGGAGGGGCGGTCGGGCAGCACGTCGAGGTAGGCGGCCTCGAAGGACTCCTGGACGGTGGCGTGGTCGCCCTCGATCGTGTAGGAGCGGCCGTCGTAAGAGACCGTGAGCCTGATGTGCTCAGGGGTCTCGGCGATGGCGTAGGGACCGGTGAGCTCGGTGGTCCAGGTGGTGCCGTCCTTGCCCGTCGTGGTGTCCGTGCGGCTCGTCCCGGACGACGCACCGTAGGTGGGGGCGGGCGTGACGTTGATGAGCCGGTTGCGGGGCAGCCCGCTGGGCAGCTCGCCGGGCTCGTTCTGGCCGGGCAGCGGAGTCGGCACCATCGGTGACAGCTCGAACTGCGTCCCGGTGCTCCTGGACGCGGAGTCGGTGTCGCCCTGCGAGGTCGACAGGGTCGTGTCCTCGCCGAACTTGCCCTTGCCGCCGAGGTCGGTGATGACCGGCCGGCCGCGGACGGTCTCGACCTTGATCGTGCCGTGCCGGATCTGGTTGGTGGTCGGCCCGTCGACGCGGAACAGCTTGACGTCCAGGGTCTTGGGCGCGCCGCGGCCGGTGATGTGCGCGGTGATCTCGGCCAGGACCGCCTCGCGGCTCTCGCCGGTGAGCCCGTAGTTGTCCCGTCGCAGCCGCGCGTCGAGCTGCACACCCGTCGGAGTGCGGCCACCGCCGGCCCCGTGCGGCCGGGGCGTGCTGCCGAGGTGCGTGCCCTGGTCCTCGAAGCCGGGGCGGACCCGGAACCGGCTGGTGTCGAGGTGCGGATTGGGCTGCGGCTCGGCCCGGCCGGTGGTCTGCCCGTTGGCGGGCGGCACGTACCGGTCGTTGACGAGACCGGCCTGGTAGGCGGAGCGCGCCGGGACGTAACCGAACTCGGCCCGGTCGGCGGTGAACCGCTGGCCGCGGTAGTCGGCGCCGCTGGTGTGCCGCGGGATGTTGACCGCGAAGTCCCAGTCCTTGCGGACCTCCGCCGCGCCCGTGACGTTCAGGTCGGCGGTGTACGGGATGGCGCCGCCCTGCGGATCGAAGCTCCGCTTCTGAGAGTAGGTCGCCGACTCCGCGTTGCTGTGGCCGGAGGTCCACGACTTGGTGAGGGGGTTCCAGGTCGGCTGGAAGGTGGGGGCGTTCGCCTGGTCGGCGCGGAGCCGGTCCGGCCCCTGTGACGCGCGCAGGCTCTCGGCGGACGGGTTGGGGTTGCCGGCGCCGCGGACCTCGGTCTCGATGCCGCCCGTCCAGGAGGAGCCCTTGGTGCGGCCGATGTTCGTGTCGTGCTGCGAGCTGATCTTGAGGGAGGAGTTCGGCCGTGGGTCGTGGAGGGTGGCGTCGGTGCGGTCGGCGAACAGCGCGGTGGTGTGCCGGCCGCTGAAGAAGAAGTCCCGCATCCAGTTCCGCGACCGGTGACCCGGGGCCGGGGGCATCAGGTGCTCGGCGTTCGCCGCGAGCTGGTCCTCGGAGAAGTGCGTGGGCACGAAATCGTGCGAGGCCGGCCGTTCCTTGAGGTAGCGGGGCAGACCGGGGGCCTTGTTGAGCAGGCCGTAGAGCCGCTGGCGCAGGTCGACGTCCTCGACCGTGGTGCTGATCTTCTGGGTGTAGGTCGGGATCGTGTCCAGACCGGCGGCCTGGGGCGTCCGGGCCGGGGCGTCCGGCCGGCCGCCGTTGATCAGATCGCGGGCCTGGTCGCTCCGCAGCCCGGTGGTGTCGTCCTGCGCGCGAGTGTCCTGCCGGGTGGGCTCGGTCTCGCGGGCGTGCGGGTCGAGCTGGGCGGGGGTCTCCAGCTCCATGCGGGCGGTGATGCGTACCGGCTGGCCGTTGGCGTCGGTCATGAGGTCGACGCGGTGGCCGTCGTAGCGGTTGGGGCCGCGCTCGTCCTGCGGCCGGAAGGTGTCGCGGGCGGAGCCGGTGCGCACTTCGCGCTGGTCCGGGGGGAGGTCGTCGAACTTGCGGAACTTGCCCATCTCGGCGTGCAGGTCGATCCGGTACGACCAGATGTCGGTGTCGCCCTTGTCCTTGAACTGCGAGCCGAGCTTGTCGGTACCGCCGGTCTCCAGGCCACGGGTGGACTGGTGCGTGACGTGTCCCCGCACCCCGACGCCCCCCTGGGCGCCCGGCATCGCCCGGACGTCCTGGCCGGGGATGTCGCGATACACCCCCCGGACCCGGATCCCGCCCGTGTGCGACCGGCCGTGCTCCTCGTGGCGCTTGCGTCCGGAACTCCCCTCGGTCGAGACCGAGGTGTGGTTCTTGGTGACGGTGCCGCCGAACTCCCGGTCGTGCGGCGTCGCCGTCAGCCGCACCGTGATGATGTCGGGGCGGAACCAGCCCTCCTTGCCGGGGTCCCAGGGGTTGAAGTTGCTCAGGTCGGGATTGATCTGGGCGGTCTCGTAGAGGTGGACGTCGACGCCCTGGTTGAACCAGTCGTCGGCTCGGGATTGGTGGGACAGGTTCTGCTCGGAGATCGCGTCCAGCACCTTGAAGGTGTTGAGCACCGCCACGGGGTGGTTCCGCCGGAAGTGGTTCTCCCGGGAGAAGAAGGCGTCGTCGTGCTCGCCCTCCGGGCGGTGCGCGAACTCGTCCCTCGGACGCCCGAGGTCGGGGATCACGAGACCCGGGTACCTGCGGGCGATGCCGTTGAGCACCTGCTGGGCGTAGGCGTCGAACACGGTACGCGGCGAGGGGACGTCGTCGGACGCCTCGTCCCTGCTGGACGCGCCGTCGCCCTCGTCGGCCACCGGCCGGCCGGCGTACCGGTTCCCGTCCTCCCAGGTGATGCCCCGCACGGTCGTGCCGCCCAGGTGCTCGGGCTTGTCCCGGCGCAGGTGCGGGTAGACGGGGACGTGGTTGGCGCGGTCCCGGGCGTCGGCGTCGTTGCGGTGCGGGTCGGCCAGGAGCTGGGCGTCGTCGACCCCCAGCGCTTCGACCGTGGTCCCGGTGAACCGGTGCGGGCTGTCCTCCCCGTCGAACTGCAGGTAGAAGTTCCGGTTCACGTTGTACATGGCCGTGTCGCCGGTTTCGGTGGCCATGCTCGTGGTGGCGCCGGACTGCCGCGAGTCGCCCAGACCGCGCTCGCGGTCGTGCCGGTACTCGAACATCGGCAGTTCGATCCGGAACAGGTTGCCGACGGTCTGCAGCACGGCGCCGAAGCCGAGCCCGGGGCTGAAGACGTCGCCGCGCATGAACTTGCTGTCGGTCGTCTTCGCCGAGCTGGTGCCGTCCTTGAGGTCCAGCTTGGCGGGAGCGTCCGGAATCCGGGTCAGGTCGGTGGGGACCGACCACATCTTGGCGATGCGGGACCGCCCGCGGTTGTCCACGAGTTCCAGGTAGACGGGACCGTGTGTGGAGTCCCGCACCAGGTCGCGCACCGCGTCGTCGGAGAGCTGCTCACGCACCCGGTCGGCGCGGCCCGGATCGTTGGCGTGGCTGCGCACGAAGTCCGGCAGGAACGTGTCCTTGACCCACTGCCACGGGGTCCGGCTCTCCTGGTTGATGTGGTCGGCCACCCAGTCGGCCATGGTCGTGCGCGGGCCGCCCGCGCCTTCCTGCGCACCGTCCTGGGCGGGGGCGTGGTAGACCCCGTTCACCTTCCCGGTGTGGCCGGCCGGCGCGCGTGCGCCGATGTCCTGGGTGCCGTCCGGCCGCTCGCCCGAGGCGAACGGGTCGTGCAGTCTGATGCGGTCCGGCGCCTCGGACGTGCGGTCGCCGAGTTCCACGGTCATGTTCAGACCGTTGGGGACGTTGACCCGGTTGATGTCCTGCAGGGGCGCACCCTGCTGCCCGTCGCCGTCGCCGGGCGCCGGGTTGCGGGTCAACTCGGCGACCAGGTCGGCCGTGTAGTCGTTCCGCGCGCCCCCGACCGTCGCCTCGGTCTTGGTCGAGGTGTCCTGCCCGACCGTCTCGCTCGCCGACGGCTGGTTGAACGCGAACGCGAGCGAGGGGTTGACGGCCGGCCCCACCGTCACGCCCGTGGCGGGCTGCATGGGGTTGATGTAGACGCCGCCGCCCACGGTGCGGCGGCTGCCCGCGGTCCGGCTGTCGGTGTGGCCGATCTCCCGGCCGGCGGAGTCGGCGTTGCCGAGGTCCGGCACCGAGTCGTCCCGCCGGGTACGCACGTCGTCGGACCGGCGCCAGTCGTTGTTCGCCGAGCGCAGTTTCAGGGTGGCGGAGTCGTTCCCGCTCCGCACGGTGTGGCCGCGGTCGCTGAAGAACGGGTACGGGTTCGACGCGAAGTCCGACGCCAGGCGGGCGCGGAGGTCATCGGTCAGGTTCCCGTCGAACCGCTGCAGGAGGGCGTCGATCCCGGTGCGCCCCGCGGGGTCCGGCACGTCCAGCCGGACCCGGTCGCGCTCCAGCAACTCGTTGCCGAGCAGGTGGTCGAGCCGCCGGTTGTAGGTGCCGAGGTCCTCCTGGCGGGTCTTCCCGGAGTCCCGCTCCGCGTCCGCCACCTGCTGCTGGAGGTCCCGGATGTTCTGGGCGGACTCGGGCGACCGCAGGTCGTCGGCCCGCGACGCGCGCTCGTCCAGCGCGTCGCGCTCCTGGAGGGCCTGTTCCCGGGCCTCCTGGGTCTCATGCCGGACCCGCTCGGCGTCCTCCTGGGCCTGCTGGAACTCTCTTCTGCGCTGCCGCCACTCGGTCGTGGCGTCGTCGAACCGCTCCTGCGTCTCCCGGATCTGTTCGCGCAGGTCACGAGCGCGCTCGTTGGCCCGGGGGCGCTCGGCCTCGAACCGCTCGGGATCGGTGTCGCGCAGCCGCTCCATGTACGCCTGGAGCCGCCGGCCCTGCTCGTTGAGGCGGGTCAGGTCGTCCCTGGCCGCGCGCCGCTCCTCGGCCGCCTCGTCGAGCGCGTCCCGCGCGTTTTCGGCGGCCTCCGCGAAGTGCGTCATCCGCGCCCGGTGGTACTCCCGGTACGCGTCGAGCCACCGGCGGCCGGCGCCTGCGGCGTCCCGGAGCGCGGTTCCGAGGTCCTGCTCCGCGCGGGCGAGATCGAGCTGGTCGCGCCACATGTTGCGCTGGTCGCGCTCCATGGCCTCGCGCGCGTCTCGGACCGACTCGTCGGCCGCGGCGACGGCACGGTCCTGGCGGGAGACCGTCTCCCGCCGGACGTTCTCGTCGCGCTGCCGGATGCGCGCGTCCTGTTCGGCGGTCCGGGCGGCCTCTCGCGCCGCATCGCGGGCCTGCTGGGCGGCCTCCTCGGCCCGGGTGCGGGCGTTGTTCGCCTCCGTCTCGACCTGGGTGGCCCTGCGTTCCATCTCCGTCGCGTCCGCGCGGAGATCGTTCGCCGCGTCGCGCGCACTGGCCTGGCGGGCCGGCGAGCCGCCGCGAGCGTCCCGCAGGATCCGCGCGGCCTCCTGCCGGGCGTCCGCGGCGTCCGTGCGCAGGCCGGTGGCCTGCCTGCGCGCCTCCCGCTGCTCGTCCCGGGCGTCGTGGACGGCCTCCTCGGCCCGCTCCGTCTGCTCCCGGGCCTCCCGGGCGGCCTGCTCGGACTGCTCGGCCTGCTCCCTTGCGGCGTCCGCCCGGTCGGTGGCCGCGTCCACCTGGCGCTGCTGCTCCGCCCAGGTGTCCTCCGCGGCGGTCTGGGCGTCGTCGTACTTCTTCCTCGACGCGTTGTAGGCGTCGGTGGAGTCCTTCGCCCAGCCCTCCAGCTGCCGGACGCGCTGCTCGGCGTCCTCGACCTGCCGGCGTGCGGTGTCGAGTTCGGTGGCGCGCAGGTCGGCGTCCGCCCTGAGGTGCTGGATGTTCTCCGGCAGCTGAGGCAGCGGGCGCGGTGCCGCCTGCCCGTCGCCCTCGTCCTCGGAGCCGGACTCGGACTCGGAGTCCGAGACGTCGTCACCGTCGGCGTCGGACGCCGCCTCGTCGTCGCTGCCGGACTCCTGGTCGTCGCCGGGTCGGCGCACGGGGCCGCCATCGGCACCCTGGCCGTCCTCTGCGGGCGACCGGGTGGTCTCGTCCTGCCGGACGGGGCCCGATTCCAGGGCGGGGCCGGGCAGGTGCTGGTCGGTCGCCGTGCGGGTACGCGAGGAGCCGGGGTCGCCGTACAGGTCGTCGCCGTCGGACTCCGCGTCGCTCTCCGGCCCGGTGTGCGGCCGCCCGGTCGTCTCGGTGGGCGGTGCCGTCGTGCGCGAGGAGCCGGGGGCCTCCTCGCCGGACGCCGTGCGGAGCCCCTGCCGCGAGGTGTCGGAGCCACCGCCCTCGGTGGAGCGGTTCGGCGGGGCGGCGCCGCTCTGCTGGCCGGTTCCGCCGGTCCCGGAAGTGTTCCCTTGCGGCGCCGGCTGCCCGGCGGCCGGTGGCGGAGCGGTGCTGTTCTGTCCGTTGCCGTTCGCGCCGTTGGTCTGGATCTCGGGCACCGCGTAGACCTGGACGACGTTCTGGCCGCCCTGCCCCAGGCCGGGCAGGAAGTCCGGACCGGTGGTCTGCTGCCCCGGGTTGAGGATCTGGTTGATCAGCGACATGACGTCCGAGCCGTCACCCGGGGAGGTGCGGTTCTGGCCGGACGGCTGCTGGCCCTGCGCGTTCTGCGGTGCGGGGGACTGCTCCGGAGCCGGGGTGCGCCGCTCCTCCGGTGTGGGGTCGTCGCGCTGCTCGGGGGCGGGGACGTCGCGCTGGTCGCTGTCCGGCACGGGGGACTGCTCCGGAGCCGGGGTGCGCCGCTCCTCCGGAGCCGGGTTGCCGCGCTGTTCCGGCGCGGGGACGTCGCGCTGATCGTTCGTCCGGTCGCGGTCGGGCGGCGCCGGGGTCTCGGTGGAGACCGTGGCCGGGGGGCCGTTCGTGCCACGGTCGCTCCGGGGGACCGGGATCTCGATCTCGTCCTGGTCTCGCGCGCCGTCGCTGCCCCCGCGGCTGGAGGTGCCGCCGCTGGAGTCGTTGCCAGAGTCGTTGCCGCCGGAGTCCTGGCCGTCGCCGCTGCCGTTCGGCGCGGGCGCGCCCGACGGGGCGGGCGAGTTGTTCGGGCCGCCGGAGGCGGTGGAGTCGTTCTCCAGGGTCGGCGGGGGCGGGAGATCGATGGGCCCCATGTTCTTCAGGGCGTTGATGGCGGCGACGCCGCCCATGGTGGCCAGGACCTGCAGGCCGCCGCTGGCGGCGCCGGCCACCGCGGACATGCCGTTCGCCTTCCACTCCTGCTCCGGGGAGAACAGCAGGTTGGTGAGACCCTCGCCGACGTAGCCCTCGATGGCGCCGGAGCCCATGGCGAAACCGAGTTGCTGGAACCGGTCGGACCACCGGCTGCCGAACTCGTTGAGCGTCTTGGTGAGGGTGTCGTTGACACCGTTGGACAGGAAGTCCCGGGTGCTCTGCGGCAGCGGGGTGGGCTGGTTGGCGAGCACGTCGTCGAGGCTGCTGCGGAGTTCGGGCTTCCCCCAGTTCTTGGCGAAGGTGTCGGCGTAGTCGCTGCCGAGCTGGCGGGCGGCGTCGCGGCCGATGGTGTTGCCGAACTGGCGCTCGAACAGGTTCGCCATGTCGTCGCGGAACTGCCGGGCGGTCTTCGGGTCCAGCCAGCCGACGTCGTTGCGCCACGGGGCCAGGATCTGGTCCCCGTTCTTGCCGAAGATCGTGGACAGGTCCCGGTTGAAGTCGGGGGTGATCGCGCCGTCGGGGTTGTCGATGGGGGTCTCGCGCTCGCGCACGCCGAGCAGCGGGATGTCGTCCCCGGTGTCGTCGGCCACGCTGGACGGGATGTCGTCGGAGGCGTTGTCCGGGGTGGTGCGCGTGGCGTCGTCGGGCGCGTGGTTCCCGGTCGGGGTGGGTGTCGGGGTGTCGTCCGGCGCCTGTTCGGGGGTGTCGCGGGTGGGCGGGGTCTCGGTGACGTCGTCGGAGTCGTTACGCCCGGAGGAGGGAACGTTCGGGCCGTCCCCGAAGGCGTCCGGGCCCGTGACGTCGTCGGGGTCGGGCCGCGGCTCCGGCACCGTTTCGGGGGTGTCCCGGGGCGGGGGCGGCGTGTCGATGTCGAGGTCGCGGACCGGCGGGGGCGGGTCGATGTCGGCGAGGTCGTCGAGGTTCTTGCCGAGGATGTTGGACAGCTCTTTGCTGATGATGACGTCGAAGCCCGTGGAGAGCCCGGCGCTCAGCAGTCCCTCGACGACCCCGCCCAGGAGGGCCATCCGGGTGAGTTCGTCGTCGTTCTCCTCGCGGTTGCCCTGCGCGATCTGGATGCGCTGGATGATCGCGTCCATCGCGTAGGCGAACAGCACGGCGATGGCGATGTTGCCGAGGAGGGTCCACACCAGCCAGTTGAGGATGCGGCGGATCATCATGTTCCGGATGAACCGGAACATGGGGATCCAGGCCAGTGAACTGCCGCCCGTCCAGAAGGACATGGAGATGGCCCAGGCGATCTCCAGCGCCAACTGGATGAGCTGCGCGATCACCATCCATTTCGCGTACTCGACCTGGTTGGCCGCCTCTTTGGCGTACTTCTCGATCTCGGCGGCGAGTTCGGCGGCCTTCCCGACGTAGTCGTTCTTGCCGGCCGTGAACTGGTCCAGCGACTCCTGGAAGTACTCGTTGGAATGGCCGTCGAAGGTCACCTCGACCTTGCGGCGGAGAATGACGACGAGTTCGGGAAGGTCGGTTTCGAGGATGTATTTGGTGGTGCCGTAGACATCACCGAGCTGCCGCAACCGTGTCTCGTCCACCTTTGGCCACTTCGTGCCGGTGAGACCGTAGAACAGGTCGGCGAGTTCGTTGGGCAGCTCCATCCCCATGGCGGGCTAGTTCACCCTCTCCGCGGCCCGCCACCGCCACCGGGCGTGCCGCCGGGGTCGGTGTCGAAGTTGTTGTTCAGGCCCTCGGTGATGTCCAGGTTGGCGTCCTCGGAGTTCAGGAACGTCCGCCGGGTCTTCAGCGTCTCGTCGGCGGTGTCGTTGAACGCGGTGACCAGCGACCCGAGCAGTTCGTCCAGGTTGTCCAGCATCGGGGTGAGGTTCTTCTCCAGCTGGTCCCCGATCTCTTCGCCGCCCTCGTAAATGACCCCGAGGTTGGCGCGCTGCGCCCTCAGGTCCGTCCGGACCTTGTGCACGAGATTGCCGGCGTCGTAGATCTCATTACCGGCCCGGCCGAGTTCGTCGGGGTTGGCGCCGAAGTGGTGCTCCGCCATCGTCTGCTCCTTTCTGTTCCGTCCGGCGCTGCGTTCCGTGGCCCCGGCACCGGGACGCGCGCCGTCGAGGGCGCGCGTCCCGGTGCCGGACGTTGGACGTCCGTGTTCGGGAGGGAGATTACTTCTCTTCTTCCTCTTCTTCGTCCTCGGGCCCGTTGCCGCCGCCGTAGCCGCCGCCACCGCCACCGCCACCGCCGCCACCGCCGGTGCTCTGGGAGCCGAACGGCTGCCCCATGATCGCGGTGAGCTTCTGGGCGTTGAGTTCCTGGTCGTCCTCGAGATCGGACCACCTGAGCATGCTCTCGCTCAGTTGGGTCGAGATCCGCGTCATCTCCACTTCGAGCTTGTCCAGCTCGGTATAGATGTCCTTCAGGCCCTGGTCGACCCGCGACTGGAGCGTGCCGACGATGGGGAGGTGTTCGGGGTTCCCGGCGAGGAGGTGCGGGCCGCCCTCCTGGTAGGGCTCGAGATTCAGCTTGTGCGCGGCGGCCTTGTCCCGGATCCCGATCACGAAGTCCTCGTTGAACTTCTTGATCTCGCTCAGGCGGATCGTGGTGACGTCGCCCTCGGGGTCGCCGTTGCCGTTGCCGTTCCCGTTGCCATTTCCGTTCTCGTCGTCGCCCTCTTTCTTGTCGTCCTCCTCCTTGTTCTCCTCGTCGCCCTCTTTCTCCTCGTCGCCCTCCTTCTTGTCATCGTCCTCGTTCTTGTCTTCCTCTCCGTCCGGGTCTCTGGACTCGGTCGGATCCAGCCGCGTCGAGTCCTCCTCGTCCTCCTCGTCCTCCTCGCCGGACGGCTCTTCCCCCTCGGCTTCGGGGCTGCCCGTGCGCGGCGTGTCCTCGTCGCCGGGGGAGTCCTCCTCGCCGGGATCCGGCTCGTAGGGGGCGAGCGCCGACCGCGGCTGGCTCTGGCTCGTCTCGGGCTGCGGGGACGTGGGGTCGGTGCCCTCCTGGCCGTTGGAGGGGGCGTCCTCGTTCAGGACGGCCTGGACGGGCTCGCCGTTCTGTCCCCCCGGGCCCTGCTCCTGCTCCTCCGGTGGGGTGAGCGTGATCTCGCCCGTCTCCGGGTCGACCCCGACCTGGTTCTCACCCAGTTCGGCCCGGACCGCACCGGTCTCCGGGTCGACGATGATCCGGCCGTCGGGGCGGTCGACGATGATGTCGCCGGTCTCCGGATCGACGCTGATCCGCGCGTCACCGTCCTCCAGCGGGGTCCCCTCGCCAGGAGAGGTGCCGTCGCCGTTCCCCTCGGTGTCGGCGGGGTCACCGACGATGAGCTCGCCGGTCTCCGGATCGATGCGGACCCGGTCGTTGCCGGTGTCCATCGTGACCTCGCCCGTTTTCGGGTCGATGGTCAGGCCGTTCGGTCCGACGGTGATCTTGCCCGTCTCAGGGTCGACGGTCACCCTGCCGTTCGGGTTGCCGGGATCGCCGCCCTTCGGGGTGAAGACCAGCTCGCCGGTCTCCGGATCGGCCTGCAACTCGCCGACATCCGGGTCGACGGTCACGGACCCGTTCCCGTAGTCGACCTCGGTTTCGCCCGTTTCGGGGTCGGTGCGCACCGCGCGCGTGGGTTCCGCCTCGGCCGTGGGCTGGCCGGCGGCGGTCTGGGGGGTGCTCTGCGTCGGCTGCAGCAGCTCTCCCCGCTGCCGTTCTCCCGCCTGCAGCGGCTCGCCCTCCTGCGGCTGCTCACCCGCTCCCTCGCCGGTTCCGGGCTCCTGCCCCGAGACCTGCTCGGTGGGAGTGCGTTCGAGGCCGGGCTGATGGTCGGAGAGGCGCTCCATCTGCCTCTCGGGCTCCTCGCCCGGTGAGCCCTCGCCCGGTGAGCCCTCTCCTTCGGGGGTCTCCCCGGGGGCGGGGGTGCCCTGGCCGGTGGAGAGAGGGCCGGTGCCGGGGTTCGTGTCCCCGGCGGGGACCGTCTTGGTGGGGGTGCCGGGGCCCGGCTCGGGGGCGGTTCCCTCCTCCGCACCGGGCCGGTCGTCGTTCGCCGGCAGGGTCCGCGGCCGGTCTTCGGAGTCCCCGGCGGGGACGTCGTCGCGACCGTCGCCCTGTCCCCGGCCCTGCGGCGCGTCCTGCTCCGGGGTGTGCCCCTGGTTCGGCGGAATGCCGGGGTTCGTGTCCCCGGCGGGGACCGTCTTGGCCGGGGTGCCCGGGCCCGGCTCGAAGGCGGTTCCCTCCTCCGCACCGGGCCGGTCGTCGCCCGCGGGTAGCGTCTCGGGCCTGTCCTCGTCACCGGCGGGAACGGCGTCGTTGCCACCGCCGCCAGCGCGCTCCTGGTCCTCGGCGGGGGTGACGGTGACCTTGCCCGTCTCCGGGTCGACGCTGACACCACCGTCGCCGAGTTCGACGCCGACCGCGCCGTCCTCGGGGTTGATCGTGATCCGGCCCTCGGGGCGGAACACCTGGATGAGCCCGGTCTCCGGGTCGACCCGGACCAGCACCTCGCCGGGGTTGGGCATCGGCACGCCGACGCCGGTCGCGCCGAGCTCCGCCGCGGCGAGCGACGCCGGGTCGCCCATCGTCAGCATGCCGCTCTCCGGGTCGATGGCGAAGGCGCCCTCGGAGTCGAGGGTGACCTCGCCGGTCTCCGGATCGATGGTGACCTTGCCGGCGCTGTGCAGGATGCTGAGCAGCCCACTGTCGGGGTCGACGCTCACCTGCCCGGGCGGCGACACCGCCTTGCTGCCCTCGGGCGTGGCGGTGAACAGCCCGGTCTCGGGGTCCATGCCGATGTCGTGGTCGCCGTGGTCGATGTGCACCATGCTGGTGCCGTTGTCGACGGTGACCAGGCCGCTGTCGGGATCGATCTCGATGCCGGGGGTGCGGTCCTCACCGGTGCCGTCGGAGCTTGCGGGGACCGCCGGCTCGCCCTTCACCGAAGGGGCCGGCTCGCCGTACATGACCGGCTCCGCCGGGCCCGTCCGCATCGTCTCGGCCGGAATCGCGGGCTCTGCCCGGGTCAGGGGCTCCACCGGAATCGCGGGCTCCGCCCGGATCCGCTCGGCGGGCACCAGGGGCTCCAGCCGCTGCGCCTCTCCCTGCAGGGGCTCGCTGAAATCGTCCGCGGGGACCGAGCGCTCATTCGTCCGGTCGGGGTGGAGGGCGCGCGCGAACACCGAGGCGGTGTCCGTCGTCTCGGCCATAGGGGTCTGCTGCTGCGTGAGCTGCTGCTCCTCGACGGGATGCTGGTTCTCGCCGGTGTGGGTACCGCCCCCGTCCCCGCCGTGCCCGGGCTGGCCGGGCTGCTGGGCTCCGGGCCGGACCTCGTGCCGGGGCAGGTTCTGCTTCAGGGCCCGGAACGCCTCGACGGTCGCCTCGCCGTCCTCGCCCACGGTGACGATGCCGGTCTCGTCGTCGACGCGGACCGGCTGGTCGCCGGCGTCCAGCATCGTGACGTCGCCGTCGTCCTGCGTGATGCGCACGTCCCCGGTCGCGGGGTCGGTGCTGACGCTGTCACCGGCCGAGGCGGCGACCGGCGCCATCATGGCCACGGTCCGCAGTACCTCGCGCGGGGAACTCGGGTCGCCCTCCTCGGAGGGGACGGGGGTGGAGCTGTCCCGGTTCTCGGTCATGGTCGTCTCCTAGCCCGCCTCGGGGCGTTCGCTCCTGCCGGGCACGTCCGTGCCCATGGGGAAGGGGAGGTCGAGTTTGCCCATCATCTTCGTCGGGTCGATTCGACCGTTCATCGCGTCGGCCATGTTCACGCCCTCCGGGGCGAAGCGGCCGAGTGTCTCGGCGACGTGCGCGGACATCTGGTTGCGGGCGCGGTCGATGACGTCCTTGATCGCGCCGGCCAGCTCCGCGGGCGCCATCTGGCGGTACTTCTGCGTGGGGAACTTCAGCTCCACCAGCTCGCCCTTGGCGTTAACCTTCGCGCTCACCGCCCGATCCTTGGACACGGCCTCTTCGGTTGCCGACTCCAGGCTTGCGTTTGCCTGCGCGAACTCCGCCATCTGCGTCCGAAGACGTGCGAGTGCCTGTTCCACCTGTTCGGGCATCGATGTACTCACGTGCCGCTCCCTTCTTCTCTTCACCGGGCACGGGACGCCCGAGGACGGACTTGCGGTCCTTGCCGGCGGTGCCCCAGACCTTCTCGTCCTCCGATAGCCAGGTCGAGCGGTTGCGGTCCTGCCCGTTCTGCTGGCCCATGCCCGGCGGCATCATGGGCGGCATACCGCCGCCCATGGGGGCGCCGGCTCCGTTCTGCATCTGGTTCTGCGCCGAGGGGTTCGGCGATGTCAAAAAGCCGCTCTCGCCGGGGGCACCGGACGGCCCTCCCGCGCCGTTCTGCCCGCCGGGACCGGCGAACAGGCTGGAACGGTCGGACGAGCCGGGCCCCTGGCCTTCGCCGCCGAAGCCGCCCGAGCCGGGACCACTGCTGGTCGTGGGACCGCCGTAGTCCGGGATGTCGATCCGCGGCGGGGCGGGCAGGCCGGAGCCGCCGCCCGGTCCGCTGCTCGTGATGGGCAGCCCCGTCTCGGGGTCGATCCGCAGCCCGGTGTCGGGGTCGATCGGATAGGTCTCCCCGGTCTCCGGGTCGAACCTCATCTGGTACCCGGTGTCGGGGTCGTACGGCAGCCCCGTACCGGGGTCGATCGGGAAGGGCTGGCCGGTGTCCGGGTCCACCAGCACCGGCAGGCCGGTGTCGGGGTTGTACGGCAGCTCAGTGTCCGGATCGATGGGGAAGGGCTCGCCGGTCGCGGGATTGATCGGAATCCCGCTGTCGGGATCGGTCGGGAAGCCACCGCCGCCCGGACCGCTGCTCGTGATCGGTTCGCCCGTCATCGGGTCGATCCCGATCGGCCGGCCGGTGGACGGGTCCATCTGGATCGGCAGGCCCGTGTCCGGGTCGTACGGCATCCCCGTGTCGGGGTCGATGGGGTACGGCTGGCCGGTGTCGGGGTCCAGGGCGACGGGGAGCCCGGTGTCGGGGTTGTAGGGCAGGCCGGTGTCGGGGTCGATCGGGAAGGGCTGGCCGGTTTCGGGGTTGATGGGCAGCCCGGTGCCGGGGTCGGTGGGGAATCCGCCGGGGAAGCCTCCGCCGCCGGGGCCGCTGCTGGTGATCGGCTGACCGGTGATCGGGTCGATGCCGACCGGGCCGCCGGTCTCCGGATCGAACTGGATCGGCAGGCCGGTGTCCGGATCGACGGGCCCGCCGGTGATCGGGTCGATGGGGTACGGCTGGCCGGTGTCGGGGTCGAGGGCGACGGGGAGCCCGGTGTCGGGGTTGTAGGGCAGGCCGGTGTCCGGGTCGACCGGGAACGGCTCGCCCGTGTCCGGGTTGATGGGCAGCCCGGTGTCCGGGTCGGTGGGGAATCCGCCGGGGAAGCCTCCGCCGCCGGGCCCGCTGCTGGTGATCGGCTGGCCCGTCATCGGGTCGATCGGTGTCGGCTGACGCGTCTCCGGGTCGATCGCGACGGGCAGCCCGGTGTCGGGGTCGTAGGGCAGGCCGGTGTCCGGGTCGACCGGGAACGGCTCGCCCGTGTCGGGGTTGATGGGCAGCCCGGTGTCCGGGTCGACCGGGAACGGCGTCCGGTTGCCCGGCCCGCCGGTCCGCTGACCGGGCGGTGGCGGCATGCTGCCGTTACCGGGGCCCCCGCCCGGATACATGGGCGGGGGCGGCATGGTGCTGCCGTCGCCGGGGCCGCTGATGTCGCCGGGAGGTGGCGGCATGGTGCTGCCGTTGCCCGGCCCGCTGATGTCTCCAGGGGGTGGCGGCATGGTGCTGCCGCTGCCCGGCCCGCTGATGTCGCCGGGAGGTGGCGGCATGGTGCTGCCATTGCCGGGGCCGCTGATGTCGCCGGGGGGCGGCGGCATGGTGCTGTTGTTGCCCGGCCCGCCGAAGGAGTCGGTGGGCGGCGGCATGCCGCCGCCCCCGCCCGGGCCGCTGAAGGACTGCATGGGCGGCGGCTGGTACTGGTCGTTGGCCGGCGGCGGCAGGTCGCTGCCGCCACCCGGCCCGCCGTAGGTCTCCGTGGGGGGCGGCTGGTACTCGTTGTAGGGCGGCGGCTGGTACTCGTTCTCGGGCGGCGGCGGCCCCATGCCGCTGCCCGGCCCCGGACCCGGCGGCGGCTCGTACTCGTAGTCGGGCGGCGGCTCGAACTCCAGCTTGGGCGGCGGAGTGTTCATGTAGTCGTCGAGCCAGTCCGGCGGGTTCTCCCACGGGTTGTTGCCCCCGTTCGGCCCGCCCTCGCCCTCGGGCGGGGTGTACCCCGGCGGGTTGCTGCCCGGGGTCGGGGTGATCCGCTTGATCCGGCCGGCGATGGTGTCGTAGTGGGACTCCATCGTTTTGTGCAGCTCGGCGGCGGCCTCGATCACACCGTCGAGCTGCTTGCGCCAGCGGTCGTGCAGTAGCGCGTTGACCCGGGCGTCGGTCGCCGCGTCGCCCACGATGCCGTAGTCGTTCGTCTCCGGGTTGACGAGGACTTCCATCTGGTCGCGGCCCTCGTTGAACCGCAGGCCGGCGTTGGCGGTGTTGTACCAGTCGTAGACGAGTTCGTAGATGCCCTTGTAATTGGTGTTCCAGGCGTCGATCTCATTGGCCAGCGTCATGATCGCCGCCGTGATGCCGGGGCGGACGTCGTTGACGGCGTTGTGGAACACGTCCAGCTGCTGGGTCAGCGACTCCAGGTAGGTGCCCAGGCTGTACAGGTGGGCGGCGAACGCCGCGGCGCCGTCGCCCTGCATCGGGCTGTCGGGGACGTCGATCTCGTTGAACCGCTTGAAGATGCCGTCACGCTGAGTGGAGAAGAACTCGTCCGCGGAGGCGATCTCACCGGCGATGTCCCAGTGCGTCTGGGTCGCGTAGTTGCCGGAGCGCATCGAGTTGCCGACCACCGCGACGTTGCGCAGGTCGAGCAGCCGGTTCCGGAACTTGTTCTCCGCCGAGTCGGCGCCGTAGAGGTTGGGCTCGAACCAGTATCCGGAGTAGTCGGTGCCGCCGTAGTAGGACCACGTGTAGCCGGTCCACGTGGAGGTGGACTCGTTCCAGCTGAACCACAGGTTCATGTTGTTGAAGCTGTGGCCGTGGATGAAGTGGTCGTCCTCCCAGAAGTGGTAGTAGCCGTGGGTGAGCCAGGGGTCCTTGGTGACCTCGCTCATCGCGGGCATGGGCGGATGGTCTCCGTCGTCCTTGGAGTCCGCGAAGATGTTCATCGTCTCGTGCAACTCGGGCACGGGCTCCTCCTCGCCGTCTTCGCCCAGTCGGCCCACGTGGGGCGGTCACCGTCAGGGGAGGAGGGCGGCCACGGCAGGTCGTCCGGGACCGCCCTCCAGGGGTCGGCTACTGCAGCGCCTGCCAGCTCGCCGCCTCGCGGCGGTCGGTGTAGTCGTAGTTCTGGGCGATGTCGCCCAGGGCGAGCTGACCGCTGTTGAGCAGGGTGCGCATGTCCTCGACGTTCAGCCGCCACCGGGCGATCGCCGCGTCGAAGTCCTCCGCCGTGAAACCCAGGTTCTGCGATTTGACGGACATCATCTGCGTGGCGAGGGTCTCGATCGCGTTGGCGACGACCTCGGTCTGCTGGCGAAGCGCTTCCTCGCCCATGGTCGTGCCTGCGTACTGGATGGAAAAGCCGTCGGTCATGGGTCGTCCTTCTGCGTTGCGTGGATGGGCAACCGGGGCGGCTCATGGAACGCCGCGCGGACGCGGCCGGTCATGAGCCCGGGTGGATGGGGAATCAGACGCCGGCCTGGTTGGGGTTGAGCGCGCTGGTCCAGCTCGACGCCTGGATGACGTTGGAGTCCTCCATCGCGTGCATCGTGTTCACGGTGCCGCCGAAGGTGCTGATGAAGCCGTTCATCTCGTTGGTGATGAGCCGCAGCTCCTCCAGCCACAGCACGAGGGCCTCGAAGTACTTGTTGGCGGCCGCACCCTGCCAGGCGCCCCGGAGGCTGTCGCGCGTGTTGTCGACGCTGGTGTAGACGTTGTTGCAGGTGCCGTAGGCCTCCTGCAGGGCGGACTGCGCTAGCCGGTTGGCTGCATCCTGATTCTGCATCTGGGACATGGCCCGGATTCCTTTCGGTCGTCGGGTCGGTTCACTCGGGACAGTCGGTCTGCGGCGGCTCCGGATCCCGCGCCACGGGAAGCGGCGCGGCGTCAGGAGCCAGTAGTGGGCCGGTGGGGATCAGCCTCAGCAGCGACGTCGGCACGGCGGTGGCCGTGGCCGGGTCGAAACCGAGGGCGCCGACCGTGTCGGTGTCCGACACGGGGAACTTGGCGGCGGAATCCGTGACCACGTAGTAGGTCGGGGTCTCGGTGCTGCCGCCGACGGGCCGTGCCTCGACCAGGGCGCCGCCACCGGAGGGGATGCCCATGAGGTCGGGGGTGGGGCAGCCGGGGGCGATCGCCGGCGCCTCCTGCACCGGCCAGGCGCGGATGTCGTCGACCGGCCGGATCGCCAGGCCCAGGCCGCCGTCGGCGCCGAGCCGCAGGCAGGCGGTGTCGCCGTCGAGCGGGACCAGCTCCGGCGGGCTGGCCGGGAACGGGCTGTCGCCCGGGCGGTCGACGCCGCCGCCCTCGGCGAGCACGCCCCGCAGGTCGGCGGGCGTCAGCGGCACGGCGGTCGGGGTCTCGCCTCCGTAGGCGTCGGCCTGGACTGCGGGGTGGGTGAGGAGCAGCCGGGAGTCGGTGGCGGTGAGCGGGACGAGCCCGTCGCGGGTGAGCAGGTAGTACTGGTCCTGCTGCCCGTCACCGCCGACGACGAACACCTGGCCGACGGTGGCCGGGCGTCCGGCGATGGCCGGTCCCTGCTCGCCCAGACCGGCAACGGTGGGGGCGGCGAGGTCGGGGGCGGCCGGCACGGTGTCCAGGAAGGCGTCGGTCACCGGGAGGACGGGGCTGGTGCCGTAGCCGAGCGCCTCCAGCGCGCCGTTGTCGGTGTCCAGCCGCAGCCGGGTGCCGCGCCACAGCAGGTGGCGGTCGCCGTCGGGGTCGGCGACCAGCACCCCGAAGTCATTGGGGAGGGCGGCGGCGGTGGCCTCCGGGGTGACGGTCAGCGCCGTGCGGGCGTCGTGGTCCGAGGTCGGCGGGATGGCGCACAGCAGCCACGTTCCCGCCTCCCCGTCCGCGGCCGGCAGCGTGTCCGGGGCGCCGGGGATGCCCACCGCGCCGCCCTTGGGCACGCCCTCCAGGGATGCGCTCGACACCGACGCCACCGTCATCTGCGCGCCCTGGATCAGCCGGGCGGACGCGTAGTTGGCGACCGGCCGCAGCACGCCGTCGGCGTACAGGTAGGTGGCGCCCGTCTCCTTTTCGACGATGAGCCGCCCCTCCTGCCGCCAGGACTGGGCGCCGCCGGGGAAGATCAGCCCGAAGACCAGGAAGCCCACGCACAGGAGCGCGCCGATCGCCAGCCCGATGAAGCTGCCGTTGCGCGTGCGGCGCATCGGGGCGTCCACCGCGTCGGGATCGGCTTCGAGCATCGCCGTGCTGAGCCGCCCCACCACGAAGGTGTGCGCCTGGACCCGGTCGCGTCGTGTCTGCACGGGTTCACCCGCCGATTCCACGCAGGGCGGTGAAAACGCCCAGGTTGGCGAGCACGAGGGACAGCAGGGCGACGGCGAGCAGCGTCTGGATGATCTCCGCGGCGCGGCCCCAGTGCGGCAGCGGACGGCGGCCGGGCAGCGTCCACGAGACCAGTGCCAGCGAGGTCGTCACGGCGTACAGGCCGAGCAGGGTCAGCAGCCGCGCCAGCACGCCGACGTCCCAGACGGAGAAGAGCAGCAGGGTGGTCAGCCCCACGCACGGCGGCACGACCATGTACATCCGCTGCCAGGCGCTGGCCAGCCCGCGCGTCTGCAGCAGCATCACCAGCGCGAACACGATGCACAGCGTGACGGACACCCAGCCGGGGGTGCGCGCCAGCAGCACCAGGCAGCCGCCGAGGACCACGCCGGTCGAGGCGAGCAGTGCGCTCTGGTAGCCGTCGGCCAGCCGGGTCCGGTCCAGCACGTCGCGGGCCGGGTAGGGGTCGATGGCCTCCTGGAGCTGCTTGGGATTGGCCGGCAGCGGTGGCAGCCGCATACCGGAGATGCGGAAGGCGAGCTGCGGGGAGAAGGTGCTCAGCAGCAGGGCGAGCATCCCCACCAGCCCCGCGCACCCGGCGAGCGTGGCGCTGGGCAGGAACATCAGGCTGACGGCGAAGAGCACGCCGAAGATCTGGACGACGAGGGCCCCGAGGAAGAACGGCACCGATCCGGCGACCGCGGCGAGGCCGAGCACGGTCGCTCCGGCACCGGCCATGGAACCGGCGAGGATCCGGGCGCCGAGCAGCGAGGTTCCGGGCTCTCCGGCGGGCATGGCGGCCCCGGCCAGAGCCATGTAGAGGATCGCGGCCCCGGCCAGGCCGGTGGCCGCGAGCGGGTCGCCCATCGCCCGGGAGGCGGCCCAGGCGGCCAGCAGCATCAGCACCGCGGAGGAGGCCCCGATCAGCGCGGTCAGGCCGCCGGTACCGCCCAGGACGAGGACTCCGAGGCCGAGCAGCAGCACACCGAGGCCGAGGCCCTGCAGCAGCATCCGGGTGAACGCGGGCCGCCACCGGTCGGGGCGCTCGGCCATGCCGTTGGCGACACCGTCCACGAGATCGTCGAAGTGGATCGGGGGTAACTGGTCCCGGCGGGGACGAAGGTATAGCGTCTCGCCGTGGCACAGACCGAGCGAGCTGATCGTCTCGTCCTCGTCGAGCGGGTCGTCCCCGAGCTGCTGCAGCACCCAGCCGTCGTGCTCCAGGCCGCTCTCGTCGAGGTCCTCGCCTTCGTCACCCTCGGCGTACAGCACGAAGGTCGGCAGTAGCTCGGCGATGGGAACATCAGAGGGAGCGGCGATCTCGAAGGTGCGGCTGGGGGCTCGAATCACCAGCCTGCACAGCTCCGTGGCGGTGGAGGAGTCGCTCATGCGGGCCTACTCGTCGGGGGTACGGACTGCGCGGCGGACGGGAAGTGACGTTAACATCGCCCCATCCCTTTTGGAATTGGTTGAGACCAAGATTTTGGTCATGTGACTTTGGGTCGTAACGATACCGTTTTACGCGCGTGCTGTAGTGCATAGTCACACGGCGTATCTGAAATCCGGACATCTGATCCCAGACCGCCCCGTAGCGCTCCAGGAGGGCGTCATTCTGTGAGCACCATCCTCGTTCGCCGGCCTCCGCGCCGTCCGGGACCGGACATGCCGTCCGGCGATATCAGCCTGCAGGAGCCGCCGGAACTGCCGGAGATGCAGTCCAGCGTTTCGTCGGTCTTCATGTACCTGCCGATGGCGATGACCTCGCTGGCCATGATGATGCTGTTCATCCGGCCCGGCGGATCCGGCGGCGGAGTGATGCCCTACATCGCCGGCGGCATGATGCTGACCGGTGCGGTGCTGATGCTCGCCGGACAGTACGTGCGCACCATTCTGGAGCGCCGCCGCAAACTCAACGACGACCGGCGCGACTACCTGCGCTATCTGAACCAGATGCGCACCCGGCTGCGCCAGGTCGTCACCGAACAGCGCGACGCCATGCTATGGCGCGCCCCGGACCCGGACGCGCTCTGGGCGATCGTCCGCACCTCCCGGCTGTGGGAGCGCCGCTCCACCGACGACGACTTCGCCGAGGTACGACTGGCCGTCGGCGAGCAGGAGATGGGGATGACCATCTCCCCGGTGTCCTCCAAGCCGGTCGAGGACCTGGAACCGCTGAGCGCGCACGCGCTGCGGCGGTTCATCAGGGCCTACGCCACCGTCGAGAACCAGCCCATCTCGGTCTACCTGCGCGGCTACGCCCACGTGTCGCTGCGCGGTGACGCCGAGGCGTCCCGGGCGATGGTGCGGGCGCTCATCGGCCAGCTCGTCGTCTTCCACACCCACGACGACCTGCGGGTCGCCGCCTGCGTCGCCGACGACCGCCGCGCCCACTGGTCGTGGCTGAAGTGGCTGCCGCACGCCCAGCACCCCACCGAGCACGACGGGGCCGGTGCCCTTCGGCTCATCGCGCAGGACGCCGTCGAGCTGGAGGGACTGATCGGTGAGGAGTTCGCCGACCGCCCCCGGTTCGACCCGGCGGCAGCGCCCAGCCGCGACGAGCCCTACACGGTGATCATCGTGGACGGCGGGCAGATCCCGCCCGGGTCGCGGTTCATCGGCGGCGGGTTCCGAAACGCCGTCATCATCGACGTGGACGACCCCCTGCCGCCCGAGCACGACCCCTACACCCTGGGGCTGGACGTCGCGCGCGACCGGCTGCAGATGATCTCCCAGGACCACAGCGGCCGCACCGTGTACTCCCCGCTCGGCCGGCCGGACCGGCTCAGCCGGACCCGCGCCGACAGCCTGGCCCGGCTGCTCGCGCCGTACCGGGTGAGCGTCGCCCAGGAGATCACCGAGCCGCTGACCACCGACTTCGAGCTGACCACGCTGCTCGGCATCACCAACCTGCACGGCCACGACGTCCACCGGATGTGGTCGGAGCTGCACCCGAAGAACCGGCTGCGCGTCCCCATCGGGATGACCGCCGACGGCGCGCCCCTGGAGCTCGACCTCAAAGAGTCGGCGCTCGGCGGAATGGGCCCGCACGGCATGCTGATCGGCGCCACCGGGTCCGGCAAGAGCGAGCTGCTGCGCACCCTGGTGCTCGCCCTCGCGCTGACCCACTCCTCCGAGACGCTCAACTTCATCCTCGTCGACTTCAAGGGCGGCGCCACCTTCATCGGCCTCGACCGCCTCCGGCACACCTCGGCGCTGATCACCAACCTCGCCGACGAGGCCATCCTCGTGGAACGCATGCAGGACGCCCTGCACGGCGAGCTGGTCCGCCGCCAGGAGCAGCTGCGCGCCGCCGGCAACCACAGCTCCATCCACGAGTACGAGAAGGCACGGCAGTCCGACCCCACCATGGAGCCGATGCCCACGCTGTTCGTCGTGGTCGACGAGTTCAGCGAGCTTCTCGCGGCGCACCGCGACTTCATGGACCTGTTCGTCATGATCGGCCGGCTCGGACGCAGCCTCGGCGTGCACCTGCTGCTCGCCTCCCAGCGCCTTGACGAGGGGCGCATGCACCAGCTGGAGAGCCACCTGTCGTACCGGATCGGCCTGCGCACCTTCTCCGCGATCGAGAGCCGCGGCGTCCTCGGCGTCCCCGACGCGCACCAGCTGCCCTCCGCGCCCGGTAACGGCTACCTGAAGAGCGACACCGAGACCCTCACCCGGTTCAAGGCCGCCTACGTGTCCGGCCCGTACCACGCCCGGCAGCGCAGTAGCGCCCGCAGCGAAGTCCTCGCCGAGGTGGTGCCGTTCCTGGACGGCTACGTGCCGGGCCGGGCTCCGGTCCAGGAGGTCGAGGAGGAGGTGGCCACGGACGAGAACAGTGAACCGCTGCTCGGCGTCGCGCTCACCCGGCTGCACGAACAGGGACCGGCCGCCCGGCGGGTCTGGCTGCCGCCGCTCGACGTCCCGCCGCTCATCGACGAGCTGCTGGAGATGCTCGGCGTGACGCTCCCGGAGGGCGGCCTGCTCTGGTCCGCGGAGAGCAAGCTGACGGTGCCGCTGGGCATCATCGACCGCCCCTTCGAGCAGATGCGGCTGCCCCTCAAGGCCGAACTCGCCGGTGCCGGCGGCCACGTCGGTATCGCCGGCGGTCCCCAGAGCGGCAAGAGCACGCTGCTCGCCCTGCTCATGACCTCACTGGCGGTGCTGAACACTCCGGCCCAGGTGCAGTTCTACTGCCTGGACTTCGGCGGTGGCGTGCTGCAGGCGCTGAGCGGTCTGCCGCACGTCGGAAGCGTGGTCGGGCGCACGGACTCCCGGCGCATCAACCGCACCATCATGGAGCTGACCGAACTGCTCGACCGCCGGGAGGCGCAGTTCGCCGAGCACGGGGTCGACTCCATGGCCACCTACCGGCGCCGCCGGGCCGCCGGGGAGTTCGCCGACGACGTCTACGGCGACGTCTTCCTCGTCATCGACGGCTGGGCCACCATCCGGCAGGACTTCATGGACCTCATCGCGCCGATCCTGCAGATCGCGCAGCGGGGTCTCAACTACGGCGTGCACGTCGTCGCGGCGTCGCCGCGCTGGGCCGACTACCACAGCGGGGTGCGCGACCTGATGGCCACCCGCTTCGAGCTCCGCCTGGGCGACGCCGTCGACTCGATGGTCAACATGCGCAAGGCGAAGACCGTGCCGCGCATCGTCGGCCGCGGCATCACCGAGGACCAGCACCACTTCCTCACCGGCCTGCCGCGCGCCGATGGCAACGCCGACCCGGTCAGCCTGTCGGCGGGCATGACGGAGATCATCGAGCGGGTGCGCGCGGCCTGGGACGGCCCGGCGGCCCCTCCGGTCCGTACGCTGCCCCCGAAGCTGCGCGCGGCGGAGCTGCCCGCGTCCGAGCTCACCGCCGGGGGCGCACTGCGGGTGCCGCTCGGGCTGGAGAGCCGCCGGATGCAGCCGTTCTGGCACGACTTCTCCGCCACTCCGCACCTGCTGGTGGTCGGCGACACCGAGACCGGCAAGACGACACTGCTGCGGCACATCACCAACGCGATCCGCGCCCACTACAACCCGAACACCGCGCGGGTGGTGCTCGTGGACCAGCGCCGCGAGCTGTACGACGCCATCCCGTCCGAGATGCAACTCGGCTACGCGGTCGCCGCCGATCCGGCGCGCGAGATGATGGCCGCCGCCGCCGGGGCCATGAAGGAACGGCTCCCCGGACCCGACATCACCCCCGACCGCATCCGCAAGCGCGACTGGTGGTCCGGGCCGGAGCTGTTCCTCATCGTCGACGACCTGGAGATGATCAGCGGCAGCGGGCCGAGCCCACTGGCGCCGCTGCTCCCGATGCTCTCCCAGGGCGCCGAGATCGGCATGCACCTGATCGTGGTGCACGCGGCCGGCGGGTTCGGGCGCGCCTCGATGGAACCGGTCCTCCGCTCGCTCATCGACGGAAACACACCGGCCATCATGCTCTCCACCCCGCCGTCGGAGGGCATGCTGTTCGGCAACGTCCGCGCGCAGAACATGCCGCCCGGCCGGGCGCTGTGGATCTCCCGGCGCGATCCCGTCGAGGTCCAGCTCGCCATCGCCGAGGGCGCCGACTGGGACCGCTGACCCGAATGACGCTGGGGCCGGTGCACCGCACCGGCCCCAGCGTCATTCGGGCGTTCTCCGGCGCCCGGCCGGACGTGACTCGCAGGCGGACCCGGAGACCGGGTCAGGGGCGGTCGCCCGACGTACCGCCGGGGCCCCACCGGTTGTCGATGTCGGGCGGACGCTCGCCGGCCGCCGCCGGCCGCCACTTGCGGGCGCGCCCGTTGCGCAGGACCGCCGCGGCCAGGGCGGAGAAGACGACCACGAACCCGGCGGCGCCGACCACCGCGGCCGTTGTGGCGGCCTGCACCGAACCGCGGGGAGAGGGATCGGGGACGTACTCGTCGCCCGGCACGCGCGTGTCGCCGGCGGCCGGCCGGTTGGTCAGGGCGGCCAGCGGGTCGATCCGGCCGTGGCCGGACAGCGGGTCATCGGCGCCGCCGGGGGAGGCGTAGGCGGTCGAGGCGAGCCGTTCCCGCACCTGGGCCTCGGTCAGGTCGGCGGCGTGCGAGCGCAGCAGCGCCGCCGTGCCGGCGGCGAACGCCGCGGCCACGCCATCGCCGGCGCTGACGAAATGCCCGTCCCCGCCGGGGCCCACGCCCATGACCCGGTCGCCGGGCGCGGTCACGTCCACGCGGGCGGGCTCATCGTCCTCGCCCGTGAGCGGGGTCTCCAGCACCGGGACGCCCGCGACGTCGTGCGCCGCCACGCTCAGCACGTCGGGGTTCTGCGCCGGATGGCCGGGCAGCGGGCCGTCGGGGCCCTGGGCCGTCGCCGGGGCGACGACGACCGCGTCGGCGGCGACGGCGGCGGCCACCGCCTCGTCCAGCGCCGTGGAGCCCGCCAGCGCCGCCGTACCCACCAGGATCACGTCGGCGTCGGCGGCGACCGCGTCCCGGATGCCCGAGGCGATCTGGCCGGCGGAGGTGAGACCGGTGTCGCTCTCGCCGGTCGGCACGGCGGTGATCCGCGCCCTCGGCGCCACACCGACGAATCCGCTGTCGGACTGCGCGCGGGCGGCGGCGACTCCGGCGAGGAAACTGCCGAATCCGAGGCAGTCGGTGCCGGCGCCGGCCACCGCCCCGGAGAGTGCGCCCGCGCCGTCGTCGACGGCGGTGGCGAGGACGGCGACGGTCGTCCCCGAACCGCGGCTCAGTTCGTGCGCCTCGGCGAGCCCGAGGGCGTTGTGCGTCCAGGGTGCCTCGGCCACCACCTCGGCGCCGGCGCTCGCGCAGGGATCGTCCGGCGTCTTGAGCGAGGCGATCTGCGGCAGCGCGGCCGGTTCGGCGCTGGGTGAGGCGGAGGGCTCGGGACCGGCGGCATGCGCTGGGGCCGCCACCGGAACGAGGGCGAGCAGCGCGACGGCGGCCGTGCCGCGCAGCGGTGCGCGCAGGAGGGGCAGCGCGCGCCGCGCACCCGGCGAACGACGCCCGCGCGACGGGGCACGCCGCGTCATGGTCCGGTACTCCATCGGCAGGGTTCCCTTTCCAGGCTGCCGCTCGGGCTCGGGGCTCGAACACTCTAGCCATGTGCGCGGTGGCGTCCCGCAGGTGCTAGTGTCCCCCGGTCGGCGCCGGGCGCGGGGACCGCGGGGCTCGGGGCGCCGGGCCGGAGAACCCGGCCGCGGGCTCGCCGCACCGCCAGCATTCTCTTACCGCTGGACGAGCCGTGACATGGGAATACGTGGTGTCCCGAAGTTGAACGGCGAGAAGTTCCAGGTCGAGGGCTTGTGTGAGGTCTGCCACTTTCTTAGGCTCACGTGAAGCCAACGGGAAGAGCATATGATGCCACATGCGTCTGCCTCGGAGTGGTGAGCGGCCGGAGCGGCCCCGACGGGTCCTGTCCCAGGTCGGGGCGGCGGCGGGTGCGACCCGCGTCCTGCCCATCGAGGCGCGTCCGCCATCGCGAGATGGCATTTCGATAAAGAAATGGAGTCGGCAGCGACTCGAAATTAACCCGCCATTTTCATTTCAGACATCCAGGCGAACACGTCGATCACGGTGAACGCGATCGGCTCTTGGAACGTGGCCGGATATTCGGCGGCGGATGGAAACGTTGAACGCATCGGCGCCGGAACCCGGCCGCCGCATGAAGCGTTGCCATCGCCCACGCCGGAGGGGCGACTTCGGCGCGGAAACTCCAGCTGGCCGAGGGAAAAGGGTGCGGTCCGGGTGATCGTCCGGCGCCGCGCGGCCGCGATTCCGGGCGCTGTCCCGCCGGGGCGGGAGACGCCGGGCGGCAGCACCGACGCGGCCCGCTTTTCGGTCCGACCGTACTTTCCGGTAATGGTTGCCTTTACTCTTTCCGGCCTCTAGGATCGCTCACGGTAAAGGCCGGAGATCCGGCCGGATCCGGTCGAAAAATCGGTACCCGACACCGTTCGGGCCAGCGCATTTCCGCCCCCGGAATCTGGAACACCGCTGGTCAGAACGGATGGAACAGGGGTGAGGAGATGATGGCCTCCAGCGCGGGCCGCCGGACGACCGCGGTGGGATGCGCCGCGGTGCTCCTCCTCACCGCCGGCTGCGGGGGCTCGTCGGACTCCGCGACCGACCCGGCGGCGACCCCGGCCGCGAGCCCCGCCCCCGCGACCGAGGAAGCGGCGGTGCAGGCGTACACCGACATGTGGGACATCGTCGTGGCGGCCTCGCATGAGGGCGACGCCGATCCCGACGGTCTCGACCGGCACGCCACCGGGGATGCCCTCATCCTCATGCGCCATGCCCTCGAAGGGGCCGCCGACGCCGAGGTCACCGGCGAACCCGTCCTGAACCCTCGAACGGAGCTCACCGAGCCCGATCAGGTCGAGATCACCGACTGCGTGGACGACTCGACCTGGAACATCGGTGGCGGTGCCGGGGGAGCGGGGCAACGCCGCGTCGACGCCGCCGTCACCCACGACGGACTCGTCTGGCGCGTTTCCGAACTGCGAATCTGGGAGCCCGGCACATGTTGAGACGAACCTCCGCCACCGCGGTGGCGGTCACGACGATCGTGGTGATCAGCGCGGCCCCCGCGCACGCCCAGCCCTCCTCGTCCTCCTCCTTCCTCGGCCAGATCGAGTGCGGCACGAACGGCGGGAACGGGTGCACGGTCTCGATCCAGGGGGTGGAGGAGCGGGAGGGCTCCGCGGGGACCCCGGCCACCGGTGGCCAGGAGAGCGGCGGTCAAGCCGCGGGCGGGTCTGAGTGGGACCACGTCGACTGGGACGCCGTGGACTGGGACGCGGTCGACTGGGATGCCGTCGACTGGGACGCGATCGACTGGGACTCCATCGACTACAGCGGCGGGCAGCCCGAGGAGGGCCAGCCGCCGGTGAACCCCGAGCGGCTCATCCAGGAGGCCATGGGCTCCTTCGAGGTCCCCTCCCCCGAGATCGCCACCTCCCCCGGCGCCGGCTCGCCGGTCCTGGTCCGCACGCCGCTGTGGCTCTGGCTCGACCCGGAGTCGTGGGAGCCCGCCACCGCCACCGCCGAGATCCCCGGCTGGTCCCTCAGCCTCACCGCCACCCCCACCCAGGTCAAGTGGATCATGGGCGACGGCACCGAGCTGGTCTGCGACGGTCCGGGCACCCCCTTCGACCCGCAGCGGCACGACCCGGAGTCGGAGTCGCCCGACTGCGGCCACGTCTACGAGCGCTCCTCGGTCGGCGAACCCGGCGAGACGTTCACCGTGCGCGCCGAGATCTCCTGGGGGATCGACTGGGACTCCTCCGACGGCGGCGGCGGCGAGATGGCGCCGATCACCACATCGTCGGAGATCGACCTGCGGGTCCAGGAGTCGCAGAGCCTGGTCACCGACACCGGACGGAACTGACGGGCCGCGGCGCGCGTCGCCGGCCCGGCCGGGGCTCCCGGCTCCGCAGCCGCTCGGGGCTTTTCCGGCTCCGCAGCCGCTCCGGCTGAGCCCCGCCCCCGGACGACCCGCGTCGGCGGACCCGACCGATACCCGGGTGCCGTCCGCCCCGTGGCACGCGGCGCGCTCCGGTCCTCCCGGCCGGAGCGGCTGCGGCGCGGAAGACACGGACGGCACCCGCCGGGGGCGCGAGCCCCCGGAGAACAGACCTACGAGGAGAGTTTGGTGGAGACAGCGACGACCGGACCGAAGCCGCCCGCCGCAGGCGGGACCCCGGTCCGGCTGCTGGGGAGCGGGCCGCGGCGCTGGCGCTGGCTCGGGTTCGGCGTGGCGCTCATGGCGGCCGGCGGCCTGGTGGCCGCCGTCGCCGTCGAGGGGCTGGACGAACGCCGCGGCGTGCTCGTCGCGAGCGGTGACCTGCCCGCCGGCCACGTCGTCACGGCCGGCGACCTGCGGGTCGCACGGCTCTCCGGCACCGACGACCTCTCCGTGGTCGGCGAAGACCAGCTGGCCGCCACCGTCGGCCGCACCCTCACCGTCCCGGTCACCGAGGGCGCCGTGCTGCCCGAGACCGCGCTCGGCCCGGAGTCCGGCTACCCCGAGGCCGGCCAGGCGATGGTCGGCGCCTCCCTGCCGCCCGGCCGGTTCCCGGTCTCCCTGCGCGCGGGAGCGCGGGTGTCGGTCGTCGTCACCAACGGCCAGGCCGGCGGCGCCCGCGGCGCCGGAGTCGAGGCGTACGCCGCCCACGTGCAGACCTTCGAGGCCGCCGCGGCCGACGGCCCGGCCGTCATCGAACTGGTCGTCGACGCCGGTGATGCCGCGCAGATCTCCGCCGCGGCGGCGGCCGAGCAGATCACCGTGGTGCAGGTATCGCCGAACGGGGGCGCCTGATGCCCCGCACCGTGGCGCTCTTCTCCCTGGGCGGCGCCCCGGGCGTGACGACGCTCGCCATGGCGCTGGCCAGCGTGTGGCCGGAGGAGTCCGGGGCCGTGCTGGTGGAGGCCGACGCCGCGGGCGGCGACATCGGCACCTGGCACCGGCTGCCCGCCTCACCGGGACTCACCGACCTCGCCGCCGCCTCGCGGCACCGCCAGCCCGGTGCCGGTGAGGGGCCCGGCGCCCACACCCAGACCCTGCCCGGCGGGCTGGCCGTCTGCGTCGCTCCCGTCACCGCCGACCGCGCGGGGGGAGCGGTCCGGCTGCTCGCCGACAACGCCCCGACGCTCGCCACCGGCCCCGGCCCCGCGGTGATCGTGGACCTCGGCCGCCTCGCCCCGCGATCCCCGACCGCGCGCCTGGCGCTGCACGCCGACACCGCGCTCCTCGTCACCCGGGACGACACGGCGCAACTGCGCCGGGTCAAGGAGTCCGTCCCGGCGTTCACCGAGTCCTTCAGCCGGCTGCGGCTCGTGGTGGTCGGCGGCGGAGAGTCCGCCAAGGAGATCGCCAACGTCATGGGCATCCCGGTGCTCGGCCGGATCCGCTCCGACGACAAGGCCGCCGCCTTCCTGCGCGGCGAGCGCCGGATCTCCCGCCCGCAGCGCCGCCCGCTCTTCAAGGCCGCCGCCACCCTGGCCGGACGGCTGGCCGAGCCCACCTCGCCGGTGAGCCCCCAGCCCGCGGGGACGGCGGCATGAGCACCGACGAAATCCCCTTCCACGAGGACCCGGGCCAGGTCGTCGACCGCGACCTGCTGCGGCAGGTGGACGAGTGGACCGCCTGGGTCGCCGCCGAGGCCACCCGGCGGCTCAGCGCGTCGATGCGCGACGGTGCCGAGGAGACCGGACCGGAGCACCGCCGCCGCGCCGAGCGGGTCATCGCCCAGATCCTCGACCAAGTGGCCAGCGACGCGCTCTCCGAGGGGCGCCCGGTGCTCGACCCCGACACCGAGTCGATGATCGCCCGGCGGGTGCTCGCCCAGGTGTCCGGGCTCGGCCCGCTCCAGCCGCTGCTGGACGACCCCGAGATCGAGAACATCAATATCAACGGCACCAAGGTCTGGGTACGCTACGCCGACGGCCGGCGCGAACAGCGGCCCGCGGTCTTCCACAGCCCCGAGGAACTCATCGCCCTGGTGCGGCGCATCGCCGCGGAGTCCACCACCGGCGAGCGGCGCTTCGACCCCGGCGCCCCCATCCTCGACATGCCGCTGCCCGGCGGCGAGCGCATGAACGCCATCATGGAGGTGGCGCGCGAACCCGCCGTGTCCATCCGCCGCCACCGCTACAGCAGCACCACCCTGGAACGCCTCCGGGAACTCGGCACGCTCGACGACACCCTGGTGGCCCTGCTGCGCGCCGCCGTGCGCTCCCGCCGCAACATGGTCATCACCGGCGGCACGGGCGCGGGCAAGACCACGCTGCTGCGCGCCATCGCCTCCGAGATCCCGCCCAGCGAGCGGCTGGTCACCATCGAGGACGTCTTCGAGCTCGGCCTCGACCGCGACACCGCCGCGCACCCCGACTGCGTCGCCCTGCAGGCCCGCCCGGCCAACATCGAGGGCGTCGGCGAGATCACCATCGCCGACCTGGTGCGCACCGCGCTGCGGATGTCGCCCGACCGGGTGATCGTCGGGGAGACGCGCGGCCACGAGACCGTGCCGCTGCTCAACGCCATGAGCCAGGGCAACGACGGCAGCCTCACCACGCTGCACGCCAGCGACTCCGCCGGAGCGTTCACCAAGTTCGGCGCGTACGCCGCGCAGTCCGCCGAGCGGCTGCCCCTGGAGGCGACCGCCGCCCTGGTCGCTTCGGCGGTGCACCTCGTCGTGCACGTGTCCGCCTCGCCGACCGGCGGCCGGCGGGTGACGAGCGTGCGCGAGGTCGTCGGCGCGGAGGACCGCAAGGTCGTCTCCAACGAGATCTACCGCCGCGGCCCGGACGGCCGGGCGCTGCCCGCCGCCCCGCCCGGACCGGACACCATCGACGCGCTGGTCGAGGCCGGTTTCGACAACTCCCTGCTCCGGGTGGACGCCGACGTGAGCGGGTGGTCCGCGTGAATCCGATCATCGCGACCATCACCGTCATCACCGCGGGCGCCATCGTGGGAGCCGGCGTCTGGCTGGTCCTCGCGGCGCTCGCCGACCCCGAGGCCGGCCGTCGGCTGCGCCGGCTGCGCTCCGCCCCCTTCGAGCAGGGCCGCCCGCTCAAGCTCACGGTGGCCGTCGTCGGCGCCCTCGCCGTGTGGACCGTCACCGGCTGGCCGGTCGCCGGACTGCTCGCCGGAGTGGGCTGCTGGTGGCTGCCCGCCATGCTCGGTCCGGACCGGCACCACCAGCACCAGGTGGAGCGGATCGAGGCGGTGGCCGCCTGGGCGGAGATGCTCCGCGACCTGATGGCCGGCGCCTCCGGGCTCCACCAGGCCATCACCGCGACCCTGCCCATCGCGCCCACGCCCATCCAGGCCGACGTCGCCCGCCTCAGCGAGCGGCTGCGCCTGGGCCGGCCGCCGGAGGAGGCGCTGGCGATGTTCGCCGACGACGTGGACAACCCCACCGCCGACCTCGTCGCCGCCGCCCTGAGCACCGCGGCCTCCCGGCACGCCGCCGACCTCGGCACCCTGCTGGGCACGCTGGCCGAGGCCGCCCGCGAGCAGTCGGCGATGCTGGTCCGGGCCGCGGCCAACCGCGCCCGGGTGCGCACGTCCACCCGCATCATCATCGCCGTCACGCTCGGCATGGCGGTGATGATGATGCTGCTCAGCCCCGAGTACCTGCAGCCGTTCGACGGCTTCCTCGGGCAGCTGGTGCTCGGCGGCATCGGAGCGCTGTGGGCCGCCGCGCTGACCTGGCTGGTCCGGCTGTCCCGGCCCAAGCTCGGGCCGCGGGTCCTCGCCCCCGGCAAACGCCCCGAGGAGGTGCCGGTCTGATGCTCCTTTCCAGCAGGGAAACCGAGGCCCGGGCGGCCTCGGCGGCCGGATACCCGGATTCCGGCGGTACCGACACGCCCCGGCACGGCGTTCCGACCCGAGGAGGTGCCGCCGCATGAGCACCGAAACGCTGCTGCTCGCCATCGTCAGCGGAATCCTGGTGGGGTTCGGCCTATGGCTGGTCGTGGCCGTGCGCTTCGCGCGGCCCAGCCTGGCCGAACGGCTCGCCGACCCGGCGCCGATCGCCCCGGCGCGGCCGGCCGGCACCGGGAACGAGGGCTTCGCCGCCCGGCTGGGCACCGTCGGGGTCCCGATCCTGTCGACGCTCGGCCTGCCCACCGCCCGGACCCGTCGCGACCTGGCGGTGTGCGACCGCGACGCCGCCCGGTACCTCGCCGAGAAGTTCACCAGCCTGCTCCTCGGCCTGGCCGCCCCTCCGGCCATCGGCGCGATGATGACGTTCGCCGGAGTCGACCTGCCCGCGCTTCCGGCCCTCGCCGCCTGGGGGATGTTCGCGGTCGTCGCCTGGATCGCGCCCGATCTGTCGCTGCGGGACGAGGCGCGCAAACGCCGCGAGGCGATGCGGCACGCGCTCGCCGGATTCGCCGACCTCGTCGTGGTGTCGCTCGCCGGCGGCGCCGGGGTGAACGGCGCGCTCACCGACGCCTCGTCGGCCAGCACCGGCTGGGCCATGACCCAGATCCGCCGCACGCTGCGCACGGCCGCCCTCAACCGCCGGCCGCCGTGGACCGCGCTGCGCGAGCTCGGGGACCGCTTCGAGGTGCCGGAGTTCGCCGAGCTGTCCGCGAGCCTGCAGCTCGCCGGAGCCGACGGAGCCCGGGTGCGGGGTTCACTCGCCGCCAAGGCCCGCACCCTGCGCACCCAGCACCTCGCCGAGCTCGACGCCGACGCCCAGTCCGCCACCGAACGGATGAGCCTGCCGGTGGTGCTGCTGTTCGCCGGTTTCCTCGTGCTGGTGGGCTACCCGGCCATCAGCCACATCTTCACCAGCCTTTAGACCACCAGTCCCGACCGACCACGAAGATCCAGGAGCATTCCGTGAACCGAATCCGCGCCTTCCTCCTCCGCCGCCGCACGCACGGCCGTGACGGCGGCTACTCGACGGAGACCGTGCTCGTCATCGCCCTGCTGGTCGCGCTCGCCGCAGGCGCGGTCGGGGCCATCTCCACGGCCGTGATGGACAAGGCCGAGTCCATCAGCCTGGACTGACCGTGCGACCGAACCGCCGATCCGACGACCGCGGCAGCGCCGAGCTCGCCGTCGCGACGCCGCTGTTGCTGCTGCTCGTCCTGCTCGTCGTGCAGGTCGCGATCTGGATGCACGGCGACCACGTGGCGACCAGCGTCGCGCAACGGGCGATCGACGCCGCGCGGACCGCGGAAGAGGGCGACGCTCAGTCCTACGCCGAGTCCGTCGCCGACGACCTCGGCGGGTCCATGCTGTCCGAACGGAGCATCGTGATCGAGCGCGGAGCCACCACCGCCCGCGTCGCCGTGTCGGCGGAGGTGCCCACCATCATCCCCGGGTTCTCGTGGCCGGTCCGGCATGAGCTGACCGCGCCGGTGGAACGCTTCGTCCCGCCGACCCCGGCCGAGGTGGCGCCGTGATCCGGCGCGGCGCGCGGCGCGAGCGCGGGTCGGCGGCAGCGGAGCTGGCCATCCTCACCCCGATGCTGATCGCGTTCGCGCTGGTGATGATCCTGGCCGGCCGGGTCGTCGGCGCGCGCAGTACCGCCGACGAGGTGGCGCACGCCGCCGCCCGCGCCGCGTCGATGGAACGCGACGTGGCGCAGGCGGAGGCGGCGTCCCAGCAGGTCGCGGCGGCGGCGCTCGCCAGCCACGGGCTCCGCTGCGCCGACTACACGCTGGAACTCGACCACGGCGGCCTGGAACCGGGCGGCGCCGTCACCGCGTCGCTGAGCTGCCACGTGGCGCTCAGCGACCTGTCCGCCCTCAACGTGCCCGGCAGCTACACGGTGCAGGGCGAGTCGACCGCCGTCATCGACACCTACCGGGGGACCCCATGAACACCGGACCGTCGGGCCGTCCCGGTGCGCGCCGCGCGCACCGGGACGGCCCGCGTGCCGACCGCCGCGACCGCGGCCAGGTGACCGCCTTCGTCGTCATCATGACGTCGGCGTTCCTGCTCTGCCTCGGCCTGGTCTTCGACGGCGGCGGCGTGCTGCGCGCCCGCAACCAGGCCGCCATGCTCGCCCAGGAGGCGGCGCGGGTGGGCGCGCAGCAGATCGACATGGTCGCCTACCGCGCCGGCGAACCCACCCGGCTGGACGCGATCGAGGCCGGCGCCGCCGCCCGCGCCTTCCTTTCGGGCTCCGGCGTGGCCGGCGAGGTGAGCGTGAACGGCGACACCGTCACGGTGACCTGCACGGTCGACTACGACTTCGCTCTGCTGCCGCTCGGAGGTACCACCGTCGACGGCACCGCCAGCGCCCGCCCGTATTCTGAACCGACCGCGTAGCGTCTTGTGGAGGCGGCCATGCGACGAATCCGACGGCTCAGCGCTCTCCTCCTGAGCTCGGCCCTGCTGGTCGGGCTGCCCTACGTGCTGCTGGTGCACCTGACCTGGCCCGAGCCCGACCTGTCGTGGACCGGCCTGCTCGTCCACCTGAGCAGTTTCCGGCTGCCGCCGGGCCTGTTCACCGCCTTCCTCATCTGCACGCTGTGGGCGCTGTGGGGGCTGTACGCGCTCGGCCTCGTGGCCGAGATCGTGGCGCGCAGGCGCGGCGGGACCCGCTGGTTCCGCCCGCTCGGGCCGCTCCAGATCATCGCGGCCACCGCGATCGGCGGCACCGTGGCCGCCCCCGCGCAGGCGATGGCGGACACCGTGCACACCACCACGATGACGGTCGAGGACACCGAGACGTCCTCCGCCGGTGAGCAGACCGCCCCGCCCACCGCGGCGCCCGACGCGGGGACGCGGAACAAGGCGACCGAGCGGGTGCGGGTCGTCACCGGGTTCGCGCTCAACTCGGCCGAGCCGACCCAGGAGATGCGCGACGACCTCGCCACCACCATCGAGCTGATCCGCAAGCACGGTGACACGGACGCCGTCGTCCGCGTCACCGGGCACACCGACGCCTCCGGCGGCGCCGACGTCAACCGGTGGCTCTCCGAGCAGCGCGCCCAGGGCATCGCCGACCACATCGCCGAGCAACTGGGCGACGCGGCACCGGAGATCGAGGTCCAGGGGCTCGGGTCGGAGCAGCTCCGGGAGGACGTGGACGCGGCGGCGCAGCGGCGGGTGGAGATCAGCTACACCGTCCGCACCGGACCGGCCGCGAACCCACCGGCCGCCGCCGCGTCCGCCGAAGGCGACGAGGCGGACGGCGAGACGGCCGGCAACGCGGACGAGACCGAGCGCGAGGACGAGCGCTCGAACGAGGACACGGCTACCGCATCCGGCGCCGAGGACACCGGCCGGGCCGACGCCGAGGACGACACGGACGACACCGCCGACGGCACCGTTGCCGCCTCCGGCGCGGAGTCCACGGCCGAGGAACCCCCAGCCGAGGAGCCGGCCGACGAGACGGAACTGGAGTCGGCCGCGCTCGTCGGCGCCACGTCCTCGACGGAGGAGGCCGTGCAGGCCGCGGCCGCGGACGGCGCGGCCGGAGTCGTGGTGCTCGCGATCCCCGATGAGGCGCTGCTCGGCGGCGCCGCGTTCGCCGGCATCCTCGGCGGCTACCTCATCGGCCGCCGCGGCCGCCGCCTCGGCGCGCCCCGGCTCACCCTCTCCCTGCCCCGGGCGCTGACCGCCGGTCCCCGGGACAAGCCCGACGACTCCCCGGAGCCGCGCCCGCTGCCGCCCACCGACGTCGACGCACGGGTCTTCGTGGAGCTGAACCACGTGCCGGGCATCGGCATCACGGGCTCCGGCGCGCGCGGCGCCGCCCGGCGGCTGATCGCCAACGCCCTGACCCCGAGCGCCGAACACCCGGCCCGGGTGCTCATCACGGACGCCGACGCGGTGGTCCTCCTCGGTACGAACGGCAAGCGGCGGCTGGCCGAACGCGACCTGGAGTCGGTCCGCGTCGTGGACTCCATGCACGAGGCGCTGACCGAACTCCAGCGCGAGCTGCACGCCCGCGCGGACAGTTCCATCCGGTCCGACGACCACGACCCGCTGATCCTCATCGCGACCCCGCGCCCGGAGGACGAGGACGCGCTGTCCGGCCTGCTGCTGCACGGCCAGGAGCGCGGGATATCCGCGGTCCTTCTCGGCCGCTGGCCGCTCGGCGGCAGCTGCACCATCGAGGCCGACGGCCTGATCACGGAGACGAGCCCGCCGCTCAACGGCATCTACCACGCGTACTGGCCCGGCCTCGACGCGGCGCGCGTCAACGAGATCATCCGCCGCCAGCGGGGAGCACGCCGGGACGAGGACGCGCCCGGGGACTGGAAGGAACTGTTCGCCCAGATCGCCGCCAACGCACCGGAGGAGTCGCCGGCACCGGCCACGGCCGACCGGACGGGGGAGTCGTCCCCGGCGGAGCAGATTGCGACGGAGGAGACGGCGGCCGAACAGCCCCAGACCGAATCGGCCACGACCGGACGGACCGCGACCGAGCAGAACGAAGGGGCGCGGACCGAGCGGGCGGGCGCCGCGATGACGGAGGAGTTCGACCCGTTCTACTCGTCCGAGACGGCCGAACGGGACGCCTCGGAGCGTCCGGCGGCCACCGAGGCAGCGGTGCAGACGGAGAGCGAGTCGGCCGAACCGGCGAACCCGTGGCTTGCGGACGCCCCCACGGTGAGCACGGGGAGCACCGGCGGCACGGGCGGCAGATCCGCCGCGAACTGGCGCGAATCCGCTGAGACGGTGGGAGCGGACGGCGGCACCGTCACCGAATCCGCCGCGGAGACCCCGCGACAGGACGAGGCCCGTGACGAGGCGGTCGCACCGGGCACCGGTACCGAGCAGGAAGTACAGCGGCCGGTGCCGGCCGACGCCGCCGCGCCGACCGAAGCCCCGGCCGACCCGCTCGACGCGCCCACCGGCTCCACCGAGGCCGAACCCGACGAGCCCGGCCGGTCCGTGACCGCTCTGGCCGAGGCGGTCCAGCAGCAGCCGGAATCCGCCACCCCCGCGGCAGCGGACCCGGCGGACCGGCGGCCCGCCGCTTCCCAGCGGACGGGCGCCCCGGCCTCCGGGTCGGCCGGGCGAGCCGCGAGCCCTCGGCGCCCGGCGGCACCACCGTCGGCCCGCCGGTGGCCCAAGCGCCCGCTCACCCCCGCCGCGAACCGGGGTGCGGCACCGGCCGCGGCGGAGACTCCGGCGACGGCGGAGACTCCGGCCTCGGCAGAGCCCCCGGCCATGGCAGAGACCGGCGCCGAGTCGGCGCCGCAGAGCCCGGCTCCTCCGTCACCCGCTCCGGCGCCCCGGAAGGAGTACCAGCCCGAGCCCGAACCGGTCGCGGCGGCCGAGCCGACCCCGACCCCTGCCACCGAGCCGACGCCCCAGCCTCAGCCTGAGTCCCAGCCTCAGCCTGCGGCCACGAGCGGCCTGGACTTCTCGGTGCTCAACCAGCCGGGCGAAGCGCCCCGGTGGTCCGGCAGCAGCCCCGAACCGCAGGACGACGCCCGGCCGAGCGATGCCGCACCGTCGCGCACCCGATCCCGGAAAGAAACGGCCGAGCCCGCACGAGCGGCGACCCGGACCCGTGGCCGGCAGGATGGCCGAGAGTCCGGGACCGGCGACGACCGGCCCCGGCAGGCGTCGGGAGGCCCGTCGCCGGAGAGCGCCGAGCCGGACGGCGAGGCGACGCCGGTGCGCACCGCGACCGGCTTCAAGCCGCGCAAGGCGGGACGCGGTCGGGCATGGCGCCCCAAGAGCACCGTCGAGCAGGCATCGAGCAAGGCGACGCCGACCGGTCAGCCGGACGCGGACTGACCGGAACCGGCTCGGCGTCTCCGGACGTGACGCGAAGCGGCCGACTCCCGAGTGGGGGTCGGCCGCTTCGGTCGTCGTTAGAGCTCGCCGTGTTCGGCGGCGGCGAGGAAGGCGGACCACTCGGCCGGGGGGAGCGTGAGGTGGCCGTGGTGGGGGTTCTTGGAGTCGCGAAGGGCGACGGCGGGGGAGCGCGGTCAGCCGGTGGGCGGGTGGTGGTCCGCCCCCTCGGCCAGAGCCAGCAGCCTGGTGACGGTGTTCCAGTTCCGCACCGTGCCGGGCGCCGCGAGGTGCCGGCCGAGGACGGCGGGCATCTTGGCGCGGCCGAGGCCGTCCGGGAAGTACATGTACAGCTCGCGCTCGCCGGGGACCAGTTCCTCGGGGGCGAAAGCGGCGTGATCGACGGCGGCCAGCCGGTCCCGGTCCACGGGCATGTTGAGGAACGACACCGCGCACTTGGCCGGGTCGCGGACCTCGAAGGGCAGTCCTTCCACCACCCGGCGCAGATCGGCGGCGGTGCGGACCATGACGGTGACCGTGAGGCCCAGCTCGGCGGCGATCCGCGCCTCGATGTCGGCGCCGATCGCGGCGGCCGGCCGCTCCGGTGCGGTGAACACGGCGTTCCCGCTCTGCAGCAGCGTCGCGACCTCGGTGTGGCCGAGCCCCGAGAGCAGCGCCCGCAGGTCGGCCATCCGCACCTTCCGGTTTCCGCCGACGTTGATGCCGCGTAACAGCGCGACGTACCTGGTCATGGTGCCCCCGTGTCCGCTCCATCCTGCGGACGCCAGGCTAGCGCGCTGGTCCGACATGTCGCGGTTTGCCGGTGTTCCCAGCCGGGCAACATGATCGTGCTTCCGTCCCCCAGCACGGAGAGGCCCCCAGCAATGACGCGAGACGACGAACGGCGCCGCCGCGAGCGCGAGGAGCGGCGCCGCCGCGAGGAGGAGCGCCGCCGCAGGGACGACGCGGCCCAGCAGCAGTCGGCGGCGAACCTGTACGTGGCCACGGAAGACTCGTCCACGAGCTACTCGTCCTCGTCCGGCGACTCCGGATACGGCTCGTCGTCCAGCGACTCGTCATCCGGCTCCTACGACGACGACCGCTGGTGACCGCCACGGGCGCGGCCCGGCGGGCGGCCGGGCGGCGCCCGTGATGCTCGCCGCGCGGGGGGCGCCCGGTCCAGCGCCCCTCGGCTCTCACCGGTCCAGCGCCGGCCGCTTCGGGTCGAAGGTCCATCCCGGGACGAGCCGCCGCATCGGGATCGCGTCGTCGCGGGCACCGAGGCCGTGCTTCAGGTACAGCTCGTGGGCCTGCTCGACCTCCGCCATGTCGAGGTCGACGCCCAGTCCAGGGCGGTAGGGGAGCGCGATGGCGCCGTCCACGATCGGGTACGGCTCGCGGGTGAGACGCTGGCCGTCCTGCCAGATCCAGTGCGTGTCCACGGCGGTGATCTCGCCGGGGGCGGCCGCGGCGACGTGGGTGAACATGGCCAGCGACACGTCGAAGTGGTTGTTGGAGTGCGAGCCCCAGGTGAGCCCCCACGCGTCGCAGAGCTGGGCGACCCGGACCGAGCCCTGCATCGTCCAGAAGTGCGGGTCGGCGAGCGGGATGTCGACGGCGCCGCCGCGCACGGCGTGGCCGAGCTGCCGCCAGTCGGTGGCGACCATGTTGGTGGCGGTGGGCAGGCCGGTGGCGCGGCGGAACTCGGCCAGCACCTCGCGGCCCGAGTAGCCCGCCTCCGCGCCGCACGGGTCCTCGGCGTAGGCGAGGACCCCGGTCAGCGCGCGGCCGATCTCGATGGCCTGCGCCAGCGGCCAGGCGCCGTTGGGGTCGAGAGTGACGCGGGCCTCGGGGAAGGTCTCGGCGAGGGCGCGCACCGCCGCGACCTCCTGCGGCGCGGGGAGCACGCCGCCCTTGAGTTTGAAGTCGCGGAACCCGTAGCGGTCCCGGGCGGCGGTGGCCTGCCGGACGATGGCGTCGGGGTCGAGGGCGGGCTGGTCGCGCAGCCGGAACCACGCGTCCGCGCTGCCGGGGTCGGACCGGTAGTCCAGGTCGGTGCGCGCGCTGTCGCCGACGAAGAACAGGTAGCCGAGCACCGGGACCGAGCGCCGCTGCACGCCGTCGCCGAGCAGCGCGGCAACGGGGACGTCGAGGTACCGGCCGAGCAGGTCGAGCATCGCCGACTCCACGGCCGTCACGGCGTGCACGGCGACCCGCAGGTCGAAGGTCTGCAGGCCGCGGCCCTGCGCGTCCCGGTCGGCGAGCCGGCGCCGCATCGCGTCGAGCACGGCGGTGCGCTCGCCGAGCGTCGCGCCCTCGACCAGATCCCGCGACTCTTCAAGAGCGGCCCGGATGGGTTCGCCGCCCGGCACCTCGCCGACACCGGTACGGCCGTCAGAGTCGGTGAGCACCACGAGGTTGCGGGTGAAGAAGGGCGCGTGGGCGCCGCTGAGGTTGAGCAGCATGCTGTCGCGTCCGGCGACCGGGATCACCCGCATGTCGGTGACGGCGGGCACGGCGGTGCGGGAGGTGGGCATGGGCGTCCTTCCCTGAGAAGCCGGACGGAGCGAGTCGTCGTCCGGCCCGGTGAGTCCGGCGGAGACACAGCGGCGCCACCGAAGCTAATCCGCGCCGCGCATGCCCGTCCAACATCGATTCGGTATTGGTCGATGCCCGCAGAGCACGAAGGGCGACGCCTGCCGCCCGTGGCCTGGCGGCGAAGTACCGCCGCCTGCGCACCGCACGTTGCAGCGATCGGTCAGGTCAGGATGATCGGATTGGTGAGTGCGGCGACGGTCCCATCGGGATGGCGGATCTCGATGCGGACGAACGCCGACTCCTCCGCCGTTGTGCGCCACCGCACCACACCTGCTCCGTCACCGGGAAGGGCCGCGTGGTGGACCTTCCCTCGGTCGGTGTGGAAGCCGACGGTCGCCGCAGGCACGCCCTGTACCGCTGCGCGCAGTTCAACGTGCCCACCGTATGTCGCGAGCCGTTCTCCCACTCCGGCGCTGCGACCCTCCACATGGGCCGTGAACGACACCTCCACGGCCGTCGACTCGGCGATCCAGCTCCGGCCCGAGCGGATCCCGGCCAGGATCGCCTCCGTACTCAGCTCCTCGGCGAACACCACAGTGTGCGGAATGCCGATCTGGCCCGCCAGGTGCGTGTCGCTGTTGCCCATCGCCGGCCGCCATGAACCCGCGCGAACGCCGGCCGCGAGGCTCCGCCCCCATTCGGCCAGTGCGGCCTCGTTGTCGGCATTCCAGGGCAGGTCCGACGACCAGAGTCCGTTCCACACCTCCACCACATCGAAGCCCTGGAAGGAGTACCGGAATTCGCCCGTGGGATACGGCGCATGCGGGTGCGCCGCCACGCACAGGCCCCCCACTCGATGGACCTGGTCCAAATACCGATTGATCCGTCCGTCTCTGAACCCGTAATCGCAGTCGACGAGCTGGCCGGGACGAAGGCCGAGCGCGAGCCAGTGCCCGGTCCGCGTGGTCACTTCCTCACCGAGAACGACCAAGAAGTCATCGGCGGCCAGATGGCCCCATGCACCTGGTTCGGCAGCGGAACCGTGCTCTGTCGTCGCGATGAAGTCGAGCCCGGCGGCGCGGGCTCGGAGCGCCAGCTCTTCCGGAGTGAGTTCTCCTCCGCTTGAGCGCACGGAGTGGACATGGCAATCACCGCGGTACCAGGCCGCTCCGCGTCCGACCGCCCGCACCGGCGGGAAGCTCAAGCTCGACAAGGCTCTCCCCTCATGGACCTGTCGACGCAACGCGCAAGCAAAGCACGTGGTTCCGTGACATGACCGAGTTCCACGCACCAAGAAACCGAGATCACCGTTCGATCCTGAAACGATCAATAAGGGCGGAAGGTGTGAAGAGCCCGTCAGCGGCCGTGGGAACGGCGAGTCATGCCCGACCGGCATGCCACGGGGCCGAAGCCGGTCAGGGCCTCGGCTGACGGCTATGCGTCGGCCCTGTTGTCGTACGCCCGCTGGGCGTTCTGAATTTCCTCGCTGTGCTCGACGGTCCAGGTGTAAAGGCGCTTGAAAGGGCCGCGCAGGGACTCACCCAGCGCCGTTAGCGAGTACCCGACGCCGACCGGGGAGGTCGGCAGGGCTTTCCGCTGGATCATGCCGTTCCGCCCAAGTCGGCGCGGTGCCTGAGTGAGGACACGCTGCGTCACGCCTTCCGAACGCCGCCTGAGGAGCTGCTGCGCGGCGGCACGCGCGGACGATCCGGCCCGGGCCGGCCGACGCCGAGACGGCCGCCCGGGCCGCAGCCGCGCTCGCGTGGCTCCCTGGAGCGGTCACCGCGGGCGCGCCGCCGTCAGCTCGCCGCCGGGCTCGGTGTTCCGGCCAGGCGCAGGGCGGCCACCAGCTCCCGGTACAGCTCGTCAGTCGCGAGCAGCTCCTCGTGGGTGCCCTGGGCGCGGACCCGGCCGTGTTCCAGCACGGCGATGCTGTCGGCGTCGACCACCGTGGACAGGCGGTGGGCGACCGTGACGACCGCGCCGACGGCCGCCCGCTCGCGGACGCACGCCTGCACGGCGGCCTCGGTGAGCCCGTCGAGCTGCGCGGTGGCCTCGTCCAGCAGCAGCACGTCGGGGGTGCGGAGCAGCGCCCGGGCGAGCGCCACGCGCTGGCGTTCGCCGCCCGAGATCTGGGTGGTGGACAGCGGGGTGTCCAGGCCGTCGTCGAGGGCGGAGATCTTCCCGTCGAGCCGTACCGCCGCCAGCACCCGGGCGAGTTCGTCGTCGGTGGCGTCGGGGTGGGCGAGCAGGAGGTTCTCCCGGATCGTCCCGGGCAGCACCGGGGTGTCCTGCTCCACGTACGCCAGCCGGGCGCGGATCGCGTCGAGGGTGTGCTCCTGGTAGGGCCGGCCGTCGAGGTACAGGGCGCCGTCCCGGGGTTCCAGAAAACCGAGCACGAGGGAGAACAGCGTCGTCTTGCCCGCACCGGAGGGGCCGACGATCGCGAGGTGGCCGCGGCGGGGGACCACCAGGTCGACGCCCCGCACCGCGGGCTCGGCCTCCCCGTAGCCCGCGGTGACGCCGCGCAGTTCGAGGACCGGTCCCTCCGGCGCCTGCGGCGCTTTCGGGGCCGCAGCGCCGGCCGGCGGCCCGGCGGGCTCGGGTGTGACCGTCTCCGCCTCGACCTCCATGGCGTCGACCGCGCGGATCCGCTCGGCCGCGGCGATGCCGGACTGCAGCGCGGTGACGTTCTGGCTCAGTTCGGTGATGGGGTCCATGAGGCCGAACGCGTAGAGCAGGAAGGCGATGAGGCTGGAGACCTCCAGCTGCCCCGCGCTCACCCGCCAGGCGCCGACGCCGAGGATGAGGATGATCGCCAGTTGCACGCCGGACCAGGCGATGGTCCAGGCGGTCGCTTCGGCGCGGACCGCCCGGACCCCGTGGTCGGCGGACGCGCGCGCGTGGGACAGCAGGCGATCGCCCTGCCGTTCCTCGGCGCGGCCGACCTTCACGGTCCGGATGGCGCGCAGCGTGCCTTCCAGGACGCCGCCGAGGCGCCCGATCTGGTCCTGAGCCTGCTCCTGCGCCCGGGCGATCGCCGGCATGAGCAGCGCGAACAGTGCGAAGACCACGGCCACCGCCGCGGCCGTGACCCCGAGCAGGGGGAGGTCGAGCACGCCCATGAGGACGAGGGTGCCGACCAGCATGACGGCGCCGTTGATGAGTCCGACCACGCTGGAGGTCGCGGCCTCGCGCAGCAGCACGGTGTCGGAGGTCACCCGGGTGACCAGCTCCCCGGTGGGGTGGCGGGTGACGGCGGGGACCACGGCGCGCAGGAACCGCCGCACCAGGGACTCGCGCGCCTCCAGGACGACGCGTTCGCCCAGCGCCCCCAGCGTGACCCACTGCCAGCGGGTGATCACGGCGCCCACCACGAGCAGCGCGAGCAGCGCGAGGATGGGGCCGAGCAGCGATCCGCCGCTGTCGAGGGCGTCGAGCACCCATTTGGTGACCATGGGAGAGGCCAGGCCCAGTGCCGACCCCACCAGCCCGAGCACGAGGCCGAGCACCAGCGTGCCGGTGTGCGGCCGGGCGAACGACCACAGGATGCGCAGCCGGGGAAATCTGTCTGGAACGTTCACGATTCCCGATGGAACACGACTGTTCCAAATATGTCAATGTGGTTTCACGGCGGCGCATCGCGCTACCGTAGCTCCATGAACACCGCCGCCCCGACCGGCACCCGCGCGCGCACCCGGCGGGCGATCCTCGACGCGGCCGTGTCCGTGCTCGCCAGGAACATCGCCGCGTCCCTCGCCGACATCGCGGCCGCGGCCGGAGTGGGGCGGACGACCATCCACCGCTACTTCCCCGAGCGCTCCGACCTGCTCGCCGCCCTCGGCACGCACGTCATGGAACAGGTCCGCCAGGCGACCGAACGCGCCCGCCTGGACGACGGCACGGCCGCCGAAGCCCTGGAACGCCTCTGCCAGGAGTACTTCGAGATCGGCGACGGCCTGCTGCTCACCTTCGACAACCCGGACGTGGCCAACTGGGCGGACTGGGAGGACGACCCGGAGACCGACCAGAGCATGACCCGGCTGGTCGAGCGGGGGCACGCCGACGGCACCATCGACCCGCACATGCCGGCGCAATGGGTGATGGGGCTGCTGTGGGCCCTCCTGTACGCGGCGTGGCACCACGTGCGCGAGGACGGCGCCACCCGGCACGGCGCGGTGGACCTGTGCCTGCGCACCCTGCGGCGGTCGATCCGGCCCGGCGACTGAGACCGGGCGCGCGTCGCGCGGGCGGCGGTGAGCGGCCGGTCGGCGCCGCCCACCATCCGGGCTCCCCGAGGCGGCGGCCGGGCCCCTGACCGCCGTTCCTGGGTGTGACAGGGCTCCGCACCGCTCTTCTCCCGGGGTGCGCGGCGCGGCCAGACTCGGGGGCGGAGCCGTGAACGGCACGGCACCGGCGCCGCGCCGTGGCCATGCCCGCCCGCGTGGGGCGCGGCCGTCCTCTGCCGGGCCGTCGCGCCGGACGGACCGAGCCGTCGGCGCCGGCACAGAGAGGAGACAGGCGATGGAGTACACCCGTCTGGGGACGTCCGGTCTGAAGATCAGCCGGATCGCGCTGGGCTGCATGAGCTTCGGGGCCCCGTCCGACCTGACGTCCTGGACGCTCGGCGAGGAGGCGGCCGAACCGCTCTTCCGGCAGGCGGTCGACCTCGGCATCACCTTCTGGGACACCTCCAACAGCTACGGGCTGGGCACCTCGGAGGAGATCACCGGACGCGCGATCCGCAGGTACACCCGCCGCGAGGACGTCGTCCTGGCGACCAAGCTGTTCTTTCCGATGGGCGCGGGGCCCGGCGGCTCCGGGCTGTCGCGCAGGGCCGTCATGGAGCAGATCGACGCCTCGCTGCAACGGCTGGACACCGACTACGTCGACCTCTACCAGATCCACCGGTTCGACCCGGAGACGCCGGTGGAGGAGACCATGGAGGCGCTGCACGACGTGGTCAAGGCCGGCAAGGCCCGCTACATCGGTGCGTCGTCGATGTGGGCGTGGCAGTTCGCCAAGATGCAGCACGCCGCGGAGGCGAACGGCTGGACCCGGTTCGTGTCCATGCAGGACCAGTACAGCCTGGTCCACCGTGAGGAGGAGCGGGAGATGTTCGGCCTGCTCGCCGACCAGGGCGTGGGGTCCATCCCCTGGAGCCCGCTCGCCGCGGGCCTCGTGGCGCGGCCGTGGGGCGAGCGCGGCACGAGCCGCGCCCAGGTGAATCCGGCGACCGACCGGAAGGGCCGGCCGCTCTTCCTCGACAGCGACAAGGCCATCGTGGACGCGGTCCAGCGGATCGCCGCGGAACGCGGCGTGCCGATGGCGGCGGTCGCCATGGCCTGGGTGCTGAAGAACCCCGTGGTCTCGGCGCCGATCGTGGGCGCCACCAGGCCGCAGCACCTCGCCGACGCCGTCGCCGCGCTCGACGTCGAGTTGACGGACGACGAGGTCCGTTCCCTGGAGGAGCCCTACGTGCCGCGGCTGCCCACGTACTTCTGACTCCTGCTCCGCCACCCCGAGGGGCCGGCGGCCGGCACGTCCGGCCGCCGGCCCCTCGCGCCGTCCCGGCCGGACCGTTTCCGGTGGCCCGGCCCATTGCGGCGCGCCCCGCGGGGAAAGTAAGGAAATGGCGCCGCCCGGCGATCTCGCACCACGATTTCACAGGTGCGGCGGACCGTCCGCGTCCCGGCGGAACCGCGAGGGGAGGGAGCGGCCTGCCTTCCGTTCCGGGGTGCCACGGTACCGGCTGAGCTGGGAATATCCCGGAAATACGGAGCCGCGCGGCCGGGCGCGACCGTGGGCGTCCGGGGCCCGTTCCGGAGGGGGAGTGGGTGATGTTTCGCGTATCGCAGCGCACCATTATCAACTTCCGTTGCGAAACGTTCATAAAGCAGCATCCATCGATTGCTAGGTGGAATGTGACATTTCATCTATAGTGGCTCGCGAGATTCGGGTGCTGCGCGAAAGCGGGATTAAGTGTCCGTTACTGGTTCCCAGGGAGCCCGGGTTTTCCCGGTGCCGGCCGGGAGGGCTTCGACGCCCCCGCCCCTGCGAACAACGGAACGCCGCGCACGGTCACCGCGACCGCATCGATCGCCCCAGGCCGCGCCCGCGGACGGCGCTCGCGTGACCTGGCCGCCACCCTCCCCGTCGCACCGTCCCCTGCCTGGGCCGCGGGGCCCCGCCCCCGTACCTGACCGAACCCAGAAAGCGATCCCATGCGAAGAATCCTGGTTGTCGGCGCCGGCCAGTCCGGCCTGTACCTCGCCCACGGCCTCCTGGCGCTCGGCTACGACGTCACGCTGCTGACCGCGCGCACGTCCAGCGAGATCCGGTACGGCAAGGTCGCCGTGACCCAGCTGACCTTCCCCACCGCGCTCTCCCACGAGCGCGCGCTCAACCTGGACTTCTGGAAGGGACGGGCGCCCTCGATCGACGGGATGATCGTGGAGGCGGGGCCGCGCGGCGCCGGCCGCTTCTCCTTCGCCGGCGCGTTCCACAGCAGCGGCGTCTCCATGGACCGGCGCGTGAAGATGGCGGACTGGCTGGAGGCGTTCGAGGACCGCGGCGGCAAGGTCGTCGTGCACGGGGTGACGGTCACCGACCTGGACTACCTGGCCGGGATGTTCGACCTCACCATCGTGGCCACCGGGCACGGCGAACTCGGCCAGATCTTCGACATCGACCGCACCCGCTCCCGGCGCGGCCGGCCCCGGGTCGCCGTGGACGCGTTCGTGTACGGGGTGGAGGAGCACCGGGAGAACACCCTCGACATGGGCTTCTACGCGTTCGGCTCCATGTTCGTCGTCCCCTCCTACACCCCCTACGGCCCCGGCCACTCACTCGCCCTGTTCGGCAAGCCCGGCAGCCCCCTCGACCTCTCGGGCGAGCGGCTGAACCCGGTGCAGCTGCACGCGCGGGTCCTGGACCTGTTCTACCTGCACGCCCCGCACCTGTACGAGCAGGTCCGCCGCAGCGAACTGGTCGACGGCCAGAGCGTCGGAATCGAGTACGCCGACACCTACGTCCGCGACCCCGTCGGGGTCCTGCCCTCCGGGCGGACCGTACTGGGCATGGCCGACAGCGTCCTGTCCGTCACCCCCATCGCGCTCCAGGGCTGGAACAACTCCACGATGTGCGCCCGGACCTACCTGGAACGCATCGTCGCCCACGGCGACGCCCCGTTCGACACCGCGTTCATGCGGGACACCTTCGACGAGTACTGGGCGTTCGGCCAGCAGGCCATCCTGATAGCCGACCACATCGGAGGCGTCATCGAAGGCGAGGCGCCGCCACACGTGGCGGAGATCCTCACCGAGTGCGCGAGGAACCAGACCGTCGCCGACGACATCCTCTCCGCCCTCGACGACCCGCCACTGCTCGCCCGGATGCTGGCGACCCCCGACTACCTGGAGGGGGTGCGCGCGGGCACGGGCGTCTGAGGCGGCACGGTGACGCAGGATGGGTGGGTCGGGCGTGTTGGGAGCAACGCCGTTCCCGGCACCGGCCGTCCGCAGGACCGCCCGGATCGGCGCGCGGCCGACGGCGGGCCGCGCTACGGGGCCGCCGGTGCAGCGTTCTGCCCCGGCCGGGACCGTGCGCCGGGCCCCGTCCTTCACGGTGCGGCTCCCGGGCCCGTGCGAGCCACGGACCCGGGAGCCTCGGCCTTCCGTACCCGGCCGGGATTCACTCCGTGAAGTAGGCGGTGTACAGCTGTCCGTGATAGGCCGTCAAACCGGTTCCGGAGAATGAGACGGCATTGATCCGGGTAATGGGGCGCGGGTCGGTCCATTCCGCTACATCGGCGCCTTGCTGTGCCCACCAGATGTTCTTGTGCTTCTTACCGGACTCCCACCAGGAGCCGATCGCATAGAGGAGTCCGTTGTAATGAGCGATCTTCGGCTGGTCGGTCCCGGCCGTTCCGGGCAATTTCCTGTGGGGCCACCACTCGGTGTCCGGAAAGCGAGCCGTCCACATGATGTCGGAGTCGGGGCCTGGGGAGTACACGACGTAGAGCCGCCCCGCATAGGCGGCGATACTCGGCCAACCGCCCTTCACAATGTCGCCGTTCCCGTTCTTCCAGGGCACCCACCCCGTCCACGAGGCCGTTTTCGAGTGGTAGGTGTTCCAATGCAGGCGCCGATCGCCGTCGACGGCCAGCACGTGAAGGTGGTCGCCGTACGCGGTGACCGCCGGAGGCTGCTGGGATGAGAGCCCGGGGATCGCGGTTCCCGGGCTCCAGGGCCGGCTCGGATCGTCATTTCGGGTCCGCCACCAGATCTTCCCGTCCATGGAGTAGAAGCAGTAGAGCAGGTCGTGATAGGGAGCGATCGCGACACCGGCGTATGACCGCACCCCCAGACTCCTGGGCTCGCTCCAGCTGCCCGGTCGATCGTCCTTCTGGGTGAAGACCGTCCAGTGCAGCATGTCGGTCGGGTCGTTGTAGACGCAGTGCAGCCCTCCGGCATAGGCCTCGATCGCGGGAACCCGCCACCCCCTCATGGGCGTGACCTGATCGGGAAGCCAGGAACCGGACTTCCAGTCGTACCTGCTCCAGGCGAAGGGGAAGTTCCGCCGATCCCGTTTCTTCCCACCGTCCTGTGCGCGCGCGTAGCGGCGGCGGCCGGCGACGTAGGTGGCCTCCACCGCGTCGGTGTCCCCGGCCAGCGCCAAGGCGAACAGCAGATCCTCGATGGAGCCGTCACCGGTCCGGCTCCGCTTCGTCAGGAGCGGTGTGGCATGGGGATCGAGCACCACGAAGTCGGCTTCATGGCCCGCTTCCAGCGAACCGATCTGGTGGTCCATGCGCAGCGCCTTGGCACTGCCGAGCGTGGCCAGGTAGAAGAGCCGGAGGGCATCGATCGGGTTGCCGTCCAAGGCGCCGACCTTGTACGCCTCGTTCATGGTGGTGAGCATCGACAGGCTCGTGCCGCCGCCGACGTCGGTGGCCAGTCCCACGGTGACCGGCCGGCTCGGGGTCTTGGCATCCCGGAGCCGGAACAGGCCGCTGCCGAGGAACAGGTTCGAGGTCGGGCAGTGGGCGATCGCGGCCCCGGTGCGATGGCAGGTGTCCAGCTCCGGCAAGGTCAAATGCACCCCGTGGGCGAGGACCATGCCCGGCTTGAGGAGTTCGTGGTTCTTGAAGACGTCGAGATACGTGCCGCATTCGGGGAACATCTTCCGGCCTTCGAAAACCTCATCGCTGTTCTCCGCGATGTGGGAATGCATGAGTACGGAAGGGTGTTCTTTCCAAAGCTTTCCCGCCGCCGCGAGCATCTCCCTCGAACACGCGAGCGGAAACCGCGGCATTATGGCGTAGACGTTGCGGGTGCCTGCCTTGTTGTGCCATCGCTCGATCAGTTCTCTGGTCTGGCTGATGGCCTCGCCGACGCTGCTGTCAAGAAGCCGAGGTGGCGCATTCCGGTCCATCAGCACCTTGCCGGCCGCCATGCGCATTCCGTACTTCGCCGCCTTTTCAAAGAGAATGTCGACGGAGTGCGCATACGTAGAGGTGAAGACCAGCGCCGTGGTGGTCCCGTTCCGCAACAGTTCCCGGCAGAAGAGTTCCGCGCCCTCTTCGGCGTATTTTCGGTCCGAGTACTTCATTTCTTCGGGATAGACGTACTTGTCAAGCCAGTGGATCAGCCGTTCGCCGTAGGAGGCGATCATCCCCACCTGTGTGTAGTGAACGTGCGAGTCGACGAACCCCGGAGTGATGACGTGATCGCGGTAGTGGACGACCGCGACGTCGGAGGGGACGCGGTCCGCACGGAACCGGCCCGAATAGACGATCTTGCCGTTCTCGCAGATCAGCAGGCCATCCTTCTCGTAGCGGATGGCTTCCGTAGGACCGCAGAGAAAGGGATCATCGCGGAACCACACGAGGCGCCCACGGACGGCGGTCACCGAATCGCGACGCCGTTCCTCCGGTGCATGGGAACGATGTACGTCACCCGCGGCCTCCGGCGCGATCGGCGCTTCGTCCGGTACCTGATTTCCCGACGCCTCCATGGTCATTCCTCCATGACTGCAGTGAAAACTCGTTCAGCGCTGCCACGTTCGCCGGCCGACCCGAAAAAGCCGTGGCAATGGGATGACCTGTATCCAGGATGATGTGCGAATAACCCGGCGCCGGTTGACTTCATCAAGTCTTTGGATTGCCGGAGATCCATGGCGGAGGCATTGGGTGGCGCTTTGCTCATGGCTTCCCGCCCAGGAAAGACCGGAAACTCAGCTACCGGGAGCGTCCGTAGCGAAAAGATCATCGACATGAGCACGATGTTCGCGGGCTCCAATGTCGCATGTGAACCCGAAAATGCCACCCCGCCTGGACGAGCCGGAGCGGGCCGAACAGTCCTCGCCTCCGTGCACGTCGGCGAGTTCCAGGAGCGGCGCCTGACCACGCCACCGAGTCCTGCCTCGGCGGCACTCGGCCAACGGACCGCCGAGCCACGCCGCACCTGTTCGGGGAATCCCGACACCGCGCCGCCTCCGGCGGTATCCGGTTCCTGCGACCGGACATGACGAAACCCGGCGCCGAACCATCAAGGCCGGTCGACCGGGTCTTCGCCGCTCAAACGATGGTGCCCCCTGCAGGATTCGAACCTGCGCACACGGCTCCGGAGGCCGGGTTCCGGGTCAGTGGGGGAGTGGCGTTGACCTGCAACGGAGCGTCGATTCCGTGTTCTGAGTGACGCCAGATTCCGCGTATATTCCGCCGACGTCGGGAAGGCGGACAGGGAGAGCGGAGGCGCGCTGTTGGCGCTTGCCTCAGACTGCGCCCCCAACAACCCCGGCGGCGAGCAACCACGGTATCGGGGCCGCGTGGGTTCCGGCGCGATCGGTCCGCGCCACGTACACGTCCGGTGTCGCGCCGGGTTCCGCGCGGCGTTGCGGGGGTCCATGGGGGCGGAAGCCCCCTGGTTCCACCAGTCCGCAACCAACAGCCGAGCACCAGCAGGGCGCCGCTCCGCGAACCCGGCCCCGTAGCGACGGCGCGCCCCCGAAGCGGGCCAGATGCGGACAGGCGGCGACCACCACCGCGCGCCCCGGCCGCCGGCCGCGCGCTCGGGACCGGGCGGCAGCCCGCAGCCCGAGCGGGCAGGCCGCACGGCCGGCGACGGCGCGGAAGCGCCGTCGCCCTTGATCCCATACAGCCCAATTCGGCAATCGTCACGCTGGGGGAGCGGCTGTCAGGGGATCAGAAACAGTCCAGCTCGAACCACACGGCTTGTTTGAGGAGCCCTTCGGTGACGCCCCAGCGACTCGCGATCAGGTCAACGAGGAACAGGCCGCGTCCGCCTTCTTCGTCCTCGGGGACGGCGAGCTTGAGAGTCGGGGTGTCTCCTCCCCCGGCGTCGTGAACAGAGATCCGCACGGTTCGGCGTGGCTCATGGAGGATGCCGACCAGGAATCCGACATGCCACTTGCCCGACGCCCCGTGCTTGATGGCGTTGGTCGCGACCTCGCTTGCTAGTAGAACGGCGTCTTCGACGCGAGAACACCCTTCCAAGCAGTAAGCGACAAATGACCGTACGTGTGCGATCTGGTTTCGATGCCCCGGAAACCATCGGTATTGCGCGGTAGCGGGTTGCTGTTCGCGGTTGGTGCTGATCGCCATCGCGGATTCACCTCGCGAGTTTGGCAACTCACAGACAGCTGAGCTGCGCCACTAGTACTATTAGTATCGTCAACGTACACTAAGTACGCGTGACTTCACATATGGATGGCGCACAATAAGTACTGATTGCAGAAACGGTCGACGATGTCAGGGAGTAAGGAGGGCTCATGTTTGGCCTGGTGGTGCGGTTCACGCTCAAGGATCCAGAGAGTGCCGGCGGCTTTGATGAGCTGGTGGGGCAGACGATCAGCAAGATCCGCGACAACGAACCGGCGACGCTGGTGTATGCCGTCCACCAGGTGGAGGGACAGCCGTTGCAGCGGATCTTCTACGAGCTGTACCGCGATCGTGCGGCGTTCGACTTCCACGAGGAACAGCCCTACATCAAGCGCTTCCTTGCCCAGCGTGAGGACTACCTGTCGTCCACCGTCGTGGACTTCCTGAACCTCCAGTCCGTCAAAGGGGTGGAGGGTGAGTGACTATCAGAAGGCACTTGGCCGCAAGATCGCCCAGAACCGCCGACGGCGGGGACTGTCTCAGCGAGAGTTCGCCCGACTGATCGACAGGTCTGAAGCGTGGGTCTCCCAAGTCGAGCGGGGCGTACGCAAGGTTGACCGGATGTCAGTGCTTGAGACACTGGCGGAGGTGCTGGACGTCCCGGTTGCGGACCTCGCCGCAGAAGCTCCCATCGTCGCTGCTGCCACTGAGGAGACGCCGGGGAACACACGCCTGCGGCTCGTCCTCAGTGGCGCACATGCCTTGAACGCGATGCTGAGCAAGCGACCTCCGGCTGACATCCAGGATCTCCGGGCGCGAAGTGAGGAAGCCTGGGCATTCACTCACGAGGGACGCTATCTGGATTTGACGGTGGTGCTGGAATCCTTGGTCCCTGACCTGGAAGCCGCCGCGCGTTCCGTCACGAACGGGGAGCGGGCGGAGGTGTTCCGCTTGCTAGCGGCCACATACCAAGCCTGTTCCTCCGCGCTGACGAAGATGGGGGAGTTCGAAGCGGCGTGGATCGCGGCCGATAGGGCGATCATGTCCGCCGAGCGCGCCGAAGATCCGCTTCTCATGGCAGCTGGTGAGTTCCGGCTGTGTTTGACCTTCCTCGGTGCCCGTCATCTCGATCAAGTCGAGATGACGGGTCGCACGGCGGCGGAAGCGCTGGCCCCTTTGGTCGCTCAAGGGCGCCCTGAGGCGCTGTCGGTGTTCGGCGCGCTCACGCTGCAACGAGCGATCGGTGCGGCTCGGCGCAATGATGCGGATGCGGCTTACCGGTACATCGCGGCAGCCAAGGAAGTGGCCGATCGGCTCGGCGAAGACCGCAACGACTTCGACACCGAGTTCGGACCGACGAACGTTGCGCTCCACGAGATCGCGGCTGCGGTGGAGCTTGGGGATGCGGGCGTCGCTCTCCGCGCTGCTGAGGGGGTGGACGCATCCAACCTGTCATCGGAACGCCAGGGGCGTTTCCAGATCGACGTTGCCCGGGCTCACCTGCAGCGACGCAACGCTGATCAGGCCATCGCCGCGCTGGAACGCGCGGAAGCGGTGACCCCGGAACAGACGCACGCGCATCCGCTGGTCCGTCAGGCCATCGCGGACCTGCTGACCATCCAAGATCCCCCGGGACCTGCACTTTTGGGACTGGCTCGCCGGGCGGGCGCACTCTGAGTGCCACCTAGTACTTGATCTACTAGACAAAACAAAAAGTACGGGTTAGCGTGTGAGTCATCACCGCTCACCTTCCGTACGCGGAAGGGGCGATGACTCACACGCTTTTGTGTGCCTGCGTCAAACGATCAAGTGAGGTGCTGACATGGCGATTCAGGGTGCTCTTCCGGTGGAGTTCGGTGTCGTGTTCCCGCACGGGGCCTACGCCCTCGGGGTGGAGGCGATCACGAACTTCGAGACGAAGCGTCCCGAGGTGGACAAGGACACGGGTCTGCCCATGTGGGCGGTGGACGTGATCGACGCCGACCCCGAAGCGCGGGGCAAGGCCAAGTCGGTGAAGGTGAAGATCGCCGCTGAGGTGTGCCCGACGCTGCCCGATGAGGCGCCCGGTCTGCCGTTCCGCCCGGTGGAGTTCGAGGGCATGGCCGTGCGGCCCTACATCGAAGAAGTGGGGCGTGGCCGGAACCGGATCGCGTACTCCCTGCGGGCGCGTGGGGTGAAGGCCCCCGGCGCCGCTGGGCGCCGCTCCACCTCGGCTAAGGACGCTGCCTGACCAAACGAAGTGGGGCGGCTGGTGCTCCAACATCAGCCGCCCCCTTGGGGCCACCGGATGCGCCAACATCCCCGGCCCGCCGACTCTCCCCGTTTCCGCCTGCCAGCGAAGAACAGAAGAGGTCTGTTGATTATGTCCGAACACCGTCCGCGCGTCACGATCCGCGAGATCCGGGACCTGCTGCGCATGGTCCGTGACCGACACAACGCCACGAAACCGCTGTCCCCGGCTGAGGAAGTCGCGCTCCTGCGGCGTAAGGCCGACGTGCTGTCCCGGATCGCGGCCGACTCCGATGACCCGGCCGCGCACCGGGTCGCCCGGGAAGCCTGCGCCGAGCTCGGTGCTGCTCTGAAGCGTCACCTGTCGGGGGGTGTGGCCTGATGATCCGCGACAACAAGCCCGGCACGTCCCAGGTTCAGCAACCGACCGCCCCCGTTCCGGCGCAGACGTTCCGGTTCTCCACCCCGGTCGTCCCGACCCCGGCCGTGTTCGTGATCGGCGGGTGGATCGCCCGGTTCGTTGGGTTCCTGGTCCGGTTGCCGTTCCGCTTCCCGGTCCTCGTCGCCTCCCTCGCGGGATCTGCTGCTGTCGCGTACTGGTTCGGGTGGGGGCCGCTCGTCGTGGTCCTGGTGCTCGCGGGTGCGAGTCTTGCGGGCTGGTGGTGGCGCTGGCGTACCTCGTTCCGCCGGCTGGTGGGGTTGCGGGTGTTGGGGGCGTGGCGGTGGGTGTGGGTCTACCACCGCCACTGGCAACCCGTCCTCGTCGTCGCCGGACTCGCTGAGTCCTACCTTGAGCGCCAGTACCTCCCGAGGATCCGCCGGGTGACGTGCTCGGACTGGTCGGACCGCGTCCGCGTGAAGCTGGTGGCCGGCACGTCTCCGGCCGACTTCGAAGAACGCGTTGTCGAGCTGGCGCACGGCTTCGGCGCCCCGTCGTGCCGGGTCACCGTGCGGGGGCCGCGCGACATCGTCCTGGAGTTTCCGCGCCGGGACATGCTCGCCGACACGATCGGCGCAATGCCCGTCCCGGCTGACGTGGACTTGAAGGCGCTGCCGATGGGGACCTGTGAGGACGGTTCCCCGTGGCTGCTCCGCCTGCACGGAACCCACGTCCTCACGGTCGGCGTGACGGGGGCCGGTAAGGGCTCGGTGATCTGGTCGGCCGTGCGGGCGATGATGCCTGCGATCGAGGCGGGGACGGTGCGGGTGTGGGCGGTCGATCCGAAGCGGATGGAGTTGTCCTACGGCCGCACTCTGTTCGCGCGCTACGCCGATGACGGGGAAGCCGCCGTTGAACTCCTTGAGAGAGCGGTGGCCGCGATGCAGGACCGGGCGGCGCGCTATGCCGGCAAGCAGCGCGCTCACATCCCGACCGTGGATGACCCGTTCCTCGTGATCGTGGTCGATGAGGTCGCCTTCCTGACCGCCTACCACCCTGACCGCGACGTCAGGCGACGGGCGGAGAACGCGCTTGCCACCCTCACCTCGCAGGGGCGTTCGGTCGGCGTCGCCGTTCTCGCCGCTCTTCAAGACCCGCGCAAAGAGGTCCTCAACCTCCGGAACCTGTTCCCCGACAAGATCGCCCTCCGACTGGATGAAGCCTCGCAGGTGGACATGGTGCTCGGCGAGGGTGCCCGGGACCGTGGGGCGAACGCGCACCTGATCGACCCCGACCTTCCCGGCGTCGCCTTCGTCCGCTTGGAGGGCTCGTCCATCCCCGTCCGTGTCCGGGCGGCGTACGTCTCCGATGAGGACATCACCGCCATGGCCACCGACATGGAAGGGGTGGCCTGATGCCCACCCCGACCGGCAAGACCACACGGGCTGAGCGGATGGCCCAGCCACTCGCGCGTGAGGTGGCGGAGCGGATCGCGGCTGATAAGGGCGTGTGCATCCAGCCCGTGGCCCTGCGCCGCACCGACCTCGCCACCGGCAAGACCGAGATCATCGACGTGCCGTGCGGGTCCACTCTGGAGTCGCGCTGCCCGGCGTGCGCGAAGCGCAAGCGGTCGCTGCGCCGGACCCAGTGTGAGGAGGGCTGGCACCTCACCGAGGAACCGACCGTGACGCCGAACCCGCCAACGGACCAGCAGACATGGTGGGTGGAGTGGCGGGCTCGGGTCACCGCTGAACGTGACGCCCTGGCCGCTTCCGGCACCGCTGACGCCGATGACCTGGCGGCGCTGGATGAGGTGATCACGGAGCTGGATGAGGAGATCACCGCGTCCGGGCTGCGGGGCAAGGTCGCACCGCCCCCAGACCAGCAGCGGGCACGCCGTGTTCGCTCCACTCGGCGCCGTCAGGACGCCCCGGACCTCCCCCGCCGGCCGATGACCCGCCGAACGGTCGGCCAGACCTTCGAAGACCCCGCGTCGGGCAAGGTGTTCCGCCCATCGCTGTTCGTCACGCTCACCTGCGACACCTACGGCCGCGTCCGCTCCGACGGCACACCGGTGGACCCGGCCACGTATGACTACCGGCGGGCCGCGCGGGACGCGCTGCACTTCTCCAAGCTGATCGACCGGTTCGTTCAGAACCTCCGCCGCGTGGCCGGGTTCGACGTCCAGTACTTCGCCACGGTGGAGCCGCAACGCCGGTTGGCGCCGCATCTGCACATGGCCACCCGGGGCACCATCCCCCGCGCGGAGCTACGGCAGATCGCCGCCGCCACCTACCACCAGGTCTGGTGGCCCCCAGCGGACACCGTCCGCTACGACGGCGCCAACCTCCCCGTCTGGGACGAAGGCACGGGGAACTACGTCGATCCGGCCACGGGTGAGCTGCTGCCGACCTGGGATGAGGCCCTGGACGTCCTCGACGCTGACCCTGAGGCCGAACCCATGCACGTGGTTCGCTTCGGCCCCCAGATCGACGCCAAAGGCGTTCTGGCAGGTTCCCCGGACGCTGAGCGGTGCGTCCGGTATCTGGCGAAGTACCTGACCAAGGACATCGCCGAATGCCACACCGTCGAAACGGACGCGCAGCAGCGGCACGTGGACCGCCTCGTGGAAGCCCTGCGGTTCGAACCGTGCTCGCCCCGGTGCGCGAACTGGCTGCGCTACGGGATCCAGCCTCAGGACGCCAAAGGCGGGATGCGGCCTGGTTTCTGCCGTTCGAAGGCGCACAAGCGTGAGCACCTGGGCTATGCCGGCCGCCGCGTCCTGGTCTCCCGCAAGTGGTCCGGCAAGACCCTGGCCGACCACAAGGCCGACCGCCTCGCCTGGGTCCTCGAACAGCTCGGCATCGACCCGTCCCGTGACGAGGACCAGGGCGCGAACGGCTCCGCCTGGCCGGTCCCGGTTTCTTCCGGCAACCACGCCTGGGAACTCGCCCGACCCACCGACCCCGACGTGGCGCCCCGAGAACACCGCCTCCTGCGCGCGGTCGGCGAAGCGCTGAAACGCCGCGCCCAACTCGACCACGCACGCCACACCAATCATTCGGCAACCGAGGAAAGGGCGGCATGAACAGCGCTACCGTCCCCCTGCGTGAGCACGACCGATTGATGACCGTCCCCGAAGTTCTGGACGAGCTCGGAGGGGTCTCCCGGCGGACCTTCTACCGTTGGCGCGAGATCGGGCATGCCCCGGAGAGTGTCAAGCTGCCCAATGGCGAACTTCGCATCTGGCGAAGCGACTTCGAGGCGTGGTTGGAGAGCCTTCGGGAGCGTGCCGCGTGAAGTCCTACGATGTCCGGTTCTGGTCGATCAAGACCAACCGCAAGACTGACGCGAAGTCGGGCAAGAAGCGGATCGTCTCGCATACCGTCCGCTGGGTCGTGGCCGGACGTGAGAAATCCAGCACCTACCAGAACAAGTCGGCGGCTGAGAACTTCCTCTCCGATCTTCGTCAGGCTGCCAGGAAGGGCGAGCCGTTCGACCTGGACACGGGTCTGCCTGACTCGTTGGCGCTTGAGAAGAAGAAGGTGACCTGGTTCGAGCATGCTATCGCGTACGTGGATCACCAGTGGTCAGGTGTTTCGGCGAAGGAGCGGGTCTCCCTCTACGAGGGCCTGACAGCAGTGACCGTGGTCCTCGTGTTGTCCAAGCGGGGGGCTCCTGCCCCTGACGTTCTCCGGCGGGCGCTGCGGTGCTGGGCCTTCAACGTCCCTCGGCGCGACGAGAGCAAGCCTCCCGAGATCGAGGCGGCCCTTCGATGGCTCGAGCGGAACTCGGTTCCCATCATGGCGCTCGAAGAGGTCCGGACGGTTTCCAAAGCGCTGGAGGCATGTTCCCGGAGACTTGATGGGAAGCCCGCGGCCCCGGAGTACTACCGGCGTCGTCGGCGGGTTTTCTCCGGTGCCCTGAAGCACGCGGTTCGGCTGGGGCGGCTGCGGGCGAACCCGCTTGATGACAAGAACGCCGACGACTGGAAACCGCCGGCAGTCGTGAAGACGCTGGACCGGCGGCGCGTGGCCAACCCCAAGCAGATGAAGGCGCTCCTCGACGCCATTCGACGTATCGGCAAGACCCAGGGGCCACGACTGGTCGCGCTGTACGGGTGCATGTACTACGGGATGCTTCGGCCGCAGGAAGCCATCTCGCTGGAAGCGAAGTCCTGCGAGTTGCCCGCTGATGGGTGGGGCGTGCTGGACTTTGAGACGGCGTATTCTGCGGCTGGCCGGGCCTGGACCGACGACGGCGAGGTTCACGAGCGACGGGGGCTCAAGGGGCGAGCGCCCAACACGCGCCGACGAGTTCCGATTCCTCCTGAGCTGGTGACGCTGCTGCGGGAGCACATCGACACCTACGGCACCGACGAGGAAGGCCGGCTCTTCCGCACCTACCGGGGCGCCAAGTACCACCCATCGACGCTGTGGCGGGTCCTGCAGGACGCTCGCGTGAAGGCGTTCAGCAAGTCTCAGGTGGAATCACCCTTAGCGTCGACACCGTATGACTTCCGGCACGCAGGGGTGTCACTGCGGCTGAACGCCGGGACGCCTCCGGCGCTGGTTGCGGAGTGGGCGGGGCACTCGGTGGAGGTGCTGTACCGGGTCTACGCCCACTGCCTGGACGGCGACGATGATCGCTGGTTCGGGCGGATAGATGACGAACTGGATTAGCGCGGAACCCCGGCCTACGGTCGGGGTTTTTCGCTGCCTGACCTCAGCGGATGGGCTCTGGAACCATTCCGCGCATATTCCGGGAACGCTGGCAACGGGCGGCTTCCGGCGGCATACGGCTGCCTACATGACGAAACCCGGCACCAAGCCATCATGCCTGGTCAGCCGGGCTTTCGCTGCTCCTCGTGGGGTGCCCCCTGCAGGATTCGAACCTGCGCACACGGCTCCGGAGGCCGTTGCTCTATCCCCTGAGCTAAGGGGGCGCTTTGCGTGAACAACTCTAGCAGGGGTGGCGGGTGCCTTGCGCAGTCGTGGCCGGAGTGCGCATATCGCAGCGGGCGGCGGGGGTGGGGCGCTAGTCTCGCGGCCGTGGGTGATGCGCTGGGTCGGGTTCTGGTGGTCGACGACGATGAGGTGATTCGTCAGTTGATCGCCGTCAACCTGCAGTTGGAGGGCTTCGAGGTCCATACCGCGGTCGACGGGCAGGACTGCCTGGACCGGGTGGGGGCGGTCGGGCCGGACGTCATCACGTTGGATGTCATGATGCCCCGGCTGGACGGCTGGGTCACCGCGTTGCGGCTTCGGGAAGGGGACGGCCGGGGTGCCAAGGTCGTGCTGATCACCGCCCGCGCGCAGGAGGACGATCTGCGGCGTGGCCGGGAGATCGGAGTGGACGCCTACCTCACCAAGCCGTTCGACCCGTCCGAGCTGATCCGGATCGTGCGGGATCTCGCCGGAGTCGGGCCGGGGTGATCGTGGACGCGCTCGCCGGTCTCTGGCGGGAGGAGGGGGCCACTCCGCTCGGGGTCGACGCGTTGCTGCGGTCCGCCGCGGCGGGCGCCGCCGGTCTGGCGCCCGAAGCGGTGCCGGGCGCCGAGCCGTACCGGGTGCCCGCGGGCCGACCCGGGGACTACGCCACGGCGCTCGCCCAGCGGCTCGCGCGGAGGGCCGGGGGCGACCCACGGACGCTCGCCGCCGGTATCGCGGCCGAGGCGCGCCGTCGGCCGGACGTGCTGGACGCGCGGGTCGAGGGGAACGGGTTCGTCAACCTCACCGTCACCGGCACCGCCCGCGCGCGGTCCGTTCGGGCGGCCGTCCGTGGCCTGCCCTACCTGCGGGGACCCGCCACCCTCCGCACCGCGGCCCCGGCTCCTCCGGCCGCCGGAGCGGCGGCCGCCGACGACGGCATCGCGCTGTCCGACCTGTCCGCCGCCGCCGACCTCCCCGCCGCCCGGCGGCTGGCCCGGGACGACGCGCGGCGCCGCATCGCCCTGGCGCTGACCGGGCACCCGGGCGTGGGGCTGGACGCCGCGGCGGTCTGGCCGGTGCGCGCCCACCTGGACCCCGGCACCGGTGACGTCACCTGGCGGGACCCGCCGCCGGACACCGCCGCGGCCGTGGGCGGTGATGCCGCGTCCGCCGCCGAGCCCGCCCGGCTGCTCGCCGTGATCGGGGAGGCCACCGCCCGGATCGCGTTCTGCCGGTCGGCCGCCGAGCGGCCGCGCGCCGGCGAGCTCACCGGGCCCGGCCTGCCGGCGCTGCCCACCCCGGAGCACCCCGGTGCCTGGGCCCGCCAGACCGACGCCAACCCCGCCTTCGGCATCCGCTACGCCCACGCGCACGCCGTCCGCAGCCGCGAATGGATCGCCGACGCCGCTCGCGCCGCCGGTGCCGAGCCGCCCCCCGGTGCCCCGTTCGCCGCATTCGACGCTCCCGCCGCCGTGGCCGTTCTCACAGCGCCGCCCGCCGCAGCCCTCCTCGGGGCGCTGTTCGACGGCCCCGGGCACCTGGCCGGCGCGGGACGGCGGCGGGAACCGCATATTCTGGTGCGATACCTGGAGGGCCTCGCCGCTGCCTACCATGACTGGCGGGAGACCTGGGGGACGAGCACGGGAGAGCACGCCGGTACCACGGCCCACGACGCCGGGCGGTGCTGCCGGGACACCATCGCGGCGCGGTCCGCGCTGTGCGCCGCGGCGGCGGCCGTTCTCGCCGCCGGACTGTCCCTGCTCGGTGCGGCGGCGCCCACAAGGCTGTAGCCCGCACCGCCGCGCCCGCATCCCCGGGTACACAGCCACCACACACCCCGCGCCGCCCTCGGCCGGCGCGGCCCGCCGACCGACCGAGAGTGTGCGCTCATGAGCCGTTACGCCCACCCCGCCGGCCCGCGTCACGCCGACGTGCTGCCGGAGGAGCACCCGCCGATCCCCCCGCACGACCTCACCGAGCTCGACCCCGCGGTGTGGCCGCGCTCGGCCGCGCGCGCCGACGGGGAGCTGACGGTCGGCGGCGTGCGCGTGACCGAGCTGGCCCGCGAGTACGGCACGCCGCTGTTCGTGCTGGACGAGGCCGACTTCCGGGCCCGCGCCCGGGAGTACCGCTCCGCCTTCGGCGACGCCGACGCCGACGTCTATTACGCGGGCAAGGCGCTCCTCACCAAGGCGGTCGCGCGCTGGGTGCACGAGGAGGGCCTGAAGCTGGACGTATGCAGCGGCGGGGAGCTCGCCGTGGCGCTCGCCGCGGGCGTGCCGCCCGAGAGCATCGGACTGCACGGCAACAACAAGTCGCCGGCCGAACTCGTCCGCGCCGTCGAGGCGGGGGTCGGCCGGATCATCGTGGACTCCTTCCAGGAGCTCGACCGCCTGGCGGAGATCGCCGCCGAGCGCGGCCGGGTCGCCGACATCCTCATCCGGGTCACCACCGGCGTCGAGGCGCACACGCACGAGTTCGTCGCCACCGCCCACGACGACCAGAAGTTCGGCCTGGCGCTGAGCAGCGGCGCCGCGGCCGAGGCGGTCCGGCGCGCGCTGGACTCCGCCCACCTCAACCTGGTGGGCCTGCACTCGCACATCGGGTCGCAGATCTTCGACACCGCCGGTTTCGAGGTGGCCGCCCGCCGCCTCGCCGAGTTCCTCACCGCGATCCACACCGAGCACGGAGCCGTCCTGCCAGAGCTCGACCTCGGGGGCGGTCTCGGCATCGCCTACGTCACGGGCGACCGCCCGCTGGAGCCGAAGGTCATCGCCGACCGGCTCCTCGGCATCGTGCGGCGGGAGTGCGAGGCGCACGGTCTTCCCATGCCGCGCATCGCCGTCGAACCCGGCCGCGCCATCGCGGGTCCGTGCGGGGTCACCGTGTACGAGGTCGGCACCATCAAGGACGTCGAGGGGCTGCGCAGCTACGTCAGCGTCGACGGCGGCATGAGCGACAACATCCGCACCGCGCTGTACGGCGCCGACTACACGTGCGTGCTCGCCTCGCGCGCCAGCGACACCGAGCCCACCCTGTCCCGCCTGGTCGGCAAGCACTGCGAGAGCGGCGACGTCCTGGTCCGCGACCTCTACCTCCCCGGCGACCTGCGGCCCGGCGACCTGCTCGCCGTCGCCGCCACCGGCGCTTACTGCCACTCCATGGCCAGTAACTACAACCACGTGGCCCGGCCGGCCGTGGTCGCGGTGCGCGACGGCGCGGCCCGCACCCTCATCCGCCGGGAGACCGAGGAGGACCTGCTGCGCCGGGACGTAGGCTGACCCTGGCCGTCATCCAGGTCGTCCGGGCCCCCGGGCACCGGGCGCGCGCGTCCACGGCGTCGCCGGGGGCGGGCACACGGAGCGAAGTACGAGCGAAGAAGTGGGAGTCACCCCCTGATGGCACTCAAGGTGGCGCTGCTGGGCTGCGGAGTCGTCGGCTCGGAAGTGGTGCGGCTGATCAACGACCAGTCCACCGAACTCGCGGCGCGGGTCGGAACGTCCCTGGAGATCGGAGGCATCGCGGTGCGCCGGCTCGGGCGCGCCCGTGACACGGGTGTGGACCCGGCGCTGTTCACCACCGACGCCATGACCCTGGCGACCCGCCCCGACATCGACCTGGTGGTCGAGGTGATCGGCGGCATCGAACCCGCCCGCTCGCTGATCCTCGCCGCGATCAAGAGCGGCAAGTCCGTGGTGACCGCGAACAAGGCGCTGCTGGCCGAGGACGGCGCGGCCATCCACGCCGCCGCCCGGGACGCCGGCGTCGACGTCTACTACGAGGCGAGCGTCGCCGGCGCCATCCCGCTGCTGCGCCCGCTGCGCGACTCCCTCGCCGGCGATCGGGTGCACCGGGTGCTGGGCATCGTCAACGGCACCACGAACTACATCCTCGACCGCATGGACAGCCTGGGCGCCGGGTTCGCCGAGTCCCTGGAGGAGGCGCAGTCCCTCGGCTACGCCGAGGCCGACCCCACCGCCGACGTCGAGGGCTTCGACGCCGCGGCCAAGGCCGCGATCCTCGCCCGCCTGGCCTTCCACACCCAGGTGACCGCGGCCGACGTGCACCGCGAGGGCATCACCGAGGTGACCGCCGCCGACATCGCCAGCGCCAAGGCCATGGGCTGCGTCGTCAAGCTGCTGGCCATCTGCCAGCGCTCCGCCGACGGCTCCTCCGTGGGCGTGCGCGTGCACCCGGTCATGCTGCCCCGCGAGCATCCGCTCGCCACCGTCACCGAGGCGTACAACGCCGTCTTCGTGGAGGCCGAGTCCGCCGGGCGGCTGATGTTCTACGGCGCCGGCGCCGGCGGGGCACCCACCGCGAGCGCGGTGCTCGGCGACGTCGTGGCGGTGGCCCGCAACCGGCTGGCCGGCACCCACGTCGCCGAGGGAGCGCACGACACCGGCCTGCCCGTTCACCCGATGGGCGAGACCGTCACCCGCTACCACGTGGCGCTCGACGTCGACGACCGCCCCGGCGTGCTCGCCCGGGTCGCCGACGTCTTCGCCGGGCACGGGGTCTCCATCAAGAACGTCCGCCAGGAGGGCTCGGGAGAGGACGCCCAGCTGGTCCTGGTCAGCCACCGCGCCCCCGACGCCGCGCTCGCGCGGACGGTGGCGGACCTGCGCGACCTCGACATGGTGCGCGCGGTGGCCAGCGTGATGCGGGTCGAGGCGTTCGGGCACGGCTGACGTGCGGCGGGAACGGATGGACCTCTCCCGTGGCGAGTGAAGGTAAGGGCGAGGTGCGGGACGGCGCCGCCGCGAGCCGCGGCGGCTCCGAGGACCACGTCACGGTGCTGGACCAGGACGAGTGGCGGCCGCTGCGCGACGCCCACGAACGGCGGGTCGACGCGCTCACCGAGCCGTACCTGCGCCGCCGCGAGCGCGGCGTCCGCCACCCGGTCGAGGACTTCCTGTTCGAGTACTACAGCCACCGCCCGGCCCGGCTGCGCCGCTGGCACCCGGGCGCCGGCACGGTGCTGCTCGGCCCCGAGGCGGCCGAGCGCGCCGGCTGGCGGTGGCACCGCACGGTGCCCGCCACCGGCCGCGGCGGAGCAGAGGCCACCGGCGTCACCTTGGACGTCCCGGCGTTCCTGGCCGACCGTGGCCGCACCGTCGAGTTCGTCGCGGAACTGCTCACGGCTACGGCCGGGCGGACCGGGCATTTCGGCTGCTTCGGCCTGCATGAGTGGGCCATGGTCTACCGGCTGCCGCCCGAGGAGGTGCGGCACGCGGCGCTGCCGCTGCGCCTGGGGGCGGCCGGAACCGACGCCGTGGTCGAGGCGCACCAGATCCGCTGCTCGCACTTCGACGCCTACCGGTTCTTCACCCCACCGGCCCGGCCCCGCAACCAGTTGCGGCCCGAACGGTCCCGGCAGGCCGAGCTGGAGCAGCCCGGCTGCCTGCACGCCAACATGGACCTCTACAAGTGGGCCTACAAACTCGAACCCGCCGTGCCCGGCGATCTCGTGGCCGACTGCTTCGAACTCGCCCGCGACGTCCGCGTCCTCGATATGCGCGCATCGCCGTACGACCTGAGCGGGTACGGCCACCCGCCGGTCCGCATCGAGACCCCCGAGGGCAAGGCCGAGTACGTCGCCGCGCAACGGGGGTTCGCCCAGCGTGCCCGGCCGCTGCGCGAACGGCTGCTCGCCGTTTGCCGCCGGCTGCTGGCCACCGCGGGCCGCTGACCCGCCGTGCCGGGGCCGTACCCGGACGCGGACGCGGAACCGGTCGCGCGTCGGCGTAGACTGAGGGAGCGAATCCGCAGGTCTTCATCGTCGCTTCCGGCAGCCGTCCCTCGGCTGCCCGCCTCCGCGCCCGGGCCGGGGCACCGGAACCGTCCCCATGACAGACCCCGCAGTTTGGAACACCGCCTTTCGGAGGACCCTGTGCGTACGCCTCGTTCCTGGCGTGGAGTGATCGACGAGTACCGCGATCGGCTCCCCGTCACGGACACGACCCCCGCCGTCACCCTGCTGGAGGGCGGGACCCCACTGGTTCCGGCGCCCCGGGTGTCGCAGCTGACGGGCTGCGAGGTCCTTCTCAAGGTCGAGGGGCTCAACCCCACCGGTTCCTTCAAGGACCGCGGCATGACCATGGCCATCACCAAGGCGGCCGAGGACGGCGCCAAGGCCGTCATCTGCGCCTCCACCGGCAACACCAGCGCCAGCGCCGCCGCCTACGCCGTGCGCGCCGGCATGACCTGCGCGGTGCTCGTCCCCCGCGGCAAGATCGCCATGGGCAAGCTCGCGCAGGCGCTCGTGCACGGCGCCCGCCTGCTCCAGGTCGACGGCAACTTCGACGACTGCCTCGAACTCGCCCGCAAGCTCTCGGTCGACTACCCCGTCGCGCTGGTCAACTCGGTGAACCCCTACCGGCTGCAGGGGCAGAAGACCGCGGCCTTCGAGATCGTGGACACCCTCGGCGACGCCCCCGACGTGCACTGCCTGCCCGTCGGCAACGCCGGCAACATCTCCGCCTACTGGATGGGGTACAAGGAGTACGCCGCCGACGGCATCGCCACGCGCACCCCGCGGATGTTCGGCTTCCAGGCCAGCGGCGCGGCGCCGATCGTCAACGGCGAGCCGGTCGCCCAGCCCCGCACCATCGCCACCGCGATCCGGATCGGCAACCCCGCCTCCTGGCAGCTGGCCGAGCGCGCCCGTGACGAGTCGCAGGGCCGCATCGACGCCGTCACCGACCGCAAGATCCTCTCCGCCTACCGCATGCTCGCGGCCGAGGAGGGCGTGTTCGTCGAGCTCGCCTCGGCGGCCAGCGTCGCCGGTCTGCTCCAGGCCGTCGAGGCCGGACAGATCGAGCGCGGCAGCCGGGTCGTCTGCACGGTCACCGGCAACGGCCTGAAGGACCCCGACTGGGCCCTCGCCGGCGCCTCCTCCGCGACCACCGTCCCGGTCGACGCCCACGCGGCGGCCACCGCACTCGACCTGGCCTGACCCCCGCACCCGCCTGACACCGGAGCACCCTGCCATGCCACAGCCGCGCCGCTCGGAGGTGCGCGTCCGCACCCCGGCGACCAGCGCGAACCTCGGTCCCGGGTTCGACGCCCTCGGGCTGGCCCTGGCGCTGCACGACGAGGTGACCGTGCGCCTCCGCGACGACGACCGCGTCACGGTCCGCGTCGAGGGGGAGGGCGCCGGGGAGGTCCCCACGGACGCCTCGCACCTCGTCGTCCGCGCCCTGCACACCGCCTTCGAGGCGGCCGGTGAATCGCCGCCTGGCCTCGACCTGCACTGCCGCAACCACATCCCGCACGGCCGCGGCCTCGGCTCCTCGGCGTCGGCCATCGTCGCCGGCGTCACCGCGGCAGAGGCGCTGCTCGGCGCCGCGCCGGCCGACGGCTTCGACCGCGACCGGGTGTTCCGGCTGGCGGCCGACATCGAGGGGCACCCCGACAACGTGGCGCCCTGCGTCTACGGCGGTTTCACGGTGGCCTGGCGCGACGCCGAGGCGTGGCGTGCGCTGTCGATGGCGCCGTCCGCGCGGCTGCTCCCGGTGGCCTGCGTCCCCGACCAGCGGCTGTCGACGGAGCGCGCCCGCGGCCTGCTGCCGGCGGCCGTTCCGCACGCCGACGCCGCGTTCACCGCGGGCCGTGCGGCGCTGCTGGTCGCGGCGGTGACCGCGCGCCCGGAGTTACTGCTGACGGCCACCGAGGACCGGCTGCACCAGCCCTACCGCGGCGCCGCCATGCCGGCCAGCATCGGCCTCGTGCGCGACCTCCGGGAACGTGACGGAGTCGCCGCGGTGATATCGGGCGCCGGCCCCACGGTGCTGGCGCTCGGTTACGCGCCGGAGCCGGGCTCACCAGGGCCGGAAGCGGCCGCGTCGCCGGATCTCCCGCAAATCAGTGGGGAGCTGGCGGATTCAATTGGCAACCGAACGGGTACTGGTTGGCACATACGCCCCTTAAGAATCGATCCGGCAGGGGTATGTATCAGTTCTCCCCGTTCATAGACTTGTGTCGAGGAATAGCTGTGGGCTCCGGTGATGTTAGGCTAGGTGAGGCACCAGATGCCCCAATGCGGGGCGTGTGCTCATCCGCCGCAGTGTCTTCCGCGCCTTCCGCACAAGTGGTCTCTTCCACGCGCGCGCTGTGCACGGCCGGCACTGTGTCGAGTTCACGGCGCGCCCGTGGCTCTGCCCAGTTCACTTCAATCCCGCATTCCGTACACAGGAACGACAGGATGATCCGCGGGCAGCACCAGCGAGCCCGACGCCCCGACGTCTGGTTGTACCCAGAGCCCGCCGCGATTGGGTAGAGAACCGCCGTTCGACGGTTCTCGGCAGCAACGTGGGGCACGCCCGACCCGGCCCCTGCCGGTTCGCACCACCGGGCTGGCCGTTCGACCATGATGACGGCATCAGCCCGCTCCTTGGGAAGGACCCTTAGTGAGCGACACGACCGAACTCCACACGGACGCGGCGGTCAGCACGCAGAACACGACCGTGTCCGGTGAGGCCGGCGACGCCGCGCCCCCAGCCGGCAAGAGCGCGCCTACCCGGACCCGGAGCCGCTCCGGCGGCACCGGACTGGCCGCCCTGAAGCTGACCGAGCTTCAGCGTCTGGCGTCGAGTCTCGGTATCACGGGTACGGGGCGCATGCGTAAGAACGACATCATCTCCGCCATCGAGGCCAAGCAGGGCGGCCCGATCGACGCGCCGCGGTCCGCCAAATCGGCGAAGTCCGCCGATGTCGCAGGCGCAGCCGGTAAGGTCGACGCCACCGACGGTTCGTCCTCGGGCCGGCGTTCCGTCCGGAAGACCTCGGCGAAGAACGGCGAGGCCGTCGGGAGCGCGACCGAGGGCGAGGCTCCGGCCGCCACCGAGGCCCCCACCGCGCCGAGCGAGGGGGTGGCGGAGCAGGCCGAACGCTCCGACCGGCCCACGCGCGGCCGTCGGTCGTCCCGCAGGCGCGGGGACGAGTCCGGCGAACAGCAGCCGCCGACCGACGGCACCGATTCCTCTACCTCCGCGAGCAGCGTGACCAAGACATCCAACACTTCGCAGACCAGCGGCGCCGAGTCCGGCCAGAACGGGCAGGGCGGCCGGGAGCGGCAGCGTAACCGCCGTAACCGGGACGAGCGCCGCACCAACCGCGACGACAGCACCGGTACCGACCAGCAGCCGCAGGGCGGCGGTCAGGGCCGCAACAAGCAGGACGACGACGATGACTTCGGCGGCGGACGCCGGCGCGGCCGGCGGCGCGACCGCCGGGACCGTCGCGGCGGCCGTGACCGGCAGGACGCCGAGCCGGTGATCAACGACGACGACGTCCTGCTGCCGGTGGCCGGCATCCTGGACATCCTCGACAACTACGCCTTCGTGCGCACCACGGGCTACCTGCCCGGCGCCAACGACGTCTACGTGTCGCTGGCCCAGGTGCGCAAGAACGGGCTGCGCAAGGGCGACGCCATCACCGGCGCGGTCCGCCAGCCCCGCGAGGGCGAGCGCAGGGAGAAGTTCAACGCCCTGGTCCGGCTCGACACCATCAACGGCATGGCGCCCGAGCAGGCCCGGCACCGCCCGGAGTTCTCCAAGCTCGTCCCGCTGTACCCGCAGGAGCGGCTGCGGCTGGAGAGCGAGCCGAACATCCTGACCACCCGGATCATCGACCTGATCGCGCCCATCGGCAAGGGCCAGCGCGGCCTCATCGTCTCGCCGCCCAAGGCCGGCAAGACCATGGTGCTGCAGGCCATCGCCAACGCGATCACCGAGAACAACCCCGAGTGCCACCTCATGGTCGTCCTCGTCGACGAGCGGCCGGAAGAGGTCACCGACATGCAGCGCACGGTCAAGGGCGAGGTCATCCACTCGACCTTCGACCGTCCGGCCGAGGACCACACCACCGTCGCCGAGCTGGCCATCGAGCGGGCCAAGCGGCTGGTGGAGATGGGCTTGGACGTCGTGGTGCTGCTCGACTCCATCACCCGGCTCGGCCGCGCCTACAACCTGTCGGCCCCGGCGAGCGGGCGCATCCTGTCCGGTGGTGTCGACTCCACCGCGCTGTACCCCCCGAAGCGGTTCTTCGGCGCGGCGCGCAACATCGAGAACGGCGGCTCGCTGACGATACTCGCCACCGCCCTGGTCGAGACCGGCTCCCGGATGGACGAGGTCATCTTCGAGGAGTTCAAGGGCACCGGCAACATGGAGCTCAAGCTCAACCGCCAGCTCGCCGACAAGCGCATCTTCCCGGCGGTCGACGTCGTCGCCTCCAGCACCCGGAAGGAGGAGATCCTGCTGTCCGGCGAGGAGCTGAGCATCATCTGGAAGCTCCGCCGGGTGCTGCACGCGCTCGACACCCAGCAGGCGCTGGAGCTGCTGCTGGACAAGATGAAGGAGAGCAAGAGCAACACCGAGTTCCTGCTCCAGGTGCAGCAGACGACGGTGGGTCCGAACGACCGCTGATCCAGGTCGTGATCGGGGTCCGTTGCCCTTCCCACGGGGGAAGGGCAACGGACCCGCATTTTTTTCGCGCTCCGCCGCCACGGGGTAGCACCGGCGGCGATAATGCAGGAGGCGTCCCTCCCCACCTTCACTGGGGAGGGACGCCTCGGCGCTCCCGGTGATCAGACCTCTTGGATCCTGATGTCCGGATGGAGCTTGCGGAGGTCGTGCGGATCGGACGTGAGCACCGGCCAGCGGGTCTCGAACGCCAGCAGAGTGACGTGAGCGTCGACGATGTCACTGGTTCCGGAGTCGCGCAGCATGTGCCCGATGAGCCGTGCGCCCTTGCCGTCGATCGACACGACCTCGACGTTGCGGAGTTTCAGCAACCAGCCGATCCGTGCCTGGTTCGGTTCGGCGCGCCACACCTGGGCGACGACACCGGCCGACACCAGCAGCCGATCTCCCATGCGGCGCGACCGATCCAAGAACCGTACCCACTCGGAGCGGCCCTTCTCGATCGCGATGAGAACGCCGGAGTCGAGAACGTATCCGTGTGCGCTCACGCGACGCCCCGCCTCTGCGCCTCGATCGCTTCGGAGTGGCGCCGCCAGACCTCGTCCCGGGCGAGCAATTCCTGGTAGCGATCCTCCTCCTCGGCCGTCGTCCGTGCCATCACCTCCGCGACGAAGTCCGCCCACAAGCGCTCGCCTTCACGCTCTTCGAGGTGGCGAGTCAGGACTTCGGAGACCCAGCCTGAGACGCTCTCGTCTCCGGCCGCCTCCTTGATCTTCTCCATGAGTTCCTCCTGGATACTGACAGTCAGTCGCTTGATCGCCATGCGGACAGCATAACTTGTTATGTGCCAAGGTCACTACCGCTTTCTGTGCCGCGTGGCCCAGCGACGCGATCACCATAGCGGCGCGGCGGCCACTCCGCACCGCGACCAATTGGGCGCAACGCGTGAAGAGTGGTGAAGTCGGGCGCGATTTACTGTTTACGGCGCAGTCCGAATCTGGATTTCCGGGCGTGAATGTGCCCTGAGTCACGATCACGGCTTTACGTCGCCCCCGTCACCGGTTTACCTTTCAACCAGTAACCAGCCGTGCACTCCAACCCCCAGGAGGCCGCCGGATGGACAACCTCGCGCTGCTCAGCCTGGTCGCGCTGGCGCCGATCCTCGTCGTGGGAGTGCTGCTCGTCGGGCTGCGCTGGCCGGCGAAGTACGCCATGCCGGTCGGCTACCTCGTCGTCGTGGCGGTGGCCGCGCTGGTCTGGCGGGTCGACTGGGTGGTGATCGCCGCGTCGACCCTGCAGGGGCTCATCCTCGCGGGCGGGCTGCTGTACATCATCTTCGGCGCCCTGCTGCTGCTCGCCACGCTCACCAAGAGCGGCGCGATCCAGACCATCCGGGCGACCTTCACCGGAATCAGCCCGGACCGGCGGGTGCAGGCGGTCATCATCGGATGGCTGTTCGGCGGCTTCATCGAGGGCGCCTCCGGGTTCGGCACACCGGCGGCCGTCGTCGCCCCGCTGCTCCTCGCGCTCGGGTTCCCCGCCATGGCCGCGGTGATGGTCGGGCTCGTCATCCAGAGCACCCCGGTGAGCTTCGGCGCGGTCGGCACCCCGATCCTCGTGGGCGTGGCCGGCGGCCTCGAAGGGGCGCCGGAGGCAGCCGCGCGGGCCGCCGAGCTGGGCCTTACCACCCCCGGACTGGTGGCCGAGATCGGCCTGCAGACCGTGCTGCTGCACGCGGTGTGCGGCACGCTCGTCCCGGTCTTCCTGTGCTGCATGTTGTGCGGCTACTACGGCGGACCGGGTGGGGTCGCGGCGGGGCTGCGCGTCTGGCCGTTCGCGCTGTTCTCCGCCTTCGCGCTGACCGTTCCCTCGGTCCTGTACAACGCCTTCCTCGGGGTGGAGTTCACCTCCCTGCTCGGCGGCCTCACCGGCCTGCTCATCGTGGTGGCCGCCGCCCGCCGAGGATTCCTGCTGCCCCGGACCACGTGGGACTTCCCGCCGCGGGAACAGTGGCCCGCACGGTGGAGCGGCTCCCTCGACCCGGGGCCGGGCGACGAGGCCGCCGGGGAGGACGCCCGCAGGATCGGGTTGCTGCGCGCCTGGACGCCCTACCTCGCCGTCGCCGCACTGCTGGTGCTCACCCGGACCGTCCCGCCGGTCACCGACGCGCTGACCGCCGTGCGGGTCGGCGCCGACGACATCTTCGGCACCTCGATCGGCGAGGCGGTCCAGCCGCTGTACTCGCCGGGCGGCGTCTTCATCCTGGTGAGCCTGGCGACGTTCGCCCTGCACCGGATGGGCCGCCGGCGGATCGCCGCGTCATGGCGGATGGCCGGCGGCCAGATCGCCGGGGCCGCGGTGGCGCTGCTGTTCGCGGTGCCGCTGGTGCGCGTCTTCATCAACAGCGGAGCGGAGTTCGGGGCCACCGACCTTGCCAGCATGCCGCTCACCCTCGCCGAGGGCGCGGCGTCGCTCGCCGGGGGCGCCTGGCCGGTGTTCGCGCCGTGGATCGGCGCGCTGGGGGCGTTCGTCGCGGGCAGCAACACCGTGTCCAACCTGATGTTCGCGCTCTTCCAGTTCGCCACCGGCGAGCGGATCGGGGTGCCGCCGGAGACCATCGTGGCCGCCCAGGCGGTCGGTGGCGCCGCCGGGAACATGATCACGGTGCACAACGTCGTGGCCGCCTCCGCCGTGGTCGGGCTGGCCGGGCGGGAGGGCGACATGATCCGGCAGACGCTGATCCCGCTCGGCTACTACCTGCTGCTCGCCGGCGCGGTGACCTACCTGGCCGTCTACGGGGTGGGCGCCAACCTCGGCGCGGCCCTGCTGCTGGGCGTGCTCGCGGTCCTCGGCGGGGCCGCGGTCATGGTGCGCCGCGCCGGACGGGCCGCGGAAAAGGCCGCCTAATTCCCGTCAGACCCCCGTTTCACACCTCCGCTGCTTCGTGAAACTGGTCACGCTGTTCGGGCCGGTGATGGCGCCCGTCACCGGTCCCGCCGGGCGTCCGCCCGGCGCGGGCGCGCGCGACGACCCCCGTGGGCAGCGACGGCGCTCCTTCTACGCCCGCTTGCACACCGTCGCCCCGGCCCCGCGATCCCCCCGTCCCGGACGGATCGGGCGGCTCCGGAGTGTTCGCCAAATCAGGGGTTCCGTGCTTCGATTCCTGGCGATGGTCAGTAAACGCGGGGCCGTAGTCGCGGGCGTGGTCGCGGCGGCCGCCGGACTGGCGATCCTGACGCCCGCCCTCCACCCGCTGGAGTGGATCGAGCCCGGATCCGCCTCAGAAGCCACGCAATCGCCCGCCCCCAGGGAGGAGCCCCCGCCGCCGCCCCGGATCTCCCCGTCCGAGCGCGTCCGGCTGCAACGGGCGCTCAACGAGGTGGTCGCGGAAGGCTCCAGCGGTACGGTCGCCGAACTCGTCGAGACCAACGCGGGCGGTAGCGACACCTGGAACGGCGTGGCCGGTGTCGCCGACCGCACCACCGGGCAGCCCGTCGACCCCGGCGCGCACTTCCGGATCGCCAGCCTGTCCAAGCCGTTCGCCGCGGCGGCGCTCCTTCAGCTCGTCGGTGAGGGCAGGGCCGGGCTGGACGACACCGTGGAGCAGCACCTGCCCGGCGTCGTCGAGGGCGGCGACGCCATCACGCTGCGCATGCTGATGAGCCACACCAGCGGGGTGTTCAGCTTCAACCGGGCCATGCCGAGCGTGCTCGGCGACCGTGACCGGGTGTGGCGTCCCGAGGAACTGGTGGAGGTCGCCAACGCCGAGCGTCCGGTCTTCGAGCCGGGCACCGATGTCGCCTATTCCAACACCAACTACGTGCTGGTCGCGATGGTCATCGAGGCGATCACCGGGCAGCCCTACGACGAGGTGATCCGCGGGCGCATCCTGGAACCGCTCGAACTGTCGGACACCTACATCCCGCGCGACTCCGCGATGCCGGAGCCCGTCATGCACGCCTACCTGGCGGTGCGCCCCTACCCCGGCGCCCCGCACGAGCCGGTCGACATCACCGAGTTCAACCCCACCCGCTGGTACGGCACCGCGCAGCTCGTCTCCACCGTCAGCGACGTCAACCGGTTCTACTCGGCGCTGTTCGGTGGACAGGTCCTCGACGACGCGATGCTCGCCGAAATGCTCGACATCCAGGCGACCGACGACGACGGGTACGGCTACGGACTCGGCCCCCGGCACTACACCCTGTCCTGCGGGGAAGAGGTGTGGATGCACTCCGGCAACATCCCCGGGTACCGCAACTGGACGGTGCACAGCGAGACGCGGCACTTCACGATGTTCCAGGCCCGCTACGTCGCCAACCCCGACCCTCCGGCGTGGAGCGTCATCGAGACCGCGATGTGCCCCCAGGGCGGCGCGCGGCCGGAGCCGACGCCCAGCGACTTCCCCAGCGAGCAGGTCACCGGACCGGAGCAGCAACAGGGGTCCGGGTCGGCCGGGTGAACCCGCGCGGCCGGGACCGGGGCGCGCGGGAATACCGGCTGGACACGGGAGGTTTCAAGGTCTGGCAAACTGGTATATCGAACCGCCGCGGTACCGGTTCGCGCATGCCCGAACACAGCAGCCACGCTCATCGTGCTGCGCGTGCGTCCGGCGACCGCCACTAGCGAGGAGATCCACGTGAAAGCCGACATCCACCCCGAGTACGTCGTCACCACGGTGACCTGCACCTGCGGCAACACCTTCGTCACCCGCAGCACCGCCACGAGCGGTTCCATCCGCGCCGACGTGTGCTCGGCCTGCCACCCGTTCTACACGGGCAAGCAGAAGATCCTGGACACCGGCGGCCGGGTCGCCCGCTTCGAGAGCCGTTACGGCAAGCGCAAGTAGCGTCCTGCCCGTGGCGGCGCCGGCCCGGACACGCACGTGTCCGCGGCCGGCGCCGTGGCACTAGGCGGTGACCAGGGACGTGCGGCGCCGCCGCGCGCCCGCTCGGCGAGCCGGGCGAACCGACGCTATCGACGGGACTGACGAGAAGTGAAGCTGGACGACCTTCTGGGCGAGTACTACGAACTTGAGCAGCGGCTCGCCGACCCCACCGTGCACGCCGACGCCTCGCTGGCCCGCAGACTGGCGCGCAGGTACTCCCAGCTCACCCCCGTCATCGCCGCCTACCGTGAGCTGCGGCAGGTCGAAAGCGACATCGAGGCGGCCGAGGAACTCGCCGCCGAGGACTCGTCGTTCGCCGAGGAGGCCAAGCAACTGGCCGTCCAGCGCGACGAGCTGGTCGAGCGGCTGCGCCGGCTGCTCATCCCGCGCGACCCCAATGACGACAAGGACGTCATCCTGGAGGTCAAGGCGGGCGAGGGCGGCGAGGAGTCCGCGCTGTTCGCCGGCGACCTGGTGCGCATGTACCTGCGCTACGCCGAGCGCCAGGGCTGGAAGAGCGAGGTCATCGACGCCACCCACTCCGACCTGGGCGGCTACAAGGACATCACCATCGCCTTCAAGGCCAAGGCGGGTGCCGAGCCCGGCCAGGGCGTCTGGACGCAGCTCAAGTTCGAGGGCGGCGTGCACCGCGTGCAGCGGGTGCCGGTCACCGAGTCGCAGGGCCGCATCCACACCTCCGCCGCCGGTGTCCTCGTGGTGCCCGAGGCGGAGGAGGTCGACGTCGAGATCCACGAGAACGACCTGCGCATCGACGTGTTCCGCTCCTCCGGGCCGGGCGGCCAGAGCGTCAACACCACCGACTCCGCCGTCCGCATCACCCACCTGCCCACCGGCATCGTGGTGTCCTGCCAGAACGAGAAGAGCCAGCTGCAGAACAAGGAGCAGGCGCTGCGCATCCTGCGGTCCCGGCTGCTGGCCGAGGCCCAGGCGGCGGCCGACGCCGAGGCACAGGCCGAGCGCAAGAGCCAGGTGCGCACCGTCGACCGCTCCGAGCGGGTCCGGACCTACAATTTCCCGGAGAACCGCATCTCCGACCACCGCGTCGGTTACAAGGCCTACAACCTCGACCAGGTCCTCGACGGCGACCTGAGCGGCGTCCTGCACGCCCTGATCGAGGCGGACACCAAGGAAAGGCTGGAGCAGGCGTCGCAATGAACTTCCTGCTCGACGAGGTCGCGCGGGCCACGCTTCGGTTGGCCGAGGCGGGGGTCGCGTCGCCGCGTGCGGACGCCGAGGAACTGGCGGCGTACGTGCACGGCGTTCGTCGAGGGGAGCTGCACAATGTCGCCGACGGCGACTTCGACGCGCTGTACTGGGAGTGCGTCGCCCGCCGTGCGGCCCGCGAGCCACTGCAGCACATCACCGGGCGCGCCTACTTCCGCTACCTGGAGCTGCGCGTCGGGCCCGGCGTCTTCGTCCCGCGGCCCGAGACCGAGATCATGGTCGGCTGGGCCATCGACACGTTGCGGGCCATGGACGTCGCCGACCCGCTCGTCGTCGACCTGGGGACCGGCTCCGGCGCCATCGCCATCTCCATCGCCCAGGAGGTGCCGCGCTCCCGCGTGCACGCGGTCGAGCTGGACCCGGAGGCGCTCGCCTGGGCGTGCCGCAACATCGAGGCGAGCGGCCACGCCGACCGGGTGACCGCGCACCACGGCGACATGCGCACGGCCCTGCCGGCGCTCAGCGGCCGGGTGGACCTGCTCATCAGCAACCCGCCCTATGTCCCCACCCAGGACGCCGACCGGATTCCGCCCGAGGTCCGCAACTTCGACCCCGCTCCGGCGCTGTGGTCCGGTGACGACGGGCTGGACATGATCCGGGAGCTGGAACACGTCGGCCGCCGGCTGCTGCGCCCCGGCGGCGCCATGGCGATCGAGCACGGGGACGGCCAGGGCATCGACATCCCGCGGCTGTTCCCCGAGGAGCTGGGCTGGCGCGACGTGCGCAACCGTAAGGACCTCGCGCACCGCGACCGCTTCGTCGTCATGCGCCGGGCCGACGACTAGGGTGCCGTTCGGACGTTCCCGGAGACCATGGGGCGCCCCCGTCCGGGGCAGGGGAACCGGAGAGACCTGAAGGCCCGGAGGACTCCGGACCCGCAGAACGCGGCGCGTGCCGGCCGCAGGCCGCGGCGTCCGCGCGCAACGACCAGCCAGGAGGAGTGAGTTCGCGTGAGCCGCAGTTACGACTGTGCCGACGACGAGGAGCGCACGAAGGGCATCGCCGACGCCGCGTCCACGGTGCGCCGCGGTGAGCTCGTCGTGCTGCCGACCGACACCGTCTACGGGATCGGGGCCGACGCCTTCAGCCCGGCCGCGGTGGCCGGGCTGCTCGGCGCCAAGGGCCGGGGGCGGGACATGCCGCCGCCGGTCCTGGTCGGGTCGGTGCGCGCCGCGCACGCCCTCATCGACGACCTCGGAACCCGCGGCCAGGACCTGATCGAGGAGTTCTGGCCCGGTCCGCTCACGATCGTCTGCACGGCCACCCCCAGCCTGTCCTGGGACCTCGGCGACACCAAGGGCACGGTGGCGGTCCGGATGCCGATGCACCCGGTCGCCCTGGAACTGCTCAAGGAGGTCGGCCCGATGGCGGTGAGCAGCGCCAACCTGTCGGGCAGCCCGGCCGCGACGACCGCGGCGCAGGCCGCCGAGCAGCTCGGCGACCGGATCGCCGTCTACCTCGACGGCGGACCGTGCGCCGACTCCGTTCCGTCGACCATCATCGACCTCACCTACGCGGTGCCGCGCGTGCTGCGTGCCGGCGCCATCTCGATCGACCGGCTGCGCGCGGTGTGCGGCACGGTGATCGGGCTGTCCAAGAAGCCGGCCGCCCAGCCGGAGGCGACGCCCGCCACGGAGGCGGAACCGGCGGCGGAGACCGGGGACGGCGGGTCCGCCGCGGCTCCCGCCGCCGCGGGAACCGCCGAACCCGCCCGCGACGTCGAAGAGCGGAAGAAGCCGGAAGACGGGTGACCGGCGCCGCCGCCCGCGTCGGCGTGCGGTCCTCCGGCGGTGGCCGGAGTGCGGGCTCCGTGACGGTGAACGGAGCCGCATGCCGCCGCCCGGTTCGGTACCGACGTTGCGAGGCGGTGGACGGTGGAGAGAGGGGAGACGCCCGCCCGGGACCACCCGGAAGGGGCCGCCGGAGGGCGGCGGCCGGTCCCGGCGGACCGTGCCCTGGCGCGGACGCCCGCGCGGAGTGACCGCGGACCGTGGCCGCGCGCCCGTCCTTTCGCGTGGCCGGTGCCGCTGGCCGTTCCGGCCCTCCTCGCCGCACTGGCCTCCGTGGCCGGTTGCGGCCTCGCCGCCGACCCGCCGGCCGGCTCCGTCGCCGAAGCCGTGCCGGAGCGGTTGCGGCCCGACGAGCCGCTACCCGACGGCGTCACCATCGTCGCCGAGGCGCCGCCCGAGACCGCGGAAGTGGACGGGGTGGTCTACGACTACCGGGGCGCGGTACGCGCCGTCCTGAACCTGCACGCGGCCCTCCTACGGGGCGAGTACACCGGGGGAGCGGACACCTCGGCGCTGGACCGGACCCACGAGGGGAGCCCAGCCGCGGACCATGTGCGCGAACGGCTGGCCGCCGCCCCGGACGGTCCGGCACCGGCCGGCGGTTACGTGTTGTACGGTTTCGAGGTCGGCGGTTACGCTCCGGACCTGCTGCAGGTGGACGCCTGCCTGGACCGGGGCCGGGCGCCGGCCTCCGGCGCCCCGGCCACCGGCGGCCGGGGTGAGAGCTCCGGGCCCGGCCCCGGCGACGTCCTCTGGGTGGGGCACACCATGCGCCCGGACGACGCCGGTGCGTGGCGGGCCGCCGTGGTGGAGGCCATCCCCGTGGGGAACGATCCCGGGCATCACTGCGCCCGGTGACCGGCCGGCCGGCGACCGTGTCGCGTGTCCGTGGATGTGCGCACCGTGCGCGATTCCGCTCCCGCCATTCGCGGATCACGCGGAAAACGACGGTGGAGTAGTGCTAGCGTCGTTCCCATCCTCAGCTCCGTCCCGTGCCGGCGCGTTCGATCGGCGCGGAAGTTCCATGGAAGGCTCCTGGAAAAGCCGTGCGTGAGTACGCGCTGACGTTCATCATCGCCGTGGCGGTCACCTACCTGCTGACCCCCTTCGTGCGGCGGGCCGCGATCGCCTTCGGTGCGGTGCCCCCGGTCCGCGACCGGGACGTGCACACCGAACCCATCCCGCGGCTCGGCGGTGTCGCCATGTACGGCGGGTTCGCGGCCGCGCTGCTCATCTCCGCGCAGCTGCCGCATCTCCAGCAGGTCTTCCTCGGCCCCACGTGGCGCGGGCTGCTGGTGGCCGGCGGGCTCATCACGATCATCGGCATCATCGATGATCGCTGGGGCATGGGCCCCATCCCCAAGCTGGCCGGCCAGATCGCCGCCGCCGGCATCCTGGTGGCGCAGGGGGTGCAGCTCCTCTGGCTGCCGCTGCCGGGCACCACGCTGCTGCTCGGCCGGGAGCTGGGGACCGTCCTGTCGGTGCTGTTGATCGTGGTCACGATCAACGCGGTGAACTTCGCCGACGGCCTGGACGGGCTGGCCGCGGGGATCGTCGCCATCTCGGCCTTCGCGTTCTTCGCCTACTACTACGTGGTGGCCGTGGATCGCGGCTTCGACCGGCAGTCGTATCCGGCGATGATCGCCATCATCCTGGCCGGGGTCTGCGTGGGCTTCCTGTTCCACAATTTCAACCCGGCCCGGGTGTTCATGGGCGATACCGGGTCGATGCTGATCGGCCTGCTGCTGGCCTCCATCACCATCACGGTGACCGGCCAGTTCGACGCCAACGCCTCGCGTGACTTCAACGCCGGCGGCCTGGTGGTCTTCCTGCCGATCCTGCTGCCGCTGCTGGTGCTCGCGCTGCCCCTCGCCGACCTGGTGCTCGCCGTGGTGCGGCGCACGCTCGCGGGCAAGTCGCCGTTCGCCCCCGACAAGAAGCACCTGCACCACCGGCTGCTGGAGCTGGGCCACTCCCACGCCCGGGCGGTGCTGCTGATGTACCTCTGGGCGGCCATCATCGCCTTCGCGTCGGTGGCGCTGTCGATCTTCAACGCACCCTTCACCGTGCTGACGGTGACCGTCATGGTCGCGATCTGCGCGGTGGGCCTCATCACGCTGCCGCGGCTGCGCCGCCGCCGCGAACCGGCCCGGGCGGGCGCCGCCAGGGCGGGGAACACGGGAAGCGACACGGGGGAGGTCGGTACCGACCACACGCCCGCCGCCTGACGGTCGCGCCGCCCGGCGAGGCGCCGCGGATTCGCTCGGGGTTCACCCGTGGATGCCGCCGATCTGCGGTGACATAACCGACATCGATTACCAAAACCGCTGCTGTTGGGGCAGTTCACCCCCGGGGTAAGGCCGGCATAAAGGCCACCCTGGATCGGGTCCAAAAATCCTTGTGATAGCTTTCACGAGCAGGCACCCCATCGAACAGCACCGGAGCTTCTTCATGCAGGAACACGACGCCCGGATCCTCCGCGGCGCCGCGATTCCGACCGCCGTCGTCGGCGCCATCGCATCGGTCATCGCATTCGCCATGGCCGGTCTGCACGGGCTCACGGGCGCGGTTGTGGGCACGGTTCTGGTCATCGTCTTCTTCGCCGTATCCGCGATCGTCCTGGCGTGGGTCGGCAAGAACTGGCCACCGCTGGTCCTCATGGCCGGCCTGGCCACCTACACCGTCAAGGTCGTGGTCCTGGGCATCGTGCTGATCTTCTTCGGAGGGACCACGGTGTTCGACGGGAACGCGTTCGCCCTCACCGCCGCCGTTTGCGTCGTCACCTGGCTCACCGGCCACTCCATCGGCAGCATGAAGGTCCGTCGGCTCTATGTCGAACCCGCCGAGTCCCCGGCCGCGGAGCACGGGACCGAGGCGGAGCGGACCGGTACCGTCGAGGATCGACGGTGACCCGGCGAGCTGTGCCGTTCCCCGCCGCGGAGGCGGTCCGGGGTGATGTGCGAACGGTGTTCACTTACTGCTATCTTCCGGAGCGAGATGAACGATCGTCCGGGCGCCGACCAGGAACCGCAGTCGCGCGCCGATGGAATGACGGTCGTCTCGTACCTGCTGGGAGGGCTGGCCGTCTGGGGCGGCGCGGGCTGGTTGGCGGACTGGGCGCTCGGGTTCGAGACGCCGGTGTTCCTGCCCATCGGCCTGATCCTGGGGCTGGCCGGCGCGATCTATCTGATCGTCACCCAGTACGTCCGGTCCTGACCGTCAAAACCGGTGCCGTGCGGCTCCCGCGTGAGCGGCGCGCCACCGCCCAATACATCGAGGATTGAGTTGCGTCACGACGAAAGGGTTCGCCGTGAGTGCTGACGTGCGCACTGTGGTGGCCGCCGCGGCGGACGGCTGCGAGGACCCGCATATCTTCAACGACTTCGGATGCGGCTTCGAGGCCCCCACCACAAGCCTCTTCTTCCCGACGCCGTGGCTCGACTTCGGCCTTCCGGCCACCTCCGGAATCACGAAGTACACGGCGCTGCTGGTCGTGTCGGTACTCGTGGTCATCGGCTTCTGGCTGTTCACCACGCGGCGGGCGAAGGTCGTCCCCGGCCGTGGGCAGAGCATGGCCGAGATGCTGGTCGTCTTCATCCGCGACCAGATGGTCCGCCCCGGCATGGGTAAGCGCGGCGACGCCTACCTGCCGCTCATGGTCACCCTGTTCATGTTCATCCTGACGATGAACGTCATGGGCATCATTCCGGGCGCCCAGCTCCCGGTGACGAGCAACCTCGCCTTCCCGGCGGTGCTCTCGCTCAGCATCTACCTGCTGTGGAACTACATCGGCATCCGCGAACACGGCTTCGCGGGGCACTTCAAGGGCAAGCTGGTTCCGGCCGGCGCCCCCGGCTGGATCCTGCCGGTCCTGGTGCCGATCGAGTTCATCTCCAACTTCGTCTTCCGTCCGGTGACGCACGCGGTCCGGCTCTTCGCGACGATGTTCGCCGGCCACATGCTGCTCGCCGTGTTCGCCGCGGCCGGGTTCTACCTGTTCAACCCGGACGCCGGTGGCATCCTCAGCGTCGTCTCGGTGGGCTACTCCGGCATGGCGCTGGTCGGCTTCCTGGTGTTCACCGCCTTCGAGCTGTTCATCATGGGCCTGCAGGCCTATGTGTTCGTCCTACTGGCCTCCTTCTACATCGGTGAGGCCATCGAGGGTGCGCACTGACCCGTCGGTCGCACCCCCTGTTGACCCCAGTCCGGTAATTCACGTCAGTTCGGCGGCACCAATCGGCCCGTCGGCGCGTTTGATGTCAAAAAAGTAAAGGATCAATCGAAATGACCGGTACCCTCGCCACCATCGGTTACGGCCTCGCCTGCATCGGCCCCGGCATCGGCGTCGGCATCATCTTCGGTCTCGGTGTGCAGGCCATCGCCCGTCAGCCCGAAGCCCGCGGCATCCTGCAGGGTCAGATGATCCTCGGTATGGCCGTCATCGAGGCGCTCGCCATCCTCGGCTTCGTTCTCGCCTTCATCCAGGCGGGTTGATCGGGCCGGATCCGACCATTCGGAAGTAGTACGAGCGCGAAGGGATGCCAGCCGTGATCATGGCAGCCGAGCAGGAGAACATCCTGCGAATTCACTGGGATGAATTCACCTTCGGCCTCATCGCCTTCCTCATCATCCTCGGCGTCGTCACCAAGATGTGGCCGCGGCTGACGAAGGCGCTGGACGAGCGTGCCAACCAGATCGAGGGTGGCATCGAGCGTGCGAAGAAGGCCGAGGCCGAGGCCGAGGAGATTCGCCAGCAGTACCGCGAGAAGCTCGACGAGGCGCACCGCGAGTACGCCCGGGAGCTGGAGAAGGCCAAGGAGCAGCGCGCCGCCATCATCGCGGAGGCGCGTGAGGAGGCCCAGGTCGAGGCCCGCCGCATCCTGGACGCGGCGCACGCCCAGATCGAGGCCGACCGCCAGCAGGCCCTGGTCCAGCTGCGGAACGAGATCGGGGGGCTGTCCACCGACCTCGCCAGCCGCATCGTCGGGGAGACGCTGGGCGACAGCGCCGCGCAGAGCCGCGTCATCGACCGGTTCCTCGCGGAACTGGAGCAGGCTGAGGGCGCGCAGCAGCAAGCCGAGGTGCGCTGATGCGGGGTGTCAGCCGAACGTCGCTGGACGAGGTGACGCGTCGTCTCGACGCCATCCTGCCCTCGGCCAACGCCGCCACGCTGGGACACGAACTCTTCGAGGTCGTGGCACTCCTGGAGCAGGAGCACTCCCTGCGCCGGTGGCTGGCCGACCAGGCCAACGCGCCCGAGAGCAAGTCCGGGCTCGTCGGCCACCTCCTGGAGTCGAAGGTGTCGCCGGCCACGGTCCTCGTGGTCAGCGACATCGTCCAGGCCAAGTGGTCGAGTGGCCGCGACCTCGTCGACGCCACCGAGCGGACGGCCGTCTTCGCGACGGTCGCCACCGCCGAGAGCGCCCAGCGCCTCGGTGAGCTGGAGGACGACCTGTTCCGGTTCGGCCGGATCGTCGCCGCCGAGCCGGAGCTGCGTGCCGCCCTCACCACCGAGGGCGTCGCCGTGGAGCACAAGCGGACCCTGGTGGAGAACCTGCTCTCGGGCAAGGTCGACGCCGCCACGTTGTGCCTCGTCACCGAAGCGGTGACGCGGCCGCGGGGACGTACCCTGGAACAGGGTCTGGACCACTTCGGTCACCTGGTCGCCGAGCGCGCCAAGCGGTACGTCGCCGTGGTGCGCACGGCCGTGCCGCTGACCGAGGCCCAGCAGACGCGGCTGGAGGCCGTGCTGACCCGGGTGTACGGGCGGGCCATCCACCTGAACATCGACATCGCGCCTGAGGTCGTGGGTGGGCTCTCCATCCGCGTGGGCGACGAGGTCATCGACGGCACCGTCGCCGGGCGGATCGCAGAGGTCCGGCGGCGCCTGGCCGGCTGACGCGACGAACCACGCAACCGCAAGACGCACGGCGCCGGGGAACGCGGCGCCAACGAGAGCAAGGACATACGTGAGATGGCGGAGCTGACCATCCGGCCGGACGAGATCCGGGACGCGCTGCAGCGCTTCGTCCAGTCGTACGAGCCTGACGCCGCCGCACGCGAGGAGATCGGAACCGTCACCTACTCCGGTGACGGCATCGCGCGCGTCGGCGGCCTCCCCTCGGCGATGGCGAACGAGCTGCTGGAATTCGAGGACGGAACGCTGGGCCTGGCCCAGAACCTGGAGATCGGCGAGATCGGCGTCGTCGTCCTGGGTGACTTCACCAGCATCGAGGAAGGCCAGTCGGTGCGCCGCACCGGTCAGGTGCTCTCGGTGCCGGTCGGCGACGGCTACCTGGGCCGCGTGGTCGACCCGCTGGGTCGCCCGATCGACGGCCAGGGCGACATCGAGACCACCGAGCGTCGCGAGCTGGAGCTGCAGGCTCCCAGCGTCATGCAGCGCAAGCCGGTGCACGAGCCGCTGCAGACCGGCATCAAGGCGATCGACTCGATGACCCCGATCGGCCGTGGCCAGCGTCAGCTGATCATCGGCGACCGGCAGACCGGCAAGACCGCGGTCTGCATCGACACGATCATCAACCAGAAGTCCAACTGGGAGTCCGGCGACCCGGAGAAGCAGGTCCGCTGCATCTACGTCGCGGTCGGCCAGAAGGGCTCCACCATCGCCGGCGTGCGCGGCGCGCTGGAGGAGGCCGGCGCGATGGAGTACACCACCATCGTGGCCGCGCCCGCCTCCGACCCGGCCGGCTTCAAGTACATCGCCCCCTACACCGGTTCGGCCATCGGCCAGCACTGGATGTACCAGGGCAAGCACGTCCTGATCGTCTTCGACGACCTCACCAAGCAGGCCGAGGCCTACCGTGCGGTGTCGCTGCTGCTGCGCCGCCCGCCGGGCCGCGAGGCCTACCCCGGCGACGTGTTCTACCTGCACTCCCGGCTGCTGGAGCGCTGCGCCAAGCTGTCGGACGACATGGGTGCCGGTTCGATGACCGGTCTGCCGATCATCGAGACCAAGGCCGGTGACGTCTCCGCCTACATCCCGACCAACGTCATCTCCATCACCGACGGCCAGGTCTTCCTGGAGGCGGACCTGTTCAACCAGGGCCAGCGGCCGGCCATCAACGTCGGTGTGTCGGTGTCCCGTGTCGGCGGCGCCGCGCAGACCAAGGCCATGAGGAAGGTCGTGGGCTCGCTCCGGGTCGGCCTGGCCCAGTACCGCGACCTGGAGGCGTTCGCCGCCTTCGGCTCGGACCTGGACGCCGCGTCCAAGGCCCAGCTGGAGCGCGGTGCCCGGCTGATGGAGCTGCTCAAGCAGGGCCAGTACTCCCCGTTCCCGGTGGAGCGCGAGGTCGTCTCGATCTGGGCCGGCACCACCGGCCAGCTCGACGAGGTCCCGGTGGAGGACGTGCGCCGCTTCGAGGAGGGCTTCCTGGACTTCCTCGGCCGTGAGCACGGCAAGATTCTCGACAACATCCGCGAGAGCGGCAAGTTCGAGGACGAGACCGCGCAGGCCCTCAAGGACGCCATCACCGACTTCAAGCGGACCTTCCAGACCAGCTCCGGCAGCATCCTCGGCACCGAGGAGGAGGCCGAGGCACTGGAGGAGGAGCAGGTCGGCCAGGAGACCATCAAGGTAGCCAAGACCGGCGGGAAGTAGTTCATGGGAGCACAGCTTCGCGTCTATCGCCGGAGGATCCGCTCGACCAAGTCGATGGCGAAGATCACCCGCGCGATGGAGCTGATCGCCGCCACCCGGATCACGAAGGCACAGCGGGCGGCCGAGGCCGCCGGGCCCTATGCCCGGGAGATCACCCGGGCGGTCTCGGCGCTCGCCAGCCGCGTCAGCGACCACCCGCTGCTGACCGAGGCCGCCAACCCGACCCGGGCCGCGATCCTCGTCGTGACCTCCGACAAGGGGCAAGCGGGCGCCTACTCGGCCAACGCCATCAAGGAGGCCGAGAGCCTGACCCAGCTCCTGCGCGAGCAGGGCAAGGAAGTCCTCACCTACATGGTGGGACGCAAGGGCGTGGCCTACTACCGGTTCCGTGAGCGGCCTCTGGAGCGTAGCTGGGAGGGCATCACCGAGCGTCCGGCCTACGCCGACGCCAAGGAGGTCGGCGCGGCCCTGATGGAGAGGTTCATCCAGGACACCGCCGATGGCGGTGTGGACGAGATCCACATCGTCTCGACGGAGTTCGTCTCCATGCTGACCCAGCGTGCGGCCGCCCACCGGGCGCTGCCGATGGAGCTGGAGGAAGTCGACGCCGCCGAGCTCGTGGACGACAAGGGCCGTGCCCTGCCGCTCTACGAGTTCGAGCCCTCCGCCGAGGAGGCGCTGGACCGGCTGCTTCCGCAGTACGTGACGAACCGGATCTACTTCGCGCTCCTGGAGTCGGCGGCCTCCCAGTGGGCGTCGCGGCGGGCGGCCATGAAGGCGGCCACCGACAACGCCGAGGACCTTGTCAAGAACCTGACCCGCCAGGCCAACCAGGCCCGCCAGGCGGAGATCACCAACGAGATCAGTGAGATCGTCGGCGGCGCCGACGCCCTCGCTGCTGCCAGCGCGGGAAGTGAGTAGAGAAGTGACTGCGACTGTTGAAGGGACGGCCGCGCCTGGCACCGCCACCGGCCGTATCGCCCGGGTCACCGGCCCGGTCGTCGACGTGGAGTTCCCGGCGGACTCGCTGCCGGCGATCTACAACGCTCTCAAGACCGAGGTGACCATCGGGGACCAGACCTCGACGGTGACCCTTGAGGTCGCCCAGCACCTCGGCGACAACCTGGTCCGCACCATCAGCCTCCAGCCGCAGGACGGCCTCGTCCGAGGCGCCGAGGTCCGCGACACCGGCGAGCCGATCAGCGTCCCGGTCGGCGACGTCGTCAAGGGGCATGTGTTCAACACGCTGGGCGAGTCGCTGGACGTGCCCACGTCCAGCCTGAAGGTCACCGACCGGTGGCCGATCCACCGCCCCGCCCCGGCCTTCGACCAGCTGGAGTCGAAGACCGAGATGATGGTGACCGGCATCAAGGTCATCGACCTGCTGACGCCGTACGTGCGCGGTGGCAAGATCGGTCTGTTCGGCGGCGCCGGTGTCGGCAAGACCGTCCTCATCCAGGAGATGATCACCCGTATCGCCCGCAACTTCGGCGGTGTGTCGGTGTTCGCGGGTGTGGGGGAGCGGACCCGTGAGGGCACCGACCTCTTCCTGGAGATGGACGAGATGGAGGTCCTCCAGGACACCGCCCTGGTGTTCGGGCAGATGGACGAGCCGCCGGGCACCCGGCTCCGGGTGGCGCTGTCGGCCCTGACCATGGCGGAGTACTTCCGGGACGTCCAGAAGCAGGACGTGCTGCTGTTCATCGACAACATCTTCCGGTTCACCCAGGCCGGCTCCGAGGTCTCCACGCTGCTGGGCCGGATGCCCTCCGCGGTGGGGTACCAGCCGAACCTGGCCGACGAGATGGGTCTGCTCCAGGAGCGGATCACCTCGACCCGGGGTCACTCGATCACCTCGATGCAGGCGATCTACGTGCCGGCGGACGACTACACCGACCCGGCGCCGGCCACCACGTTCGCCCACCTGGACGCGACGACCGAGCTCTCCCGGCCGATCTCGCAGAAGGGCATCTACCCGGCGGTGGACCCGCTGGCCTCCACCTCGCGCATCCTGGACCCGCAGTACGTCGGCCAGGAGCACTACGACGTGGCCCAGCGGGTGATCCAGATCCTGCAGCGCAACAACGACCTGCAGGACCAGATCGCCATCCTCGGTATCGACGAGCTCTCCGAAGAGGACAAGATCATCGTTCAGCGCGCCCGTCGCGTGGAGCGGTTCCTGTCGCAGAACATGTTCGTCGCCGAGAAGTTCACCGGCAACCCGGGCGTGTTCGTGCCGCTGGAGGAGACCATCGCCTCCTTCAAGGCGCTGTGCGAGGGCGAGTACGACCACCTGCCCGAGCAGGCGTTCCTCGACGTCGGCAACATCGAGATGGCCGTCGAGAAGGCCAAGACGCTGCAGGGCTAGTCAGGACCGGGAGGAGGGCCCGGACCGGCCGCCGACGCGGCCGCCGGGCCCCCTCTCTCCCGGTTCCCGCCCTTTACCGGAGGAGTTTGTGGCAGTGTCGAAGAAGCTTTTCGTCGAGCTCGTCTCGCCCGAGCGGGAGCTCTGGGCGGGCGAGGGCGACATGGTGATCGCCAAGACGGTCGACGGCGAGATCGGCATCCAGCCCGGCCACATCCCGGTGCTGGCGCTGCTGGCGCCGGGCGCGGTCGTGCGGGTCCTCGGCGGCCGGGAGAACGGCGAGGTCCGTGCCGCGGTGCACGGGGGGTTCATCTCCGTCTCCGAGCACAACCGGGTCTCCATCCTCGCCGAGACCGCCGAGCTGGCCGAGGACATCGACGTCGCCCGTGCGCGGGAGGCGCTGTCCAAGGTCGAGGCCGAGGGCATCAGCGCGGAGAACGTCGAGGCGCAGGAACGCGCCGCCCGCGCGCGCAGCCGGCTGGAGGCGGCCGGAGAGGCCGTCCGGGCCTGAGCGCGACCAGGACGTGAGAGTGGGGGAGCCGCTGTCCAGCACAACGTGGGTGCCGGTCGCCGAATGGCTGCTGTGCGCACTGCTCGTCCTGGTGCTGCTGGCTCTCGTCACCGTGATCGTGCGCCGCTTCGCGCTGGAACGCGGTGGCGGTGCCGTGGAGTGTTACCTGCGCTCCGGCACCGCCCGGCGGCGGGCCTGGCGCATCGGCTGTGCCCGTTACGGCACGGAAGAGTTGCGCTGGTATCGGATCTTCTCCCTGTGGCCGCGGCCGACAGCAGAGCTGTCGCGCCGCGGTCTCGTCGTTATGGGCCGCCGTGCCCCCACTGCCGAGGATCTGCGCGAGCTGACCGCCGACCTGGTGGTCATCCAGGTCGGCCGGCTGAGCTCCTCCGGCGCCGACCCCGAGCGGCCGGAGTACGAGCTCGCCATGACCGAGGGCGCGCTGACCGGCTTCCTGTCCTGGCTGGAGTCCATGCCGCCGGGGACGATCTGGCAGTCCTGAGCCGAGGGGAACGAGGCGGCGAGCGCGACCGGGGGCCGTCTCCGTCCCGGACGCGCGGGTGGCCCTAGGCTGGAGCCATGATCGTGGCATTCTCCGTGAGTCCGATGGGCGTCGGCGAGTCGGTGGCTCCGGCGGTGGCCCGCGCCGTCCGGGTGGTCCGTGAGAGCGGGCTGCCCAACCGTACCGACGCCATGTTCACCACCGTCGAGGGCGAGTGGGACGAGGTCATGGACGTCGTGAAGCGCGCCGTCGCCGCCGCCGGCGAGGGCGCGGGCCGGGTCAGCCTGGTGCTCAAGGCCGACATCCGCGACGGCGTCACCGACGGGATCACCGGCAAGGTGGCGTCGGTGGAGGCGGAGCTGGCCCGGCAGGACGGCTCCGGGTGAGCCGGGCCGGGCCCGCCCGGCTGGCGGGCCCGGCCCGACTCAGCGTTGACCGCCGGGCTTCCAGAGCACCTCGCCGGTGTCGCGGCTGACCACGCGGCACAGGATGAACAGCAGGTCGGACAGCCGGTTCAGGTACCGCGCCGTGACGGGGTTGACGGAGTCGCCGTGCGCCTCGATGGCGGCCCAGGTGCTGCGCTCGGCACGGCGGGTGACCACCCGTGCGGTGTGCAGCAGCGCGGCGGTCGGGCTGCCGCCGGGCAGGATGAAGCTGCGCAGGGTGGGCAGCCCGGCGTTGTGGGTGTCGCAGGCGTCCTCCAGCCGCCGCACGTAGTCGTCGTCGACCCGCAGCGGGGGGAACTCGGGATCGGGCACCACGGGGCAGCACAGGTCGGCCCCCACGTCGAACAGCTCGTTCTGCACCCGGCCGAGCAGCGTGCGAACGTCGTCCGGGGGGTCGCCGAGCGCGAGTGCGGTGCCGATGGCGGCGTTGGCCTCCTCCACGTCGGCGTACGCGGCCAGCCGGGGATCGGTCTTGGCGGTCCGGCTGCCGTCGCCGAGGGCGGTGCCGCCGTCGTCGCCGACCCGGGTGTAGATCCTGGACAGGACGACGGGCTTGTCGGGATCACGCTTGCTCATGTCAGCCACCCTAGACGGCGGATTCGGCGATGTCCCGGTCGCCGGTGGCCGGGTAACCGTTACGCATCGACGCGTGAAACCGATTCAGGCCGCTGATACGGTGTGGAGTCACCGGGACACGTTCCGTAGTGCTCCCTGGTGGAGCGCCGTGCCGAAGCTCCGGACGACACACGGGGGCCGTCCGAGGCGCCCTCGGCGGTGGAACGGCCCGGCGGTGGGCGGGGCGGTGGGGGACCGCCCCACCCGCCCCTTTTTCCGGCCGACGCTCAGGACGTGGCCGGCGGGCTGACGTCGGAGACCAGCAGCAGGTGGGCGCGCATGGCGTCGGCCGCGCGCTGCCGGTCACCGGCCCGGATCGCGGCGGCGATGCGTTCGTGCCCGGCGAGTGAGGCGGTCGGCCGGTCCGGCTGGGACAGCGACTCCACGCGGGTCTCGGTGATCATCGGCGAGATCTCCGCCATCATCCGGGAGAGCAGCCGCGAGCGTGCCGCGTGCGTCACGGCGGCGTGGAAGCGTTCGTCGCCGGTCACCCCGCGGTCGCCGGCGCGGATCTCGGCGCGCATCTGGTCCAGGGCGGCGTCGATCTCGGCGAGGTCGGCCTCGGTGCGGCGCTCGGCGGCCAGTTCGGCGAGCTTGACCTCCAGCGCCTGACGGGCTTCGATGATCTCGGCGCGGCGGTTGTCGCGGTCGCGGAGCAGCGCGAGCACCTGCTCCTCGGCCACGGTGCGCCGGATGATGGCGCCGTCTCCGTGCCGCACCTCGATGACCCCCTGCACCTCCAGTGCCACGAGGGCCTGGCTCAGCGAGGCGCGGCTCACGCCGAGCGTGACGGCCAGTTCGCGTTCGGGGGGCAGGCGGTCGCCGGGGGACAGGCGGGCGTCCCGGATGTACTCGCACAGCCGCTCCACCAGTCGCTCGTACAGACGCGGTCGGGTCAGGGGGCGCGGTCGGGGTGTCGGCTTGGCGTGCATGGACGGCGTCAGTCTCCTCTACCGCAACAATCTTGCCCGAGTATTGACAAACCGGGCGACTGGCATATTGGCTAGGCCACCGAGTCACTTGATCTTGCTCACACTCAGTGGTGACTCTACCGCCCTGCCTCTCAGTCATTGATCGGTCCGCTATGTCACCGGAAATCATCTCGATTCTCGCGCTGGTGGCCATGTTCGTGGTCGCCACGGTATTGCCCATCAACATGGGCGCGCTAGCTTTCGTCGCCGCGTTCCTGGTGGGCACGCTCGCACTGGGCATGGACACCGACGCCATCCTGGGGGGCTTCCCCGGCGACCTGTTCCTCACCCTGGTGGGCATCACCTACCTCTTCGCCATCGCGCAGAACAACGGGACGGTGGACCTGCTGGTCCGCGGTGCCGTCCGGCTGGTCGGCGGGTACGTCGCGGCCATCCCCTGGGTCATGTTCGGGATCACCGCGGCTCTCACGGCCATGGGCGCCCTCAGCCCGGCGGCCGTCGCCATCATCGCCCCCATCGCGCTCGGGTTCGCCGCCAAGTACCGGATCAACCCACTGCTGATGGGCATGATGGTGGTGCACGGCGCGCAAGGCGGCGGCTTCTCGCCCATCAGCATCTACGGCGCCACGGTCAACGGCATCGTCGCCGACACCGACCTCGCCGCCTCGCCGACCACCCTGTTCATCGCCAGCCTGCTGTTCAACATCGGCATCTCCCTCATCCTGTTCTTCGCGCTGGGCGGGCGGCGGCTGATCGGGGTGCACGCCAGCGAGTTCGAGAAGGTCGAGGTCGGTGCGCACGCCGAGGGCGCCGAGCGGGTCCCGGTGAGCGGGCACGGCTCATCGGCGTACCGGGCGGAGGAGCCGGGCTCCGAGCCGCCCGCCGCCGGCTTCCGGTTCGACCAGGTCGCCACGATCCTCGGCCTGCTCGTCCTGGGCGTGCTGGCGCTCGGCTTCAAGCTGGACGTCGGGTTCGTGGCCATCAGCGTCACCGTGGTGCTGGCGATCCTCTCCCCGAAGGCGCAGAAGGGAGCGGTCAACAAGATCAGCTGGTCGACCGTGCTGCTGCTCGGCGGCGTGCTCACCTTCGTCGGGGTCATGGAGGAGGCCGGCACGATCGAGTACGTCGGCAACAGCGTGGCCGGCATCGGCGCCCCGCTCCTGGTGGCGGTACTGCTCTGCTACATCGGCGGCATCGTGTCGGCGTTCGCCTCCTCCACCGCGATCCTCGGCGTCACCATCCCGCTGGCGGTGCCGTTCCTGCTGGCCGGAGACATCGGCGCGATCGGGATGATCGCCGCGCTCTCCGTCTCGTCCACCATCGTCGACGTCAGCCCGTTCTCGACCAACGGCGCCCTGGTGCTGGCCAACGCCAAGAACGTCGACCCCGAGCGGTTCTACCGCCAGATGCTCGTCTACAGCGGCATCGTGGTCGCGGTCGGCCCGCTGGTCGCCTGGGCCGTCATGGTGCTGCCCGGACTGATGTGACCGGCTGACCGTTCGGCGTGACGGTTCGGCCCGGCCGCGTGCGGCCGGGCCGAACCGTCGGTGTTTCCGCGGAGAACCGTACGGGCCGGACATGTGGCGCCGGGAAGGTCGTCAAGGGCGGAGATATTGACAGATCGGGCAGTGGCTTATTGGCTAGTCCAATAAGCCACCTGCTTCGAGTGGAGGACACGGATGCCATCTCGGTACCGCGCGCGCGAGCTGCTCGACCGGACCCTGGACGCCGGTTCCTTCGTCAGCTGGGACACCACCCCGGTCGACGTGCACCCCGGTCCCGAGTACGCCGCGGAGCTGGCCGCCGCGCGGGAGCGCAGCGGCTGCGACGAGGCGGTGATCACCGGTGAGGGACGGCTGCGCGGGCGCCGGGTCGCCGTCGTCGCGTGCGAGTTCTCCTTCCTCGCCGGCTCCATCGGGGTGGCCGCGGCCGAGCGGCTCGTCGTCGCCATCGAACGCGCCACCGCCGACGGGCTGCCGCTGCTCGCCGCCCCGGCCTCCGGTGGCACCCGGATGCAGGAAGGCACCGTGGCCTTCCTGGCCATGGTGAAGATCTCCGCCGCGATCGCCGCCCACAAGGCCGCCGGGCTGCCCTACCTGGTGTACCTGCGCCACCCGACCACCGGTGGCGTTCTCGCCTCCTGGGGCTCACAGGGGCACGTCACGGTCGCCGAACCGGGCGCGCTCATCGGCTTCCTCGGCCCCCGCGTGTACGAGGCGCTGTACGAGCGCCCGTTCCCCGAGGGGGTGCAGACCGCCGAGAACCTCTACCGGCGCGGGCTGGTCGACGCGGTGCTGGAACCCGAGGACGTTCCCGCCATCGCCGAGCGGGCCTTCAACGTGCTGCTCGCGCACGAGGAGGGGCTGCCGCCGGCGCCCGAGCCGGCCGCCGCCGAGATCCCGGACGTGCCGGCGTGGGAGTCCATCACCCGGTCCCGCCGACCGGACCGGCCCGGCGTGCGCCGGCTGCTCCGGCACGCGGCCACCGACGTCGTACCGCTCAACGGCACCGGCGACGGCGAGTCCGACCCCGGGCTGCTCCTGGCGCTCGCCCGGTTCGGCGGCGCGCCCTGCGTGCTGCTCGGCCAGGACCGGGCCCGCCAGACCGTGGAGCACCCGCTGGGCCCGGCCGCGCTACGCGAGGCGCGCCGCGGCATGCGCATGGCGCGGGAACTGCGGCTCCCGCTGGTCACCGTGATCGATACGCCGGGGGCGGCGCTGTCCAAGGACGCCGAGGAACGCGGCATGGCCGGGCAGATCGCCCGCTGCCTCGCCGAACTCGTCACCCTGGAGGCGCCCACGGTCGCGGTACTGCTCGGGCAGGGCACCGGCGGCGGCGCGCTCGCGCTCGTCCCGGCCGACCGGGTGATCTCGGCCCAGCACGCGTGGCTGTCGCCGCTGCCGCCGGAGGGCGCGAGCGCGATCGTGCACCGGACCACCAAGCGCGCCGCCGAACTCGCGGACCAGCAGGGGGTGCGCAGCACGGAGCTGCGCGGCAACGGCATCGTGGACCGGATCGTCCCGGAGCTGCCCGACGCCGCCGACGAGCCGATCGCCTTCTGTGAGCGGATGGGCGCGGCGCTGCGCTACGAGCTGACCGCACTGCTGGCGGCCGACCCCGCCGAACGCCGGGCCGCCCGCCATGGCCGGTATCGCCGGCTCGGCCTGTGACGCCCGGCCGGCATTCGCGGAGCCGGCCGACGCGGCCGACTAAGGACGGACGCCCGCGGCGGGGCGGAACCCCGCCGCGGGCGCCCGGGTGGCGGTGGGACGGTCACCGCACCCAGAGGTCGGCCCGGCGGTCGAACCCGGTCTGGTCCTGAGCCCGCGCGGTCCGCTGCTGGACGCCGTTCACCGGCAGCGTGCTGTCGGCGTACGTCTCCACCGCATACGCGATGGCGCCGCTCATCTGCTCGACGCTGGTCCAGCTGATGTTGTCCAGGTCGTCCCGCGGGGTGTGGTAGTTCGGGTCGAAGTCCGCCCCCGCGGTGCCGCCGTAGTACTCGACCTGCTCCTCGGTCTTGGCACCGTCGCCGCCGCTGAAGAGGCCGCCGGAGGGGATGCCCGCCTCGATGAACGGGCCGTAGTCCGACCGCCCGTTGAACGCGGTGGGCTCGCTCACCAGGTTCTGCCCGGTGAAGTAGTCCTGGAACAGCTTCTGGATCGCCGCGGACCCGGCGGGCGGCGTGGCGGAGTCCGGCAGTTCGCCGCGGCCGTCGTAGACGAACCTCCCGAAGTTCGGCGAACCGATCATGTCGAAGTTCAGGTAGAGCGCGATGCGGTCCCGCTCGCGCTGGCTGAGGCTCTCGACGTACTCGGTCGACCCGACGAGGCCCTCTTCCTCGGTGCCCCAGAACGCGAAGCGCACCCGGTTGTTGACGTCGTCCAGCTTGGGCAGCTGGCGGGCGACCTCCAGCACGGCGGCGGTGCCGCTGCCGTTGTCGTTGATGCCCGGGCCCTCCGGCACGCCGTCGAGGTGCGCGCCCACGACGACGACGTTGTCGCGCGCGCCGCCCTTCGTCTCGGCGATCACGTTGTAGGAGGTCTCGGTGCGGATCTCGGCGTCGACCGTGACCGTCAGCTCCAGTCCCTCGCCCGCCTCGACCAGGGCGGCGCCCACCTCCGGGGTGGTGCCCACGACCGGGATGGCCGCCTCGTTGGTCAGCGTGCCGTTGACGGGGCCGGTGTCGGCCGGGTCCTCGGTCGCGCCGTGGTTGAAGACCACGAGGGCGGCGGCGCCCGCCTCGGTGGCGTTATCGGCCTTCTGCTCAAAGGTGCAGGTGCCGCGCTGGACGATCGCGATCGCGCCCTCGGGGAAACCGGCGAAGTCGGCAGACTCGCACCCGCTGGCGTTGCTGCCGGGGTTCACCGGCACACCGGCCGCGGACACGTCGCCGGATCCGGAATAGGTCATGGTGCGGAAATCGGTGTCGTGCGCGAACTCGTGCGCCTCGGGTGCGGTCTGCGCGAGCACCGGCGTGGCGTTCTCGACCCACCGCTCGAACTCGTACTCGACCTTGCGCGGCTGGTAGCCCGCCCGCCGCAACTGGTCGATGACGTACCGCGCGGCCACGTCGTACCCAGCGGTGCCGTGCGCGCGGTTGCCGCCGTTGTAGTCGGCGATGGTCTGCAGGTTCTCCAGGTGCGTCCGCACGTTGTCGACCGTCACCAGATGGGGCAGGACGGCGGCGTCGGCGTGGGCGGCGGGGGCGGCGCCCAGCCCGAACGCCAGGAGCACCGCCGCGCCGGCGGCCGCGCCGCTCCGGAGGCGGTGGGACGAGCGGGGCGAGGCTGTCGGAGATCGTCGGGGAATGCTGCGCACGGTCGTCCTCTCAACCGGAGCGTCCGGTACGTGGGGTAACAGCACGGACGCGAGTTGTGCGAAGTTCAGAGCAGCTTGTCACCCGGCGATGGTCGGGTTCAAGGCGCGACGCCCGACGTTGCCACATTCAGCCAAACCGCTATGACGGCGACACAGCGGCGTGATCTGATGGAACATTCACGACATTTCGGATGGCGTGCCGGACGGCGCCGGACCGGGTGGGCGGCCGTCCGCCCACCCGGTCCGGCGGTCCGCACCCGCGGTCAGAACAGCCGGGGAACGTCCGGTTCGATGCCGCGCAGCGCGTCGTAGTCCAGCGTGACGCAGGAGATGCCGCGGTCGGTGGCGAGCACCCGCGCCTGCGGCTTGATCTCCTGCGCGGCGAAGACGCCGCGCACCGGCTTCAGCGCGGGGTCGCGGTTGAGGAGCTCCAGGTAGCGGGTCAGCTGCTCGACGCCGTCGATCTCACCGCGCCGCTTGATCTCCACGGCCACCGTGCCGCCGTCGGCGTCGCGGCACAGGATGTCCACCGGCCCGATGGCCGTGGGGTACTCCCGCCGCACCAGCGTGTAGCCCTCGCCCAGCGTGGTGATGTGCTCGGCGAGCAGTTCCTGCAGGTGCGCCTCGACGCCGTCCTTGCGCAGCCCCGGATCGACGCCGAGTTCGTGCGAGCTGTCGTGCTCGATCTTCTCGATCGTCAGCACCAGCTTCTCCCCGGACTTGCCGTGGGTCACCGTCCAGACGGCGCCGCCGTCGTCAGCCGCGGTCTCCCGCAGCGTGCACGGCGGATTCATCCAGTTCAGCGGCTTGAAGGCGCGGTCGTCGGCGTGGATGGACACCGAGCCGTCGGCCTTCATGAGGATCAGCCGCGGGGCCATGGGCAGGTGAGCGGTGAGCCGGCCGACGTAGTCGACGCTGCACCGGGCAATGACGAGACGCACGGAGGCCAGCCTACGGCGCCGGCCGTACCCCGGCCGCCGTTCCGCGACGGATCCGCTGGTACGTGGACGTGCGGCCGGTGTTCACAATGACAATGAAATCCATTGTTCCCTTACGTCGCCGATAGGGATCTCTGACCGTCCGGTCCCGTGACGTTGCCGCAAACGGCATCTAACGTCACAACAGGTTCGCAACTTCGCAGATGACAACGCCGTCTCTGCCTCCGGGCCGCGCGATGGCCCGACACCCTGGGAAGGACGTTCATGTCGCTCACGGTTTCCCCCGAACTCCTCGACAAGGCCCAGCGCGGCCCCGTCACGGACGCGGACTTCGTCGACTGCATCCGGGAGTCCCTGCCCTACGCGTGGGGCGTGATCAGCGAGCTGGCCGAGCGCGCCCGGACCGGCGCCGAGGAGTTCCAGGCCAACGAGGTCCCGCCGCCGGGAGAGGCCGAGCGCGGCCAGCTGCTGCGGCTGCTCGCCAGCGACGCCATGCGGGGAGCGGTCGAGCGGCACTTCGGCCTGCGGCTGGCCTTCCAGAACTGCCACAAGGTCGCGCTCTTCCGGCCGGACGCCGAGGCCGCGTACCAGGAGTTCATCACGCCGCGCGCCCAGCTGCTCAACCAGTCGCCCGAGCTCGTGGACTGCTGACCCGGCGCCATTGCGCGCCCGCCGGCGGCGCCGACCGCACGCCACGTGCCCTCGGCGCCGCCGACGGCCACCGTCAGTCCAGCGCCGCACGCACCGCCGGCAGCACCTCGGCGCCGAGCCGGGTGACGTTCTCCAGGACCGCCGCGGGCTCGCCCGCGGCCTCCACCATGAGGATCAGCTCCGCGGCGCCCGAGGTCCGCGCCTGCTCCACGAGCCGCTCCACGCAGCCCTGCGGCGAGTCCACCGCGTGCGCGTCGCACAGGAACCGGGCGTACTCCCGCGGATCCTTCGGCGCCCGGGCCCGGCCGTCCACCGGCACGTAGCCGGCCAGCCCGGGACCCAGCCACCGCGGCAGCGCGTCCAGCACCACCTTCCGGGCCTGCTCCCGGGTGTCGGCCACGTGCGCCAGCGAGGCCAGGACGTGCCCCGCCCGGCCGTGGCCCGCCGCCTCGGCGGCCCGGTCGTGAGCCGCGATCCGGGCGGCGTGCTCGGCCGGTACGCGGTCCATGCCCAGCAGCATGGGCAGGCCCAGCCGCGCCGCCAGCTCCAGCGTGGAGTCCGACGTCGCCGCCACCACCACGGGCGGGTGCGGCCGGGTGCGCGGCCCCGGCACGATCTCCACCTCACGGAAGCCGAACGTCGCCCCGTCCGCGCGCATCCGGCCGCCGCGCAACGCCGCGAGCAGCACCTCCAGCGACTCGGGGAAACCGCGCTCGTACCGCTCCAGACCGGTGCCGAACACCTCCAGGTCCACCCACGGGCCGCCCCGGCCGACCCCCAGCCGGAACCGGCCACCGGAGAGCTGGTCGAGCAGGTTGGCCTGTTCCGCCAGCGCCACCGGGTGCTGGGTGCTCAGCACGCTGGTCGCGGTCCCGACCCCGATCCGCTCGGTCCGGCCGAGGACGAACCCGGCCATGGTGACCGCCGACGGGCACACGCCGTAGGACATGAAGTGGTGCTCGGCCAGCCAGACGTCGTCGAACCCGGCCCTCTCCGCCGCGACGGCGGCCGCGAGCGTGGACTCCAGGACCGAGGTGTGATCCCGCCCCGGGAACTGGGCGGCGAGCAGGAAGGCTCCGATACGCATCCCCACATTCTCGCCATCCCGCCGGCCGCGGTGCACCGAAACGGCGGGATTCACCGGCCCCGCCGCGCATCCGGCGGCGCCGTACCCGGTCCGCGCCGACGGAACGGGACACGCGGTCGAACTCCCCGGCGGGAGGACGCGGGGACGGCGGAGCTAGGCTGGGATGCCATGGTGCGCGAATTCGAGACTGTCGGCGTGGTCGGACTCGGGACGATGGGCGCCGGTATCGCCGAGGTGTTCGCCGGGGCCGGGTTCAAGGTCATCGGCGTGGAGATCGACGCGGCGGCGCTCGACCGCGGGCGCGGCCACCTGGAGTCCTCGCTCGCCCGCTCGGTGGCCAAGGGACGGCTCACCGAGGAGGAGCGCGGGAACATCCTGGCGCGGATCGCGTTCAGCACCGCGCGCACGGACCTGGCGGACGCCGACTTCGTCGTCGAGGCCGTGCCCGAGCGCATGGACCTCAAGCGCGACGTCTTCACCGAACTCGACCGCGTCTGCCCGCCCGGGACCATCCTCGCCACCAACACCTCCTCGCTGTCGGTGACCGAGATCGCGACGCTGACCAAGCGCCCCGGCAAGGTGGTCGGGCTGCACTTCTTCAACCCCGCGCCCGCCATGAAGCTGGTCGAGGTGGTGCACACCGTCCTCACCGAGCCGGGCGCCGTGGAGATCGGCACCGAGGTCGCCAAGCGCCTCGGCAAGACCCCGGTCGGCGTCACCGACCGCGCCGGCTTCGTCGCCAACGCCCTCCTGGTGCCCTACCTCAACGACGCCGTGCGGGTGTACGAGCGGCGGATCGCCTCGCGCGAGGAGATCGACGCCGCGGTCACCACCGCCGCCGGGCTGCCCATGGGGCCGCTCACCCTGCTCGACCTCGTCGGCCTGGACGTCACCCTCGCCGTGATGGACGTGCTGTGGGAGGAGTTCCGGCAGCCGCGCTACGCCGCCGCTCCACTGCTGCGCCGCATGGTGGCCGCGGGCCTGCTCGGCCGCAAGAGCGGACGCGGGTTCTACGACCACTCGGGGGCCGGAAATCCGGCCGAGGCGCTGCCGGCCGGCCCGCTCGCCGAGGTCGTGCGCGACCAGGTGCACCGCTTCGACCTCGCCGACCTGCTGCTCGTCCCGCACATCGACGACGCACTGCGGATGGTCGGCGACGGCTACGCCACCGCCGCCGACGTGGACACCGCGATGCGCCTCGGCTGCGGTTACCCGAAAGGCCCCTTCGAGATGCTCGCGGACCGTGGCGCCGACGCGGTCGCCAACGCGCTGGGCGGCCTGGCCGACGCGGGGCTCACGCCCGCCTACGCGCCGGCGCCGCTGCTCGCCGCCGACCTCGCCGCGGGCGGCCGGATCCTCCGCACGCTCGGCGCGGCGGGCTGACCCCGCGCCGCGGGCGGCCCCGTGGCCGGGGCACCTCCGGTGCCCTCCTACCCTGGATGCGTGAGTCCGCGCCGCAACGCCCCGCGCCGCAAGGCCGGCCAGCGCCAGGAGAACGCCGAGGACGCACTCGTGCTGCGCGTCACCGGCGCCGAACAGCGCGAGACCGGTCCCGACGGCGAGTGGGTGCTGCGCCGGATCAGCGGCGCCGCCGCCGCGAAGGTGTACCGCTGCCCCGGCTGCGCGCAGGACATCCCGCCGGGCATGGCGCACGTCGTCGCCTGGCGGCCCTACGGCGACGGTGCGGACCGCCGGCACTGGCACTCGTCCTGCTGGCAGCGGCGAACGCACCGGTCCGCCCGCCCGCCGCGCCGCTGACGGGCCCGGAGCCCACCCGCGCCGAGCCCGGCCAGATTCCGCCGTCCCCAGAGGAGCCATGGACATCCGCGCCAGTACGGTGCTTCCGGCCGAGCGCCGGCCCGTCACCCTGCACACCGCCGACGGGCTCGGCCTGGTCGGCGAACTCGCCCTGCCGGCCGGCACCGACCCGGTGGCCACCCTGATCTGCCTGCACCCGTTGCCCACCCACCAGGGCATGATGGACAGCCACGTGCTGCGCAAGGCGTCGTTCCGGCTGCCGGCGCTCGCCGGGGTGGCCGTGCTGCGGTTCAACACCCGCGGCACCACCTCCCGGCACGGCACCAGTGAGGGCGAGTTCGGGGAGGGCGAGACCGAGCGCCACGACGTGGCCGCCGCGATCGAGTTCGCCGAGTTCGAGGGACTGCCCCGGCCGTGGCTGCTGGGCTGGTCCTTCGGTACCGAACTGGCCCTGAAGTGGGGCTGCGACCCCGAGGTCGCCGGCGCCATCCTGCTGTCCCCGCCGCTGCACCGCGCCACCGACGCCGACCTGGACGTGTGGGCGCGGTCCGGCAAGCCGCTGGTCGCGCTGGTGCCGGAGCTCGACGACTACCTGCGCCCGGCCGAGGCGCGCGAGCGATTCGCCCGGGTCCCGCAGGCCGAAGTCATCGGGGTCGACAACGCCCGCCACCTGTGGGTCGGCGAGCCGTACGTCCGCATCGTGCTGGACGAGGTGGTCCGCAGGGTCGCTCCCGGCGCCCACCCGCTGCCCACGGAGTGGGACGGCCCGTACGAGAAGGACGTGCTCTGAGGCGCTGGGCGCCGACGGAACGCGGCCTCCACTCGTCGGCCGTGGGGCGCGAGCGTGCGCCGGGCGGGTGCGCCGATCGGCCGGCCGTGTCAGCTCGCGACGCCGGAGGCGAGGCCGCCGACGCGTTCGGGCCGGACGTCATCCAGGGGGAGTGAGCGGCCGGGCGGGCCGGGCTCCGGCGTGCCGCGCCGACCCGGTACCCCGGGCCCGGGGTCCGGCGCAGGGCTCCGGGAGGCGCCGTGCACCGGGACGTCCCCGACGGGTATCGCACGGCCGCGACAGCGCTCCGGAGCCATGAGTGACGCATTCGTGACGCAATCGCCATGACGTGTGAGCTTGCCCACCCTTACCCTTCTGTGATGCCCGCCATATCCGCCAGGGCGGGTCGACGGTAACACCGCGCAGAGAGGGGCCGCCATGACCACCGCCTCCCGAGGATCCCCCGAGCACGGCGAGTCGGCCGAGGCCGACTTCACCCGCCGATCGGTGGCGATGCACAGCGACCCGCGATTCGTCGAACTCAGGCGACGGCTGCGGGTCTTCATCTTTCCCATGAGCGCCGCGTTCCTGGCGTGGTACCTGCTCTACGTACTGATGTCGGCCTACGCCCGCGACGTGATGTCGATCGTGCTGTTCGGCCACGTCAACGTCGCCCTCCTGTTCGGCCTCCTGCAGTTCGTCACCACCTTCGGCATCGCGATCCTGTACGCGCGCTACGCCGGTCGGCGGCTCGACCCGCTGGCGGAGCAGATCCACGACGAGCTCACCACCGGTTCCGCCGCTCCGGCGGCCGACGACGAGAAGGAGGCCGGCGCGTGATCCTGGCAGCCGAAGCCGCGGGCGCGGGCAGCCGTGGCCTGACCATGACCCTGTTCCTGGTGCTCGTCGCCGCGACACTGGGCATCACCATCTGGGCGAGCCGGCGCACCAAGACCGCCACCGACTTCTACGCCGGTGGCCGGGGCTTCTCCGGCGTGCAGAACGGCCTCGCCATCGGCGGCGACTACATGTCCGCCGCGTCCTTCCTGGGCATCGCCGGGATGATCGCGCTGTTCGGCTACGACGGCTTCCTGTACTCCATCGGGTTCCTGGTGGCGTGGCTGGTCGCGCTGCTGCTCGTCGCCGAGCTGCTGCGCAACTCCGGCCGCTTCACCATGGCCGACGTCGTCTCCTACCGCATGCGGCAGCGTCCGGTGCGCACCGCGGCGGCGTTCTCCACCATCACCGTCTCGATCTTCTACCTGCTCGCCCAGATGGTGGGCGCGGGGGCGCTCATCGCGCTGCTGCTCGGCATCCAGTCGGGGGACACCTTCCTCGGCCTCACCGCCGAGCAGGCCAAGATCGTCACCATCGTGCTCGTCGGCATCCTGATGATCGTCTACGTTACGTTCGGCGGGATGAAGGGCACCACCTGGGTGCAGATCGTCAAGGCGGTCCTGCTGATGACCGGCGCGGGGCTGCTGTCCGTCCTGGTGCTCGCCAGCTACGGCTTCGACTTCGGCGCCCTGCTGGCCGACGCCGCCCGCGCCAGCGGGCAGGAGGGCACCCGGTTCCTGGAGCCCGGCCTGCGGTACGGGGTCGAGACACCCGGCGACCCGATCGCCACGCTGTGGAGCAAGCTCGACCTCATCAGCCTCGGCATCGCGCTGGTGCTCGGCACGGCCGGCCTCCCGCACATCCTCATCCGGTTCTACACCGTGCCCAACTCGCGGGCGGCCCGGACCTCCGTCAACTGGGCCATCGGCCTCATCGGCACGTTCTACCTGCTGACGCTGGTCCTCGGCTTCGGCGCGGCGGCGCTGGTGGGCCGGGACGCGATCCTCGCCCAGGACCCGGCCGGCAACGCCGCGGCGCCGCAGCTCGCCGAGCGGGTCGGCCAGAGCCTGGGCGGCGACGCCCTCGGCGCGGTGATGCTGGCGCTCATCGCCTCGGTCGCGTTCGCCACGATCCTGGCGGTCGTGGCCGGGCTCACGCTGGCCTCCTCGTCGTCGATCGCGCACGACTTCTACGCCCAGGTCATCCGGCGCGGCAAGGCCACCGACAAGGAAGAGGTGCGGGTCGCGCGGTTCTCCGCCCTGGGCATCGGAGCCGTGTCCATCGTGCTCGCGGTCTTCGCCCAGAACCTGAACGTCGCGTTCCTCGTGGCACTGGCGTTCGCGGTGGCCGCGTCGGCGAACCTCCCCGCGCTGCTGCTCTCGCTGTTCTGGAAGCGGTTCAACACCGCGGGCGCGGTCGCCGGCATCTACGGCGGGCTCGTCTCGGCGGTCGGGCTGGTGTTCTTCTCCCCGATCGTCTCCGGCAAGGTCGACCCCGAGACCGGGGAGAGTCTGTCGCTCTTCCCCGCGGGCGTCGACTTCTCCTGGTTCCCGCTGGAGAACCCCGGCCTGGTGTCGATCCCGATCGGCTTCCTGTGCGCCGTGGCCGGCACCCTGCTGTCCAAGGAGCGGGACGTCGACAAGCACGCCGAACTTGAGGTCCGCGCCCTCACCGGGGCCGGCGCCCACTAGGCCACGGCCCGGTTCCCCGGCCGCCGGAGCGCGGCAGGGGCGCAAGAAAACGGAAGGGGCCCGATCCGGTGGATCGGGCCCCTTCGCCGTCTGCGGCCGGGCCGCCGGTGCGTGCCGCCGACGCCGGTCAGCGCCGCCGGCCGCCGGTCACTCCTGCCACCAGTCCTCGTCGTCGTTCTTGCCGCTCTTGGCGGCCACCGCCGGGCGCTTCGGGGCGGCGCCGCCCCCTGCGGACCCGGTGGCCTCGATCGCCGCCGGCTCCTCGCCGCCCGCGGCCACGGCCGGCGCCGGCGCGGGCGGGGCCGAGAAGCTCGCCCCGGCGCCGCCGCCCAGCAGCTGGCGCAGCTGCTGCAGGTGCGACTGGATGCTGTCCCGCTGACGGGTGAGCTCGTCGACCTTCTGCTGCGCGGCCGTCATGATGCGGTCCGCCTCGGACTTGGCGTCGCTGACCAGGTGCTCGGCCTTGGACTTGGCCTCGGTGGTCACCTGCTCGGCGTTCTTCTTGGCGTTCGCGACGAGCTGCTTGGCGTGCTGCTCGGCGTCGCGGCGGGTCTGCTCCGCCTGCGAGCTGGCCTTGGTGGCCCGCTGCTCGGCGCTGGCGGCGCGCTCCTCGGCCTCGGCGACCAGCTTCTGCGTGGCGGCCTGGGCGGCGGCGAGCCGCTCGGCGTCCTGCCGCTCGGCCTCCTCGCGCCGGTTGGCGAGCTGGATCTCGAACTCGGCCTCGTCCTGGGCGCGCTTGGCCTCGCTCTCCTCAAGGGTGCGCTGGGCCTGGGCGCGCATTTCGTCGGCCTGACGCTTGGCCGCCTGGATCGTCTCGTCGCGCTCGCGCTTCGCCGAGGCGCGCGCCTGGGCGCACTCGCGCTCGGTGGTGGTGCGCAGCTTGGCGATCTCACCCTCGAAGGTGGCGCGCTTCTCCGCGATCTCGTGGTCCACCGCGGAGCGCTTCTTCTGCACCTCGCGCTCGGTGGTGGAGGTGAGGTCGTCGGCCTCGCGACGGGCGGTGGTGCGGATCTCCTCGGCCTCACCCTCGGCGGAGGAGCGCATCTCGTCGGCGTCGCGCTGCGCCGTGGTGCGCAGGTCCGTGGCCTCGTTCTCGGCGGCGGCCCGCATCTCCGCGGCCTCGACCTTGGCGGCGGCCTTGATGTCGTTGGCCTCGGCGCGCGCTGCCTGCACCAGTTCGGTGGCCTGCTCCTCCGCGAGCCGCAGCAACTGCTCGATGCGGGCGCCCAGCCCCGAGTAGGTGGGGCGCTCCTGCTCCTGGAGTTGGCGCTTGGCGTCGGCGAGCTCGTTGCGGGCCTTCTGCGCCTCCTCCTTGGCCGAGCGCAGGTCGGCGTCGAGCTGGCTGATGTAGTTGTCGACCTGGTGCCGGTCGAAGCCGCGCAGCACCACATCGAACTCGCGGGGTTGAGGGCTTTCCTCGAAGAAGTTGCTGAGCTGGGCGTCAATATCGGACGACATGTGGCGGAATCCTGAACGTGGTGACGGGACGGCTACATTACGGATGTTGGTTTCGAGTCGGGCACGAGCGTCACGGCGTCCGGCCGAGGCCACTTCACACGCCTCAATCCGGTGGTCACTGCTACGGGAGCGTACTCCGGCACTACCAATCGCGCGGTCAAGTTCACCCCATCGGTATGGAGTGCTGCGCTCAGGAGCAGACGTGGTCGCCCGGCCAACCCGAATCGCGGGCCTGAACCAGGGGGGACAGGAGTTGCGCCCAAGGGAGACCTTGGTGGATAGCAGACTTTACCAAGTCCACGCCTACACGGAAGGGTTTCCGGGGGCCGAACGCGGAATTTCGGGCGACGCTCACATGTCCGGACCTGGTCGGAACTGAAAGGTAACCATTGCGTTACCCGGTCATGTCCGCGCTATCGACGTGTCTTTTCGCGCATCTGTCATTCCGGCCCGCCGTCCCGGTCCGCCGACTGGACCAGTTCGGTCAGCACCCCACCACAGTCCTTCGGGTGCAGAAACGTGATGCGTGAGCCCATGCTCCCGGGCCGCGGCGGGCCGAGAACCCGCACGCCCCGCTCGCCCACCGCCTCTGCGGCGCCGGCGACGTCGTCGGTGCCGAACGCCACGTGGTGCACCCCTTCCCCGTGTCGCGCCAGGAAGCGCGCCACCGGTGAGTCCTCGCGGATGGGCTCCAGCAGTTGCACGTAGGTGGCCGCGCCGTCGTCGGTGCCGTTGGTGCGCAGCATCGCCTCGCGGACCCCCTGCTCCTCGTTGACCTCCTGGTGGGTCAGCTCGAAGCCGAACGTGCGGCGATAGAAGTCCAGGGTCGCGTCGAGGTCATGGCAGGCGATGCCCACGTGGTCGATGCGGGTGAACCGGGCGAACACGGTGTGCGACCTCCGGTCGGGGCGTACGACGGGCATGTATGTATGGTGGCAGACCAGGTGCGGTGAATCACATGGGAGGCTGGCAATGCCCGGTTCCGTCATCGTCAGTGGAGCCCGGACCCCGATCGGCCGGCTGCTCGGATCGCTGGCCGGTTTCTCCGCGGTGGAGCTGGGGGCGATCGCGGTCCGCGCCGCGCTGGAGCGCGCCGGCATCACCGGCGAGCAGGTCGGCTACGTGGTGCTCGGCCAGGTGCTGCAGGCCGGCCAGGGCCAGATCCCCTCGCGGCAGGCCGCCGTGGCCGCCGGGGTGCCGATGAGCGTCCCCTCCCTCACCATCAACAAGGTGTGCCTGTCCGGCCTCGACGCCATCGCGCTGGCCGACCAGCTCATCGCCGCCGGAGAGTTCGACGTCGTCGTCGCCGGCGGCATGGAGTCCATGACCAACGCCCCGCACCTGCTCCCCAAGGCGCGGCACGGGTACAAGTACGGCTCCATCGAGGTACTCGACGCCACCGCCCACGACGGCCTCACCGACGCCTTCGACGGCGACTCCATGGGCGCCTCCACCGAACGGCACAACGCGCGCCTGGGCATCACCCGCGAGGAGCAGGACGCGTTCGCCGCGCGCTCGCACCAGCGCGCCGCCGCCGCGATCAAGGACGGGCGGTTCGACGCCGAGATCGTCCCGGTGGCCGTCCCGCAGCGCCGCGGCGAGCCGCGGCTCTTCGACGAGGACGAGGGCGTGCGCGCCGACACCACGGCCGAGACCCTGGCCCGGCTGCGCCCGGCGTTCGACGAGAACGGCACCATCACCGCGGGGTCGTCCTCGCAGATCTCCGACGGCGCGTGCGCGGTCGTGGTGATGAGCCGGCGGCGGGCCGAGGAGCTCGGCTGCCCGGTCCTCGCCGAGATCGGCGCGCACGGCAACGTCGCCGGGCCGGACAACTCGCTGCAGTCCCAGCCCTCGAACGCGATCGGCCACGCCCTGGGCAAGGCGGGTGCGCGCGTCGGCGACCTCGACCTCATCGAGATCAACGAGGCGTTCGCCAGCGTCGCCGTGCAGTCGATCCGCGATCTCGGCGTGCCGGACGACATCGTCAACGTCAACGGTGGCGCCATCGCGCTCGGGCACCCCATCGGCGCGTCCGGCGCCCGGATCGCCCTGCACCTGGTGCACGAGCTGCGCCGCCGCGGCGGCGGGCTCGGCGCGGCGGCCCTGTGCGGCGGCGGCGGCCAGGGCGATGCGCTGCTGCTCCGCGTACCGGCGAGCTGACCGGCGCCCCGCGCGCGGGCCGGCCACGGGCGGCCGGGCCCGGCCGCCCGTGCCACGGAAGCGAAGGAGCTGCATGGACGTCTCCGATCTCGTCGCGCGGGTGCTGCGCGGCGAGCGCCGGGCGGTCGCCCGCGCCATCTCGCTGGTCGAGGACGCCTCGCCGGTGCTGCGCGATGTGATGGCCGCGCTCGCGCCGCACACCGGACGGGCACGGGTGGTCGGCCTCACCGGCGCGCCCGGGGTCGGCAAGTCGACGTGCACGGCGGCGCTGGTGGCCGCGCTGCGCGAGCGGGGTGTGCGCGTCGGCGTCCTCGCGGTCGATCCCTCCTCGCCGTTCACGGGCGGCGCGCTGCTCGGCGACCGGGTCCGCATGCAGCAGCACGCCTCCGACACCGGGGTGTTCATCCGTTCCATGGCCAGCCGCGGCCACCTCGGCGGACTCTCCTGGGCCACACCGCACGCGCTGCGGGTCCTGGACGCGGCCGGGTTCGGCACCATCCTGGTGGAGACCGTCGGGGTCGGCCAGGCCGAGGTCGACATCGCGGCGCACGCCGACAGCACGCTCGTCCTCGTCGCGCCGGGCATGGGCGACAGTGTGCAGGCCGCCAAGGCCGGGGTGCTGGAGATCGCCGATGTGTTCGTGGTGAACAAGGCCGACCGCGAGGGCGCGCAGACGGCGGTGCGCGAGCTGCGCCAGACGTCGGCGCAGACGCCCCGCGGGCCAAACGAGTGGCGCCCGCCCGTGGTGAGCACCGTGGCGGTCCGCGGTGAGGGCATCGGCGAGCTGGTCGAGCGGCTGGACCGGCACGAGCGGCACCTGCGCGCCTCGGGCGAGTGGCGGCGCCGCCGGCACGCGCGCGCACGGGAAGAGGTCGAGGCCATCGTGCTGGCGGCCCTGCGCGAGCGGTTCGGCGCGATGCCCGGGCACGCCGACCTCGACCGGCTCGCGGCCGAGGTCGCCGCCGGCCGACTCGACCCCTACGCCGCCGCCGGCACACTGCTGGCCGCCCTCGGGAGCGCCTGACACCGCCCGGCCGCACGGCCGGCAGCGCCCTGACCAGGCACGCCGCGGCGCCGGCCGCCGCCCGGAGTCCGCGCTCCCGCCCGGAAGGGGCACCCGGTGTCGCTACAGTGGTGCCGTGGGAAACCCGCTGAACCTTCCGTTCGACCCCATCGAACGCGCCCATGAGAACTGGACCAAACGGTGGGGCGCGTCGCCGGCCATGGCCGCGGTCACCTCGATCATGCGGGCGCAGCAGATCCTCATCAGCCAGCTCGACGCCACCCTCAAGCCGCACGAGCTGACGTTCGCCCGCTATGAGGCGCTGGTGCTGCTGACCTTCAGCTCCACCGGAGCGCTGCCCCTCGGCAAGATCGGCGAACGGCTCATGGTGCACCCCACGAGCGTCACCAACACCATCGACCGGCTGGAGCGCCAGGGCCTGGTCCGCCGCCGGCCCAACCCCAGCGACGGCCGCGGCACGCTCGCCGAGATCACCGACGAGGGCCGCCGGGTCGTGGAGGAGGCCACCGCCGACCTGCTCGCCATGGATTTCGGGCTGGACTGCTACGCCGACGAGGAACTGTGGGAGATCCACCGGCGGTTCCGCAGCCTGCGGGTGAGCTACGGCGACTTCCCCGACGACGCCGAGCCGCGCGGCTGACCCCCGCACCCGGCCGGATCCGGTACCGGAGGCCCCGCGCCCTACCGGAAACTAGTAGGTCATCCTAGTATCGAGGTATGGCCGAGGACATCGAGGCGGGCCGCGCCCGCTGGCAGGCACGGTACGACGCGGCGCGCAAGCGCGACGCCGACTTCACCACACTCTCCGGGCAGCAGGTCGACCCCGTCTACGGACCACCGCCGGGCAGCACCGTCCCGGGCTTCGAACGCGTCGGCTGGCCGGGGGAGTACCCCTACACCCGTGGGCTGCACCCCACCGGCTACCGGGGACGCACCTGGACCATCCGGCAGTTCGCCGGCTTCGGCAACGCCGTCCAGACCAACGAGCGGTACAAGATGATCCTCGCCTCCGGCGGCGGGGGCCTGTCGGTCGCCTTCGACATGCCCACCCTCATGGGGCGCGACTCCGACGACCCGCACTCCCTGGGCGAGGTCGGGCACTGCGGGGTGGCGATCGACTCCGCCGCCGACATGGACGTGCTCTTCGACGGCATCCCGCTCGGCGAGACCACCACGTCCATGACCATCAGCGGGCCGGCCATCCCGATCTTCTGCATGTACCTCGTCGCCGCCGAGCGCCAGGGCGCCGACATCGGCGCCCTCAACGGCACCCTGCAGACCGACATCTTCAAGGAGTACATCGCGCAGAAGGAGTGGCTGTACCCGCCGGAGCCGCACCTGCGCCTCATCGGCGACCTCATGGAGTACTGCGCCGAGCACATCCCCGCCTACAAGCCGCTGTCGGTCTCCGGCTACCACATCCGCGAGGCCGGTGCCACGGCCGCCCAGGAACTCGCGTTCACGCTGGCCGACGGCTTCGGCTACGTCGAACTCGGCCTCTCCCGTGGCATGGACGTCAACGCGTTCGCCCCCGGGCTGTCCTTCTTCTTCGACGCGCACATCGACTTCTTCGAGGAGATCGCCAAGTTCCGCGCCGCGCGCCGGATATGGGCCCGATGGATGCGCGACCGCTTCGGCGCCACCAGCGAGAAGGCGCAGTGGCTCCGCTTCCACACCCAGACCGCCGGGGTCTCCCTCACCGCCCAGCAGCCGTACAACAACGTGGTGCGCACCGCCGTGGAGGCGCTCTCGGCCGTGCTCGGCGGCACCAACTCGCTGCACACCAACGCCCTGGACGAGACGCTCGCGCTGCCCACCGAGCAGGCCGCCGAGATCGCACTGCGCACCCAGCAGGTGATCATGGAGGAGACCGGCGTCACCAACGTCGCCGACCCGCTCGGCGGATCCTGGTACATCGAGGCGCTCACCGACCGGATGGAAGAGGAGGCCGAGCGGATCTTCGCGCACATCCTGCGCATGGGCGCCGGCCGGGACCACGCCATCGGCCCCGTCACCTCCGGCATCCTCGCCGGCATCGAGAGCGGCTGGTTCACCTCCGAGATCGCCGAGTCGGCGTTCCGCTACCAGCAGGCCCTGGAGAAGGAGGACAAGCGGATCGTCGGCGTGAACCGGCACACCTCCACCGTCTCCGGCGAACTGGAGATCCTGCGGGTCGGCCACGAAGTGGAGCGCGAGCAGCGGCGGGTGCTCGCCGAGCGGCGCGCCGCCCGCGACCAGGCCGCCGTCGACGCCGCCCTCGCCGACCTGCTCGCGGCCACCCGCGACCCCGGCTCCGGCAACCTCATCCCGCTCATCCTGCGCGCCGCCCGCGCCGAGGCGACCCTCGGCGAGATCTGCGGCACCATGGGCGAAGAGTTCGGCGAGTACACGGAGGACCCGCGGTTCTGACCCCGCACCGCGGTGCGGGCGTCCCGGCACGTCACCCCCGGCGCGGTTCACCGCGCCGGTGCCGGATGCGGCAGGATGGAGAACATGCAGCCTTCGGACTTCTCCATGCAGAGCGCGGTCGACCTCGGAGCTCGCAAGGCGGCCTTGGAACGCGAGGCCAAACGGCAGGCCGAAGCGTCCTCCGGCACCGCGAATCCGTACGCCATCGACATCACCGAGGAGAACTTCCAGACGGAGGTCCTCGAACGATCGCTGCGCGCGCCCGTCGTCCTCGCCGTGCTCGCCACCTGGTCCGAGCAGGCCAAGCAGGTCGAGACGGCCCTAGACCGGCTCGCCACCCAGGCCGGCGGGCAATGGTTCCTCGCCAAGATCGACACCGACGCCACCCCGCAGCTCGCCCAGGCGCTGCGCGCCCCCGCCGTCCCGATGGTGGCCATGGTCATCGGCGGCCAGGTGCTGCCCGGTCCCACCGGCCCCGCCACCGAGCAGCAGCTGCGCGAGTGGCTGAGCCAGATCTTCGAGGGGCTGCGCCAGCAGGGGGTGCTGCCCCAGGACTACACGGGCCTCGGCCCGGCCGAGGCCGAGCAGCCGGAGCCCGAGTACAGCCCGGCGCAGGACGAGGCCGCGGCCGCCATCCAGCGGGGCGACTACGCCGCCGCCGAAGCCGCCTACACCAAGGCGCTCGAAGCCGACCCCGGCGACGAGGCGGCCAAGGTCGGGCTCGCCCAGGTACGGCTCGTCGCCCGGGTCCGCGAGCTGGACGCCAACGCCGTGCGCCGGACCGCCGCCGAGAACCCCGACGACGTCGACGCCCAGTGCAAGGTCGCCGACATCGACATGTACGGCGGCAAGTTCGAGGACGCGTTCGACCGGCTGGTCGGCACCGTGCGGCGCACCCGCGACGAGGCGCGCGACCAGGCGCGCAAGCACCTGCTCGGTCTCTTCGAGGTGCTGCCCCCCGGGGACCCGCGCGTCGCCAAGGCCCGCCGCGCGCTCACCTCCGCGCTGTTCTGACCGCGGCACCAGCGGCACCGCCGCGGCGTCCGGCGGTCACGTCCGGCCACCCCGGCCGCCCCCACCCGGTGCGGCGGCCGGCGCCGGCCCACCCGGCACGCCACCGCGACGAGGTCGGCACCCCGTAACGGGAGTCACCCGCCGCCACACGGGTACGAACCGGAACACAGCCGTCCGGCCCAAGGCGGTGCCCCATGACGCATCCCAGCAGCTACGTGGTGACGATCTCGGCGACCTACGGCGCGGGCGGCAGCGTGATCGGCCCGACGGTCGCCCGGCGGCTCGGCGTGCCCTTCCTCGACCGCGCCATCCCCGGCGAGGTGGCCCAGCGCATCGGCTGCTCGCTGGAAGACGTCCTCGAACACGACGACCGCGCGCCGATCGGGCTGGAGCGCCTGCTCTCCAGCGCGGCGCGGATGCCCAGCGTCACCCTCGGCAGCATCGACACGACCTTCATCGGCGCGACCGACTCCGAGGGCCGGCTCCTCTACGACAAGGAGTTCGTCGAGCACACCGAACGCATCATCGGCCAGGTCGGCCGCACCGGCGGCGTCGTCCTGGGCCGCGCCGGCGCCCTGGTCCTCGCCGAGCACGCCACCGCTCTGCACGTCCGCCTCGACGGCCCCAAGAGCCGCCGGCTGGCCCGCGCCGCCGCCATGCGCGAAGAGTTCCACGGCGAGGCGCTGCGCCGCGGCGAGAACGCCGTCGAGAGGTGGCGCCCGCCGACCATGCGGGACCTGGAGGACAACGACCGGGCACGAGCCGCCTACGTCCGCCGGTTCTACCGGGCCGACGCCGCCGACCCGCGCCTCTACCACCTCGTGATCGACTCGACCGCCATGGGGCTGACCGCCTGCGTCGACGTCATCGAGCGGCTGGCCCGCGACCGCGCCGCCCGCCCCGGCTGACCTGGCGCTGTGGCACGTCTCACCCGCCCGGCCGCCCCGGGCGGGCGCGGCACCCGGAACGCGCCTGAACAGCCGTGCCGCCGGGCCGGGGCGCCCGTTCTGGAACCGGACCCGCTACCGTTGGCCGGCGCGCAGGTCAGCCGCCGGCGGTGGCACCATGAGGAATGCGCCTGTGCGCGGTATATCGGTGACATTGAGGAGCTTCACGTGGCCACCCTTCCCAGCGTTTCCTACTCGATCACGGTCCGTCTGGAGCTTGACGGGCACGGCAGCGCGGTCGGCAGCCTGACCAACGCCGTCGAGCACGTGGGGGGCGTCATCACGGCTCTCGACGTGACCTCCGCGGGGCACGAGCGCATCCGCATCGACGTGACCTGCGCCGCCCGTGACACCGACCACGCCAAGGCCATCGTCGACGCCCTCGGCGCCATCGAGGGCGTCACCGTTCACAAGGTCAGCGACCGCACGTTCCTCATGCACCTGGGCGGCAAGATCGAGATCAAGTCCAAGGTGCCGCTGCGCAACAGAGACGAGCTGTCCATGGCCTACACGCCGGGCGTGGCGCGCGTCTCCTCCGCCATCGCCGCCAACCCCGACGACGCCCGCCGTCTGACGATCAAGCGCAACAGCGTCGCGGTGGTCACCGACGGTTCCGCCGTGCTCGGGCTCGGCAACATCGGGCCGGAGGCGTCGATGCCGGTCATGGAGGGCAAGGCCGCGCTGTTCAAACGCTTCGCCGACATCGACGCCTGGCCCATCGCGCTGGACACCCAGGACGTGGACGAGATCGTGCGCACCGTCCAGGTCATCGCCCCCGGGTTCGGCGGCATCAACCTGGAGGACATCTCCGCCCCCCGCTGCTTCGAGGTCGAGGCGCGCCTCCGCGAGCTGCTGGACATCCCGGTCTTCCACGACGACCAGCACGGCACCGCCATCGTGGTGCTCGCCGCCCTCAAGAACGCGCTGCGGGTGGTCGGCAAGGAGCTCGGCGAGGTGCGCGTCGCGATGTCCGGCGCCGGCGCGGCCGGCACCGCCATCCTCAAGCTCCTCATGCACGCCGGCGCCAAGGACGTCATCGTCTGCGACGTGCACGGCGCCGTGCACCGCGGGCGGGACAACCTCGACTCCAACCTGGAGTGGATCGCCGCCAACACCAACCCCGCAGGCTACGCCGGCGACCTCAAGGGCGCGGTGCGCGGCGCCGACGTGTTCATCGGCGTCTCCGCGCCCGACATACTGGACGGCGACGACGTGGCCGAGATGAACGACGACGCCATCATCTTCGCGCTGGCCAACCCCGACCCCGAGATCGACCCGGACATCGCGCAGCTGCACGCCGCCGTCGTCGCCACCGGCCGCAGCGACTACCCCAACCAGATCAACAACGTGCTCGTCTTCCCCGGCGTCTTCCGTGGCCTGCTGGACGCGCAGAGCCGTACCGTCAACTCCGACATGATGGTGGCCGCCGCCGACGCGCTCGCCGCCGTCGTGACCGACGACGAGCTGGGGCCGCACTACATCATCCCCAGCGTCTTCCACTCCGGACTGTCCCAGCACGTCGCCGAGGCCGTCCGCCAGGTGGCCGTCCGGGAGGGGCAGGCGCAGGTGTAGCGGGTGGCCCCGGGACTGCCGGGTAAAGGTGGGACATGGACCAGCCGAGACTGACCGGCCACCTGCTGGTGGCCACACCGATGCTGGACGATCCGAACTTCCGGCGCTCCGTCGTGTTCGTGATCGACGACGATGACGCCGAAGGTACCCTCGGCGTCATCGTGAACCGCCCCTCCGACCTGCCGGTGGCCGACGTGCTCGCCGACTGGGGTTCCTACGCCAGCCGGCCCTCGGTGATGTTCGCCGGCGGTCCGGTGGGCACCGGAGCGGGCCTGGCGCTCGGTGAGCCCGGCCGGGACGACGCACCGCTCGGCTGGCGGCCGCTGGCGAACCTGGCGGGCGGGTCGAGCGTGTCGCGGCTGGGCACCATCGACCTGGACACTCCGCCGGAGCTTCTCGGTGGCGCGCTCGGCCGCCTGCGGGTCTTCGCCGGCTACGCGGGGTGGGGCGAAGGCCAGGTGGCGGAGGAGATCGAGGAGGGGGCGTGGTACGTGCTTCCGGCCACGGCCGACGACGTCTTCTCGACCGACCCCGACGCGCTGTGGTCGCGGGTGCTGCGGCGACAGGGCGGCGACCTGGCCCTGGTATCGACCTTCCCCGACGATCCGACGCTGAACTGACCGCGCCGGCGCGGCGCGGATAACGTGAGACGAGACGCAGGAGGTGTGAGGTCAGGATGTCGACCGACGTTTTGGACGTTGTGAACAAGGTGGTCCCCGAGAGTGAGACACGGCCGGACGTGTCCCACGACGACGGCGACCGCGAGCGGTTCGCGCACTACGTGCAGAAGGACAAGATCACCGAGAGCGCCGTCACCGGCAACCCGGTGATCGCGCTCTGCGGGAAGGTGTGGGTGCCCAACCGCGACCCCAACAAGTTCCCGGTCTGTCCCGAGTGCAAGAAGATCTACGAGGAGCTCATGGGCTGAGCGCGGTGCGCCCCGCGCGGGCCGGCGGCGTGAGGGGGCCGGACGGACCACGATCCGTCCGGCCCCTCGCCTGTGCCCGGCTGGCCCGATTCGGTCATCGTGCCGCGGAGGTGACGCGTGGGCTGCGGCGGGCCGCCGCGCGAGGTGGGCGGATCCGCCCGCACCGGGGTTTCGCGGCTGACCGGGCGGGAGAGTCGCGATACCCTCCGGAGGACAGATCGCGGCAAATGGCGGAACGGCAGGGTTTCCGGCGCCACGGGAAGCGCTCACCGCCCGCGAGCGGCACCGCCCGCGGGCCCGCGCTCGCGCCCCGCTCGCGCGGCCGTGCGCGCCCGCGTTCCCGACGCGGCACGGCCGGCCGGGACCGCACCGCCGGACCGCGCGGCGGCCGCGTGTCCGGGACCATGAGCGGTAACCACGGGTAGGTCACATGACGTACACAACCGAACGACACTCGTCGGGCCGCGGCCGGCGTCGCGCCGGCGGCGCCAGGGGCCGGCGCCGGGCCCCCTCCCGCGGCGTCCGTGGACGCAGCGGACCGCGCACCGCCGGCGACGTCGCGCGGGCCACCTTCCGCACCCTCGGCGAGGTGCTGTTCACCGCCGGCCTGGTCATGCTCTTCTTCGCCGCCTACCAGGTCTACGGCAAGCAGGCCCAGACCGACAACGAGCAGAGCCGGCTCGACCAGGCCGTGGCCGAACAGTGGGAGTCCGAGGCCCGCGGGCCCGACTCCGAGCCGCTCCCGGGCTCGGCGAACAGCCGGTTGTACATCCCCCGGCTCGACCAGAAGTGGGTCGTGGTCAACGGGGTCGCGCCCGACGACATCCGGTACGGTCCCGGCCACTACCCGGGCACCGCCGAGGCCGGGCAGGTCGGCAACTACTCGGTGGCCGGGCACCGCGTGGCCGCCGTCTTCTGGGACCTGGACCAGCTCGTCGACGGCGACGAGATCGTCCTGGAGGACCGCGACAACTTCTACACCTACCGGGTCATCGAGACCGAGATCGTCACCCCTGACCAGGTGCGGGTGGTAGCGCCCGACCCCTTCGACCCCGAGGCCGAGCCCACGCGGTCGCTGCTGACCCTCACCACGTGCCACCCCAAGCTGCAGAACTCGCACCGGCTGATCATCCACGCCGAGCTGAGCGAGACGCGGCCCAAGTCCGACGGCATGCCGGCGAGCATCGCCGACATGGCCCCTGAGCAGGCGGAGTGAGGAAACCGTGTACGGTCTGATCTGGCGCGCGCTGCCCGGCCCCGCGTTCGTGAAGCTGCTGCTCGCGCTGGCGCTGGCCGGTGGCGCGGCGGCGCTGCTGTGGTACGTGGTGTTCCCCTGGGCCGACCCCTATCTGCCGTTCAACGACGTCACCGTCGAGGGCGGCGAGGGAGCACCGGTCCCCGGCGGTGCGGAAGGCGGCGACGGCGAAGGCATCATCGGCGTGGACGTGCCGGTCGGTGGGGCGTCCACCTCTCCGGCCGCCCCGGACGCCGGTGGGGCGGCGAACTGACCGGACGCGCCACGGAGCCCGCGGAACCCCTGGCGGCGGCGGGCGGGGAGTGACCGACCCGCCACGCGTTCCTTGCCGTTCCGGCGCCCGGCTCCGGATACCCTCGTCCACGTGAGCACCCCGGGATCCACACGATGACGCTCGCCCAGACCGATACGACCGAACGACTGAAGAGCCTGCGCGCCTGGCAGCGCGAGGCGTTCGAGGAGTACTTCCGGCGCGAACCGCGCGACTTCCTCGCCGTCGCGACGCCGGGGGCGGGCAAGACCACGTTCGCGCTGACCCTCGCCAGCGAACTGCTGGCGCAGCACCGGGTGCGGGCGATCACCATCGTCTGCCCCACCGAGCACCTGAAGAAGCAGTGGGCCGAGGCCGCCGCCCGGTTCGGCATCGCCATCGACCCCGACTTCCGCAACGGGCAGGGCGCCCTCGGCCGCCAGTACATCGGTGCGGCGGTGACGTACGCGCAGGTGGCCGCGCACCCGATGCTGCACCGCAACCGCACCGAGGCCCGCCGCACCCTCGTGATCTTCGACGAGGTGCACCACGCCGGAGACGCGCTGTCATGGGGCGACGCCGCCCGCGAGGCGTTCGACCCGGCGGCGCGCCGGCTGTCACTGACCGGCACCCCGTTCCGGTCCGACGTCAACCCCATCCCCTTCGTCGACTACGTGCAGGACCACAACGGCGTCCGCCGCTGCTCGTGGGACTACAGCTACGGCTACGCGCCGGCGCTGGCCGACGGGGTCGTGCGGCCGGTCATCTTCATGGCCTACTCCGGCGAGATGCGCTGGCGCACCAAGGCAGGCGACGAGCTGGCGGCACGGCTGGGCGAGCCGCTCACCCAGGACGCGCTCGCGCAGGCGTGGCGGGCCGCGCTCGACCCCAAGGGCGACTGGATCAAGAAGGTGCTCGCGGCCGCGGACCGCCGGCTCACCGAGGTGCGCAACAGCACCCCGGACGCCGGTGGACTCGTCATCGCCACCGACCACGAGAACGCCCGCGCCTACGCGCGCATCCTGCGCCAGGTCACCGGAAGCGGCGCCACCGTGGTGCTCTCGGACGATCCCACGGCCAGCCGCAAGATCAAGCAGTTCGCCGAGTCCGACGATCGGTGGATGGTCGCGGTCCGGATGGTGTCGGAGGGAGTGGACGTGCCCCGGCTGATGGTCGGTGTGTACGCCACCTCGACGAGCACGCCGCTGTTCTTCGCCCAGGCCGTCGGCCGATTCGTGCGGGTGCGGCGCCGCGGCGAGATCGCGTCGGTGTTCCTGCCCTCGGTCCCCACGCTGCTGGAGTTCGCGGGGGAGATGGAGCGCGAACGGGACCACGCCCTCGACCGGCCGATCAAGGACGGGGAGTTCAACCCCGAGCAGGACCTCGTGGACGAGGCGCGCCGCAAGCGCGACACCCCCGACGTCGGGGAGGAACTGCCGTTCGAGACGATGGAGGCGTCGGCGGAGTTCGACCGCGCCCTCTACGACGGCGGCGAGTTCGGCGGCGGCGCGCCCGGGTCCCCCGAGGAGGAGGACTTCCTCGGCCTGCCCGGACTGCTGGAACCCGACCAGGTGGCCACGCTGCTGCGCAAGCGCAAGGCCGAGCAGCGCGCCCAGGAGCTGCGGGCGCCGCGCGAGGAGCCGCAGGAGGCGGCGGCGCACGAGGTGCTCGCCGACCTGCGCCGCGAGCTCAACGGGCTGGTGGGTGCCTGGCACCGCCGCACCGGGCAGCCGCACGGGATGATCCACAGCGAGCTGCGCCGGACGTGCGGCGGCCCGCCGATCGCCCAGGCCACGGCCGAGGAGATCCGCGCCCGGATCGCCAAGATCCGCAGCTGGGCCACCGGCGGTTCCTGACCGCCGCGGACCGTCCGACGTGCGCGTTGCGGCCCTGGATCACCGGAAACGCCTGCGGCGTCGGCGTTTCCGTTCCTAGAATTCCACTCGGGACGCCGCCGCGGCCGGCGGCGTCCGCGCACGTAAAAGCTCCGCAATCCGGACGTGCCCGGCCGGGCGCTGCGGTTCGGAATGACTACAGTGCGTAATCATGGTGGACGCGGAGAGTGAGCGACGGTTGCGCAACGCGGGTACATGGGGCGGACTGGCAGTGAGCGCGATCGCGCTGGCCGGGGTCATGGCGGCCACGGCCGGCCAGGGAACCCCGCCGACGGAGCGCGCCGCCCCCACCGCCGCCCAGGAGCCGGGCTGCCCGCCTGAGACCGGTACCTCCCGGCTCGCCGACCCCGCCATGCCCGACCCCGCCACGGTCACCCCGCAGCGCGCCGCCGAACTCGACCGGCGGCTGACCGAGGCCGCGGCCGGCCAGCGGATCCCCACCGCCGACTCGCCGGTGACCATCCCCGTCATCGTCCACGTCCTCTCTCGCCAGGACGGCACCGGCAACGTGTCCCGGGCCAAGATCGACGCCCAGATCGCCGGCATGAACAAGGCGTACAGCGGCGGCCACGGCGGCGCCGACACCGGCATCCGGTTCGAGCTGCACGACGTCACCCGCACCGCCGACGACCTGTGGTTCCGTGACTTCATGGGGAACGAGGAGGCCATCAAGCGCGAGCTGCGGCGCGGCGACGGCGGGACGCTCAACCTCTACACCGCCGACCTGGGGCGCGGAATCCTCGGCCGCTCCACGTTCCCGCAGGACTACAGCGTCAACGACTGGGCCGACGGCGTCACCGTCGACTACCGCACCCTTCCCGGCGGCGGGCGCGAGAAGTTCGACCTCGGGCACACCGCCACCCACGAGACCGGCCACTGGCTCGGCCTGTTCCACACCTTCCAGAACGGGTGCAGCCACCCCAGCGACTACGTCGACGACACGCCGTACGAGCGCCAGCAGTCGGCCGGCTGCCCGGAGGGCCGCGACACCTGCCCGAGCCGGCCGGGCGAGGACCCCGTCCGCAACTTCATGAACTACAGCGACGACGCCTGCATGCGCGAGTTCACCGAGGGGCAGGGCGAGCGGATGCGCCGCGCCTGGGCCGCGTTCCGGGCCTGACCCCAGCGCGGGCCGGTACGGCGCCGCGGCACCGGACGGAAAGTACCGGGAACCGCGGAGGCGTCCGGCGCGTCCATTCGGCGGGCGGAGCCCCGGCCGCGCCGCCTCCGGCGGCCGGGCCATGCCGGTGACCGGCATGGGCGCGCCCGCACCGCGTGCGCCGCCATCGATCCCGACCCCAGGAACAGAAGCGCCGAGACCATGTCCTCCTCCATGGATCCCACGACCCCCTCTCCTCAATTACCGTCCGGCTTCAGCCCCCTCACGCCCGACGACCCACGCGTCATCGGCCCCTTCCGCATCGTCGGCCGCGTCGGCGCCGGCGGCATGGGAGCCGTCTACGGCGCCCTCGACGACACCGGCCGCCAGGTCGCCGTCAAGGTGATCCACCCGCAACACGCCGCCGACGCCGAGTACCGCCGCCAGTTCGCCCGCGAGGCCGAGCTCGTCCGCCGGATCGACGCCGAGTGCGCGCCCGAGTTCCTCGGCGCCGATCCCGCGGCCGAACAGCCCTGGCTGGCCACCGAGTTCGTGCGCGGCCAGACCCTCAAGGAGCACGTGGCCGAAAACGGCCCGCTCACGGGCGCCGCCCTGCTGTCGTTCGCGGCCGGTACCGCCGAAGCGCTCGCCGCCATCCACGCCGCCGGGGTGCTGCACCGCGACATCAAACCCGGCAACGTGATGCTGTCGGCCGACGGCCCCCGCGTGCTCGACTTCGGCATCGCCCGGGCCGCCGGCGACGACGACGCCGAGCACGCCGTCTACGGCACGCCCGGGTGGATCGCGCCCGAGCGGCTCGGCAACGCGGCGGCCACCGCGCGATCCGACATGTTCGCGTGGGGCGGGCTGGTGGTGTACGCCGCCACCGGGCACGGCCCGTTCGGCGACGGCGACGCGCGCACGCTGCTCGACCGCAGCCGCGAAGGGACGCCCGACCTCGACGGCGTGCCCGGCGAACTGCGGCCGCTCGTCGAACGCGCCCTGGACCCCGACCCGGCGGATCGGCCGGACGCCGCCGAGGCACTGGACGCCGTCCTCGCCCTCGCCGGAGTCGAGCCCACGGAAGCCGGTGCCGACCAGCGGTCCCGGCTGCGCGCCCTCCTGGCGGCGAGCTGGCTCGGCTTCGGGACCGTCGGGCGCGGCGCGGGCCCGTGGATCGCCGCCGTCGCGCTGGGCGCCGCGGCGGTGCCCAACGCGGGCGCGGTCGCCGGTGCCGGCGCGGCCGGCGGGATCGCCGCCGGCGGGGCCGCGGGTGGCACCGTGGGAGGAGCGGCCGGTGGGGCTTCGGCCGCCGCGGCCGGGGGCACCATCGCGGGGATGAGCAAGGCCACCGCCCTCATCGCCGCCGGTGCCACCGCCACCGCCGTCGTCACGGGCGGCTGGATCGGCGGCCGGATCTACGCCGGTGAACCGATCCTGCCGTTCGGCGCGGACGCCGAGGAGACCGCCGCCACCCGCGACGGCACCCCCGTGGAGTTCCAGGGCCTGACGCTGTGGCTGCCGGACGGCTGGCAGGTCGAGCGGATCCGGGACGAGTTCGGGCCGCTGTCGGCCCCTGAGCCCCGTGTCGCAGAGGAGTGGCTGGTGCTCTACCCCGGCGGCCAGGAGGGCTGCGCCGACGTCGACTGGATGTGGGCCGACACCAACGTGTCCTCCTGCGAACACGTCCGGGTGTTCGGCCGCAGCGGCATCGCCTTCGGCGGTCCCGGGTACGGCCCGATCAGCGCCGAGGACGAGCCCGCCCCCCAGTTCATCCCGGCCAGCGAGGTGCCGGGATGCCCCGAAGGCCGCAGCCTCTACACCGAGGACGACCCCGGCTACCCGGCCGAGGTCGCCGAGACCCGCCCCGTCGGCGGCCAGGACGCCGCCTACCGTGAGGTGTCGGTGCCCTGCAGCCACCAGGAGGACCCGGCCGACTGGAGCAGCCCGGTCAACCTCCGGTACTACGACCAGCGGTGGTGGCTGCTCCCCGACTCCGAGATCTTCATCCTGGACGGCTACGGCATCGAGGCGCTGGACGGCATCCTCGCCGACGCCGAAGTGCGGGCGCCCGAGCGCCCCGCCACCCAGGAGGTGCGGTTCCGTAATCTGACCTTCGAGGTCCCGGGCGAGTGGGAGGTCTACCGCAACGAGGGCGACTTCGAGCCGCTGGGCCGGCCGGCCGTCAGTGACGAGTGGCTGCTCATCGGGACCGACCCCGGCAGCCCGTGCTCGGCGACCGGATCGTGGAACAGCCACCACGGCTGCCCCAGCATCATGCTGTTCGGCCCGGGAGGCATTTCGACCGGCTTCACGATGGGCGCCATCGACGAGAGCCTGCCCTACCACCCGGTCGCCGGCCCCTACAACTGCGACCCGTCCTACGACACGTCGGCGCCCGACCCCGGGGACTCGCGCGCACCTCAGGAGGCCACGCTCGCCGACGTCGGCGACCGCCGGGCGTTCTACCGGGTGTGGTACGTGGGCTGCACCGACGCGCCCGGCGACCGCAGCTGGGACGACGGGCCCGACGTGTTCTACGAACAGCGCTACTGGCTGCTGCCCGAGTCGCAGATCCTCATCGTGGACAACCACCGGACCGAAGGTCTGGCCGACCTGCTCCGTGCGGCGGAGGTGAGCGCCTAGCCCGTCCGGGGGGCGCCCCGCCACGGGGCGCCCCCCGGACACGGGGAATCCACAGGTCGCCGACCGCCGTGCGGCCGTCCGCGGCGCGATGGCCGGGCGATCACCCCGTTAAAATCGGTGCCATGGCAGCGACCAAGACCTTCCTGACGGGCATCCAGACCTCAGGCGAGCCGCACATCGGCAACTACGTCGGAGCGATCAAGCCGGCCCTGGCGGCCGCCGCGTCCTCCGACACGCTGTACTTCCTCGCCGACTACCACTCGCTGAACACCGTCAGGGACCCCGCCCGGCTCCGGCACAACATCCGGTCGGTCGCCGCCACCTGGCTGGCCTGCGGACTCGACCCCGAGCGCACCATCATCTACCGCCAGTCCAGCGTTCCCGAGGTGTTCGAGCTGTCCACCATCCTGGCCAGCTTCACCGGCAAGGGCCTGATGAACCGGGCGCACGCCTACAAGGCGGCCCGCGACCGCAACGCCGAGGCGGGCGCCACCGACCTCGACGCCGGGGTGAACATGGGGCTGTTCAACTACCCCATCCTCATGGCCGCCGACATCCTCATCATGGAGACCGACTACGTGCCGGTCGGCCGTGACCAGGCCCAGCACCTGGAGTACGCCGCCGACATCGCCGGCTCGTTCAACCACCTGTACGGGGAGTCCTACAGCTTCCCCATCCCGCAGGGCGTCTACAACGAGGGCGACGCCGCGGTGCTGCCGGGCATCGACGGCCGCAAGATGAGCAAGTCCTACGACAACACCATCCCGCTGTTCCTCCCCGAGAACCGGCTGCGCAAGCTGGTGCGGCGCATCCCCACCGACAGCACCCCGGTGGAGGAGCCCAAGAACGCCGACACCTCGGTGGTGTTCCAGCTGCTCACGCACTTCGAGGAGCCCGGCCGCCTCACCGAGACCCGCAAGCGGCTGGAAGCCGGTGGCATGGGCTGGGGCGAACTGAAGAACCAGCTGTTCGAGGCCATCAACACCGAGGTGGCCCCCATGCGGGAGCGCTACGAGCGCCTCATGGAGCCCGATTCCGACCTCGACGCAATCCTCGCCGCCGGTGCCGTCAAGGCACGTGAGCGGAGCAGCCGGGTCCTGGCCAAGGTCCGGCGCGCCGTCGGCATCGACTGACGTCCACGGAGCGCGAGCCGCCGAGCGTCCGGAGCCGTCAATGCCCTCGCGCGTAGCGCCTTTCGCGTTGGCGGTGGAGGGGAGTGAGGTGGCGAGCGCGACCAAGTGGCACAGGGCGACGAGCCGCCGAGCGTCCGGAGCCGTCGACGCCTTCTGCCGTAGGCCCCTCGCGTTGGCGGTGGAGGGGAGCGAGGTGGCGAGCGCGACCGGGGGCGTGGAGCGCGAGCCGCCGAGCGTCCGGAGGCGCCGACGGCGCTGCCGAAGGCCCACCCTCGTTGGCGGTGGAGGGGAGTGAGGTGGTGAGCGCGACCAAGTGGCACAGGGCGACGAGCCGCCGAGCGTCCGGAGCCGTCAATGCCCTCGCGCGTAGCGCCTTTCGCGTTGGCGGTGGAGGGGAGCGAGGCTGCGAGCGCGACCAGAACGGGACCGCCCCGTCGCTCGGGGCGCGCCCCGAGCGGTCACGCCCCGGCCGGTTCGCCCTCCAGCGTGACTCCCGCGGTGCGCAGCTCCGCCAGCGCCGCGGCCACCGTGCCGGGGGAGACCCCGGCGGACAGGCCGAGCAGCACCCGGGTCGCGAAACCGGCCCGCGCCGCGTCCAGGGCGGTGGCCCGCACGCAGTGGTCCGTCGCGATGCCCACGACGTCCACCTCGGTCACTCCGCGCTCGCGCAGCCACGCCTCCAGCGAGCTGCCGTCCGGCGCGGTGCCCTCGAACCCGCTGTAGGCGGCGGAGTAGGCGCCCTTGTCGAACACCGCCGCCACCCGCGAGGTGTTGAATGCCGGGTGGAAGTCGGCACCCGGCGTGCCCGCGACGCAGTGCGGCGGCCACGAGTGCACGAAGTCCGGGGTGGTGGAGAAGTGCTCGCCCGGATCGACGTGGTGGTCCCGTGTCGCCACCACGTGCCGGTAATCACCGCGGCGTGCGGCGATGAGCTCCGAGACCGCCTCGGCCACCCGGGCGCCGCCGGTCACCGCCAGGCTGCCGCCCTCGCAGAAGTCGTTCTGCACATCGACCACGATCAGCGCTCGCACGGTGCTCTCCTCTCCGTCCGCCCTCGGCGGGCACACCTCACACCTGCCCGAACAGGGTCGGGATCGCCGGCTCGCCCCGCGACATCTGCTGCGCCGTGAGCGGCAGCTCGGCCATCGCCGCGCGGTGCCGTTCCCGCGCCGCCTGCAGCGGCTCCCGGCCCACGATCTCGCCGGCGGCCACCAGCCGGCGCAGCAGCGGGCGCTCGTTGGGCGCCGGTTCGGGCTCGCGGTCGTACACCAGCTCGGCCCGGGCCGTGCCGTCGTCGGCCAGCCGCCGGGTGCTCCACTTGCGTCCGCCCTTGCTCGGCTTGCCGACCGACCGCTTGGCCACCGGCGACATCGGCACGTCCGGGCCCTCGCCGTGCGCTCGCGCCACGAGCTTGTACACCAGGGACGCGGTCGGCGCCCCCGAGCCGGTCACCAGCGCGGTCCCCACCCCGTAACCGTCCACCGGAGCGATCGCCAGCGCCTGGATCGCGTGTTCGTCGAGATCGCCGGTCACCACGATGCGGGTCGTGTCCGCCCCGTTCTCGTCCAGGAGTTTGCGCACCTCGCCGGCGAGCACGGCGAGGTCTCCGGAGTCGATCCGCACCCCGCCCAGCCGGTCGCCGGCCAGCTCGATGCCGGTGCGGACGGCGCGCACCACGTCGTAGGTGTCCACCAGGAGGGTGGTCTCCGGGCCGAGCGCCGCCAGCTGCGCGGCGAACGCGTGCCGCTCGCTGTCGTGCAGCAGCACGAACGCGTGCGCGCTGGTGCCCGCGGTGGGGATTCCGTACGCGCGGCCGGCCGCCAGGTTGGAGGTGGTGTCGAAACCGGCCAGGTACGCCGCGCGGGCGGCGGCGACCGCGGCCGCCTCGTGCGTCCGGCGTGACCCCATCTCGATCAGCGGCCGGCCGCCCGCCGCCGTGACCATCCGTGAGGCGGCCGAGGCGATGGCGCAGTCGTGGTTGTAGATGGACAGCGCGACCGTCTCCAGGAGCACCGCCTCGGCGAAGGGGGCCTCCACGACCAGGATGGGCGAGCCCGGAAAGTAGCAGTCGCCCTCGCCGTAGCCCCACACGTCGCCGCTGAACCGGTAGCCGGCCAGCCACTCCAGCGTGCGATCGTCCACGATCGCCGCGTCGGAGAGGTAGTCCAGAGCCGTGGTGTCGAAGCGGAAGTGCTCCAGCGCGTCCAGAAAGCGCCCGGTACCGGCGACGACGCCGTAGCGGCGCGCCTCCGGCAACCGCCGGGCGAACATCTCGAACACCGTTCGCCGGTGCGCGGCGCCGCTGTGCAGTGCTCCCTGCAGCATCGTCAGCTCGTACCGGTCGGTGAGCAGCGCGCTGTTCCAGCAGTCGGTCATGAGATCCAAGCCTAGTTTGTGCCTATCAGGAACAAAATCCGGCCCACCTCTCGCGAAGTCACCAGCCCCGCCGGAAGGGATGGAACAATACGAACTACGGGGACGAGCAAGGGTCCAGCAACGGCCGCGCGGCGAAACGCGCGGCGGGCTCAGGTCGTTAGACCAGAGAGCGCGGCGCCGATGGAGGGGCGCCGGGGGCCGACAGACGGGGAAGGATGATGTATCCATGACGACCGCGCCGGTCGAACTCGAACGGCCGGACACCAAGGAGCACGTGCGGCCGGATCTCCCCTGGGTGACGATCGTCTGGAACGACCCGATCAACCTGATGTCGTACGTGACCTATGTCTTCCAGACCGTGTTCGGCTATTCCAAGCGCAAGGCGCACAAGCTGATGCTGGACGTGCACCACAAGGGCCGGGCCGTGGTGTCCAGCGGCTCCCGCGAGGAGATGGAACGCGACGTCGCCACCCTCCACGAGTACGGCCTATGGGCGACCCTCCAGCAGGACAAGTGACCGCCCACCGCCGCACGCCCTCGCCGGCGGCGGCAGCGACGAGTATGAACGAAGGACGATGACCACGGGATTCCGGAGCGCGCCCCACGGCGGGGTCAGCATCGACCTCGACCGCGACGAGGCCGCGGTGCTGCGGTCCATGGCCAACCTCGTGCTCGAACTGGTGGAGCCGCCCGCGCCGCAGGACGAGTTCGCCGAGATGGTGGGAATCGGCGGCAGCAGCGAGAAGCCGGACGATCCGGTCCTGGCGCGGCTGTTCCCGGACGCCTACGCCGACGACACCGAGTCGGCCGGCGACTTCCGCCGTTACACCGAGGACGGGCTGCGCCGGCACAAGCGGGAGAACGCCAATGCCGTCCTGTCCGCGCTGCCCGAGTCGGGCGGCCGCATCACCCTGGGGCGGCCCGAGGCGCTGGCCTGGATGAAGTCGCTGAACGACGTCCGGCTCGCGCTGGGCACCCGGCTCGGCGTCGAGGAGGAGAGCTACCAGGCGCACCTGCGGGGTGAGCGGAACGCGGCCGACTCCTCCAACGAGGCCGCCTTGCACATCTACGACTGGCTGGGCGGGCTGCAGGACACCCTCGTCCACGCCCTCATGCGCTAGCCGCCCGGGCCCGGCGGCCGCCCGGAGGCGGTCGCCGGAGGCCCCAGGTCACGGGGTGTTGTTCGCCAGTGCGATCAGCCGGGCCTCGCTGCCGTTGAAGACGTTGCGGTCCACGTTGCCGCCGATGCCCGGCACCGAGCCGGTGCTGGTGTACTGCCAGAAGGTGTGGACGCCGAACCCGCTCGGCATGGTGGGGCTGGGCGCCGTGGTCCAGCTCGCCACCCACAGCGGGTTCGTCGCGGCGAAGGCGTTGCTGCCGCCGGCGCAGTCGTCCCACCAGCCGCGGCTGGTGTAGATCACCACGTCGCGGCCGGTGCGGGCGCGGTAGGTGTCGCTGAAGTCCCGCGTCCAGGCGACGATCTGCGCGGGCGTCATGCCGTAGCAGTGCGGCTGGCCGGCGGTGTCCTCCAGGTCCAGGGCGCCGGGGAGGGTGCGGCCGTCCGCGGACCACGCTCCGCCGTTGCCGGCGAAGTAGTTCGCCTGGTCCGCGCCGCTGGAGCGGTTCGGCTCGGCGAAGTGGTAGGCGCCGCGGATGATGCCGGCGTTGTAGGCGTTGACGTAGTTGGCGTTGAAGTTGGGGTCCCGGTAGTTGGTGCGCTGGGTGGCCTTGATGTAGGCGAAGCGCACCCCGGACGCCGCGACGGCCCCCCAGTCGATGCCGCCCTGCCAGTGCGAGACGTCGATGCCGGGGACACCGGCGGGCGCCGCGCGGGTGGCGAGTTCCGCCGGGGAGGATTCCTGGGCGTGCATCGCCATCTGGCGGGCGTCGGCCGGCCGGGCGGGGTCGGCGAGTGCGGGGGCGGGGGCGAGGACGGCGGCGACGGCCAGGGCGGCGGACGCGATTCGGGCCAGGGGTCTTCTCATGGAGCGTCTCGTGGACACGGCGGTTCTCCTTGCGGGGTGAGCGGGGGATCCCGCAGCGGTGACGGCGCACGTCCGGTGGGTCCGCGACGCTGTGTGAGCGCTCCCTGATCGTCCGTGCGCAGATGACATTGCACACGGGACATAAGTCGGGCGGCAATAGGCCCACGGGCCCATTGCGGACCGGGACCGGCCGGGCCCGCCAGCGCCACGTGCGGGTTCGCCGATACCGGGCGGGCGTGGCCTCAAGCGGTCAGCGCACGGCGCGCGCCGTTCGCGGAGGACACCGCCGGGCCACCGAGGTCTCCTACCCAGCCGGTGGGTATGGAACGACATTCGGCTAGGCTGAGGGCATGCTGAGGATTGATCGCTCGATCTACGACGAGATCGTGGCGCACGCCCGCCGCGACCACCCCGACGAGGCGTGCGGCGTGGTCGCCGGCCCGGCCGGGTCCGACCGGCCCGTCCGGTTCGTCGAGATGATCAACGCCGAACGCTCCCCGACCTTCTACCGCTTCGACTCCCTGGAGCAGCTCAAGGTCTGGCGGGAGATGGACGAACGCGACGAGGAACCGGTCGTGATCTACCACTCCCACACCGCGACCGAGGCGTACCCCTCCCGCACCGACGTCTCCTACGCCTCCGAGCCGAACGCCCACTACGTCCTGGTCTCCACCCGCGAGCCGGACACCGTGGAGTTCCGCTCCTACCGGATCGTGGACGGCGTGGTCACGGAGGAACCCGTCGAGATCTCCGGCGGCGCCGGCCACCCCTGACCGGCCGGCCGCCTTCCGGAATCACAGGGCGCCCGCCCACGTTGCACACGTACGCGAGAGGCCGACGACGCGGCGCGGAACGCGGCATTCAGTGCCACCGCACCGGTGCACCGGACCGCGCCGAAGGCCCGACGACACCGACGAGCACCAGAGCGCTACGGAGAACACACCCATGGCCATCGAGGTCAGCATCCCGACCATCCTGCGCAACCTCACGGGCGGCGCCAAGACCGTCGAGGGCGAGGGCGACACCATCCGCGCACTCGTCACCGATCTCGACAAGCGCCACCCCGGCCTCGCCGAGCGGCTCGTCGAGAACGACGCGCTGCGCCGGTTCGTCAACGTCTACCTCAACGACGAGGACGTCCGGTTCATCGGAGGCATCGACGCGCCGGTGAGCGACGGCGACACCGTCACGATCCTGCCGGCCGTCGCCGGCGGCATGCGCTAGCCGCCATGCGGTTCGACTCACTCCTGGACTCCCTCGGCAGGACCCCGCTGGTGGGCCTGCCGCGGCTGTCCCCCACGCCCGACGTCCGCCTCTGGGCGAAACTGGAGGACCGCAACCCCACCGGCTCGGTCAAGGACCGCGTCGCCGCCTACATGATCGAGCAGGCGGAGAAGGACGGCCGGCTCACCCCGGGCCGCACCATCCTGGAACCCACATCGGGCAACACCGGCATCTCGCTCGCCATGGTGGCCCGGCTCCGCGGCTACCGGATGGTGTGCGTCATGCCGGAGAACACCTCCGCCGAACGCACCCAGCTGCTGCGCATGTGGGGCGCGCAGATCCACTACTCGCCGGCCGAGGGCGGGTCCAACGAGGCCGTGCGCGTCGCCAAGCGCATGGCCGAGGAGCACCCCGACTGGGTGATGCTCTACCAGTACGGCAACCCGGCCAACGCCCGGGCCCACTACGAGACCACCGGGCCGGAACTGCTCGCCGACCTGCCCGGCATCACGCACTTCGTCGCGGGCCTCGGCACCACCGGCACCCTCATGGGCGTCGGACGCTACCTGCGGGAACAGCGACCCGGTGTCCAGATCGTGGCGGCCGAACCCCGGTACGGCGAACTCGTCTACGGGCTCCGCAACCTCGACGAGGGATTCGTGCCCGAGCTCTACGACGAGAGCGTCCTGACGACCCGGTTCTCCGTGCCGGCCGAGGCCGCCCTGCGCCGGACCCGCGAACTGCTCGACCAGGAGGGCATCTTCGCAGGCATCTCCACCGGCGGAGCCCTGCACGCCGCACTCGGGGTGGCGGCGCGCGCCGTCCGGGCCCGTGAGCGCGCCGACATCGCGTTCATCGTCGCCGACGCCGGATGGAAGTACCTGTCCACCGGCGCCTACGAGGGCACCCTTGAGGAGGCCGAGTCCCGCTTGGACGGCCAGCTCTGGGCCTGACCCGCCACACGCGCCGGGGCCGCCCGGTCCCGGCGCGTCCGGCGGGCGTTCCCCCGGCGCCAGAGGCCCCCTGCCCGCCCGCGCCGCGGACCCGGTTCGGTTCAATGTCCCAATGAGCCGATTCGACGACGCCACCTCCGTCACCAAGAGCGCGGACGCCCCCGATGGCCCCGGCACGGGCAGGTACTCCGCCGACCTCGATCCCGGCTACCTCATCGGCACCGCCATCAACGGCGGCTACCTGATGGCGGTGCTGCAGCGCGCCGCCCTCGCCGAGTCCGGGCACCCCCACCCCGTCTCGTCCTCCTACCACTTCCTGCGCCCCGCCACCGCCGGCCCCGCCGACGTCGAGGTGACCGTGCTGAAGCACGGGCGCACCGTCACCACCAGCCAGGTGCTCCTGCGCCAGGACGGCCGCCCGCTCGTCACCGGGCTGATCACCTCGGCGACCCTCGACCCGGCCGCCGGCCCCGCGTACGGAGCGCCGGCCCCGGCCATCCCACCGATCGAACGGTGCCGCGCCTTCGACCCACGGCAGAGCCGCGACACCATCGGCGGCTTCGCCGACCGGGTCGAACTGAACTTCGCCCCCGAGAGCCACCGTGCCCTCAGCGCCACCCTCGCCGCGGACGCGCCGCGCGACGAACCGCCCGGCACCGCCGAACTCCACGGCCACGTCGGCCCGGCCGCGACCGACGGCGCACCGGCCGACCCCGTCGCGTTCGTCCCGCTGGCGGTGGACGCCCTGCCCCCCATCGTCGCCGTGCTCCAGCCCTGGCGGTGGGCGCCCACCGTCGAGCTCACCTGGCACCTGCGGGCCCTCCCGCACCCCGGGCCCCTCGCCTTCCGCTCCCGCGCCGACCTCGTCAGCGACGGCTGGTTCGACGAGACCGTGGACCTATGGGACATCAAGGGCCGGCTGGTCGCGCAGAGCCGCCAGCTCGCCCGCGTCGGGCGGTGACCCGGACGCGCCGGGCACACCCCGTTTGACGTGGCCGAACCCGGCGCGGGGTAACGTGTGACGGAGTCACATGTGATTCACACCGCCTGAGACCCGGACCACATTCGGTACCGCCTGACCAGGCATTGGGGTAGACCCGTAACACGGAGACGGCGATCTCGTAACATGCGGAGGCCCTCCGCGGAGGCAACTCACCGAAAAGGCAGTTCGACGTGCGACTCACGATCATCGGCTCCTCCGGGAGCTTCCCCGGCCCGGCCAGCCCCGCCTCGTGTTACCTCGTGGAGGCCGACGGGTTCCGGCTGCTGCTGGACCTGGGGAACGGCGCGCTCGGCGCGCTGCAGCGCTACACCGACATCTACGCCATCGACGCCGTCTACCTCAGCCATCTGCACGCCGACCACTGCTTCGACCTGTGCTCCTACTGGGTGGCCCGCACCTACCCGGTCAGCGGCCGCAAACCCCGCATCCCCGTGTACGCCCCGCGCGGCGTCGCGGACCGCATGGCCGAGGCGTACGGTCTCGACCCCGACCCCGGCATGCGCGAGACCTTCGACTTCCACGAGCTGACCCCCGGCCGGCACTGGATCGGCCCCTTCGGCGTCCACGTGCAGCGCGTCAACCACCCCGTCGAGGCGTTCGGCATCCGCCTGGAACACGGCGGCGCCGCCCTCACCTACTCCGGTGACACCGGGCCGTGCGACGAACTCGTCCACCTCGCCCGCGACACCGACCTGTTCCTGTGCGAGTCGTCCTTCCACGACCACCAGGACCACCCCAAGGACATGCACCTCACCGGCAGCGAAGCCGGCGAGCACGCCCGCCGCGCCGGCGCGCGCCGTCTCGTGCTCACCCACCTCGTGCCGTGGAACGACGACGAGCGCAGCCTGGCCGAGGCGCGCACCACCTACACCGGCCCCGTGGACCTCGCCCGGCCCGGCGCCGTCTACGAGATCACCGGATCCGGGGTGCGCGCCGCACAGCGCGCCGGAGTCTCCTGACCCCGGTCCGCCTCAGCCGTCGCCCTCCTCCAGCAGGTCGCGGGCCGTCGCCACCGACACCTCCAGCAGGTCCTCCTCGCTGACCCGCCCGGCGTTACTGGTGCTCGTCACCTGCAGCCCCGGAAGGTGCAGCGCGACCCCGGAGAACACCCCACCGCGGCGCCACTGCGCGATGCCGCCCAGCTCGGCCACCTCCTCGGTGCTGAAGAAGTCCGGATCGGCCGCCACCGAGGCCGGCACGTGCCCGGGGTACTCCACCAGGCTGCCGGACGGCGTGTAGGTCACCATGACCACCTCGCTCCAGTCGTCGCGGCTGAAACCCGCCCACGAGCATTCCAGCCGGGTGTCGGTGCGCACCTCCTCGAACTCGGGCTCGGACAACCGGTCGGCGAACGCCGCCATGTGGTCGGTCAGCCCCGTCTCGGTGCACGACTCCGGGAGCGGCAGCGGCTCGACCGGCTCGGCGCTCGCACCGTCGCTCGGCGTCGGCACCGGCCGGGCGTCGACCTCCGACGGCGGCGGCGACTGCGGTGCGGACGCGGCGCCCCCCGCCTCGGCCGGGTCGCCGGCCGGTGCACACGCGGCCATCAGGGGCACCACCACCACGGCGGTCGCGCCGGCGCTCAACGTGCGCGTCCACCGGGCCCGCCCGCCGGTGAACCGGCGGACGGTGCCGGGGAGCAGGGCGCTGGCGGGCGGGATCGTTCTCGGGGCGTGGCTCATGGTGTGGCGACCTTCAGCATCCGTGCGACCGGGGGGACGCCGGCGCCCGGCGAGCCTGTCGCGGACGTCGGCGCCACCATGGTGTCATCCCCGCGGTAACGGATCGATGGAGAGCGCCGCTGCGCAGCCTCTTCGGCCGGGCCCGGCCCCCGCCGCGGTCCGCACCGTCCCGGCCATCCCCACCCGGCGCCACCGATAGGCTCGCTACATGGCTCGACCCGACGGACGCGCTCCGAACGAACTCCGGCCCGTGACCATCAGCCGCAACTGGCTCCGGCACGCAGAGGGCTCCGCTCTCGTCGAATTCGGCGACACCCGCGTGCTGTGCGCGGCGTCGGTCGAGGACGGCGTCCCGCGCTGGCGCCGCGGCACCGGCGAGGGCTGGGTGACCGCCGAATACGCGATGCTGCCTCGCGCCACCGACACCCGCGGCGCCCGGGAATCCGTCAAGGGCAAGATCGGCGGACGCACGCACGAGATCTCCCGCCTCGTCGGGCGCTCACTCCGGGCGGTCGTCGACTTCAAGGCGATGGGCGAACACACCATCACCCTGGACTGCGATGTCCTGCAGGCCGACGGCGGTACCCGGACCGCCGCCATCACCGGCGCCTACGTCGCGCTGGTCGACGCGGTGAAGTTCCTCCGCAGGCAGCGCAACCTGAAGAAGAACCCGCTCACCGGCTCGGTCTCGGCCGTGAGCGTGGGCGTCGTCCAGGGGCAGCCGCGGCTCGACCTCAACTACCTGGAGGACTCCGTCGCCGAGACCGACATGAACGTCGTGGTCACCGGTGAGGGGCGCTTCATCGAGGTGCAGGGCACCGCGGAGCGTGAGCCGTTCGACCGCGGCACCCTGGACAGCCTCCTCGACCTCGCCGTCTCCGGCTGCACCCAGCTCGCCGAGCTGCAGAAGAAGGCCCTGGCGGGATGAGCGGCGTCATGACCACGCGCACCATCGTGCTCGCGACTCGCAACGCCAAGAAGGTGCCCGAGATGCGGGCCATCCTCGCCGAGGCCGGCCTCGACGTCGAGGTGGTCGGGCTGGACCGCTACCCCGATGCTCCCGAGGTGCCCGAGACGGAGCCCACCTTCAGCGGCAACGCCCTGCTCAAGGCCCGGGCGATCGCCCGCCACACCGGCCTGCCGGCCGTCGCCGACGACTCCGGGCTGCAGGTGGACGAGCTGAACGGGATGCCCGGGGTGCTGTCCGCCCGCTGGTCCGGGAGCTTCGGCGACCGGTCGGGCGACCGGGACGCCGCCAACCTCCGGCTCGTCCTCGACCAGCTCGCCGACACCCCGGCCGAGCGGCGTGGCGCCAGGTTCGTCTCGGCGGCGGCCATCGTGCTGCCCTCCGGCGAGGAGCGGGCGGTGGAGGGAACGGTCGCCGGCCACGTCATCACCGCGCCGCGCGGCGGCAACGGCTTCGGCTACGACCCGATCTTCGTACCCGACGGCGAGACCCGGACCATCGCGGAGCTGACCGCGGAGGAGAAGAACGCCATCAGCCACCGGGGCGTCGCGTTCCGCCGGCTGGCGCGGGTGCTGCGCGAACTTCTCTGAGCCACCGGGCGCCGTGCCCGCGGCCGGCCGGCCGCGGGCACGGCCCATGTCAGCCGCCCTGGACGTAGCCCAGGATCTCGTGCACGCAGAGCACGATGAACAGCAGCCCGGCGACGGCCAGGCCCACGTTGCTGACGATCCCGTTCCGCCACTCACCCGGCACCCGCTTGCTGTTCAGCAGCCACAGCAGCGTCAGCGCCAGGAACGGCATGAAGAACGCGCCCAGCACGCCGTAGATGACGACGAGCTGGAACGGGCGGTCGAACAGCAGCAGCAGCATCGGCGGGAAGGTCAGCCACAGCAGGTAGCCGCGGAACTCCCAGCTGCGCTCCCGCTCCTCCACCGGGCGGTTCGCCCGGCCGCGCAGGTGGCCGATGAAGTCGGCGAACATCAAGCTGACTCCGTGCCAGACGCCCAGGATCGAGGAGAACGCCGCCGCGAAGAACCCCACGAGGAACACCACGGAGAGCACCCGGCCGAACCGCTCCTCCAGGACCCCCGCGAGGTCCAGCAGGCCGCGGTCGCCCTCCGAGAGCGCGATGTTCGTGGCGTACAGCAGCTCCGCGCCGACGATCAGCATGGCGATCACGAAGACACCGGTCATGACATAGGCGACCCGGTTGTCCCACCGCATCATCCGCATCCAGGTGGCGTCCCGCCATCCCTTGGCGTTCACCCAGTAGCCGTAGGCGGCCATGGTGATCGTGCCGCCGACCCCGCCGATCAGCCCGAGGGTGTACACGGCCGAGCCCTGCGGCAGCAGGGGGACGAGTCCCTTGACGGTGGCGACGATGTCGGGGGTGACGAACAACGCCAGGCCCACGACGGTGACGAACATCAGGCCGATGAGCGCCGTCATGGCCTTCTCGAAGACCGCGTACTGGTTGAACCACACGAAGAGCAGGCCGGCGACGCCGCACAGCATCGCCCACGCCCAGAGCGGCAGAACCGGGAAGAGCGCCGCGAGGGGCAGGGCGCTGGCGGACATCGCGGTGGCGCCATAGAGGAAGCCCCAGATGACGATGTAGGGGCCGAAGTAGAAGTGCGTCCAGCGGCCCAGGCTGCTCCACCCATCGAAGATCGTCCGCCCGGTGGCGAGATGCCAGCGGCCGGTCGCCTCGGCCAGCGCGATCTTCACGAGGCAGCCCACGATGGTCGCCCACAACAACGTGTAGCCGAACCGCTCCCCGGCGATCAGGGTCGCCACCATGTCGCCAGCGCCGACCCCGGTCGCCGCGACGACGATGCCCGGGCCGATGAGTTTCCAACTTGTCGTGCGTTGTTCGGTCAGTGCCACGGTGTCCCTTCCCCAACCACGAACGGTGCGAAAAAGCGTATTTCCGTCATCGCGCCTGGCAACGGGTGTGGCCAAGTCGTCGCCTGATCGATATGACCTGGATCACGCAGGGTGAGCAGCGCTGTCGTTCGGACGTCGGCCGGCGGCTCTCCGGTGAGAGCGCGGCGTGCCGGCGACGGGGTGGTTCGGACACCCGACGCGGAGTGGGGCCCGGCTTGCGTCCTCGGCGGGATGGGGTAATGTTCTCCGAGTCGCCACATGAGAGCCCCTCGGGTTTCGCATGCGGCGCCGACTTCGGGCGAGCCGGGTCGGAGCAGCGGCTCCGGGGCGGTACACTCGGAGTCACGGGTCCAGGAACCGGACACCCCCATGGGGTGGGCGGCTGGAGCCACCTCCCTCGGACGAGACGGACGCGGATAGCGGCCGTTTTCCCGGAATTCCTACCAGGTGCACACCGCGAGTTCGTGGTGGAAACCTGGAATCGTTCCGAAATGTGCGTTGTTCGCGCTTTTCGGAATGAACAGGATAAGTCCGATTGTCGGAGTTGAAACGCCGAAACCAGCGATTTGGTGAAGCGGAACGGCTCTGATAAAGTGGAGACACAACAAAGCGGATTCGCCGCCTCGATAGAAGAGCTGGTTCCGGGTTGTTCCGGTTGCTTGTATACGAGTGAAGCGGTTGTTTCTTGAGAACTCAACAGCGCGTGTTTGTTTTCTTTGTGCCAAAGTTTGTTTTGGCCCCGTGGCATCATCGATGGATGGTGCCGGGGTTCCTTTGATTGACCGGCCTTTCGGGGCCGATCGTCAGGGTTTCTCTTCGAGGTTTACCGCCATCTGGGTTTCTGGGTGGTGGTTGTTCGGCCTTTGATGGAGAGTTTGATCCTGGCTCAGGACGAACGCTGGCGGCGTGCTTAACACATGCAAGTCGAGCGGTAAGGCCCTTCGGGGTACACGAGCGGCGAA